>NZ_VIVR01000001.1:3330320-3633076 GCF_007828955.1 Kitasatospora atroaurantiaca | reverse complement strand
GGCCTCTTCGCCTTCGTCGCCGCCTTGCTGGCGTCCGCGCTTATGCACTGAACCTCACTGACTGCTGATCACTGGAGAGCGCGTTGCATCCGAACCCCCTCATGCCCAATCCGCCCGCTCGCCGTGTCGGGGGCGTCGTGATCGCCTTCAATGAGGCAGGAGACGTGCTCATGGTCGATCCGAACTACAAGGACGGATGGATCTTGCCCGGAGGCAGCGCCGAAAAGGACGAAGCGCCGAACGAGGCTGCCGCGCGACACCTGCTGATCGAAACCGGGCTCGTGCTCGATCTGTGGGAGCTCGTTGCGGTGGACTACGCACCGGTCGGCGAGTACCCGGAAGGGCTCAACTTCGTCTTCAACGGCGGCATTCTCAAGGCCCGGCAGGTGGACCGGATCAAGACCGGCGAGCACCTGAACGGCCACCGATTCGTGCCCATGACGGAGTTGCACGAGTACGCCCAGCCCTACCAGCGTCAGCGCATCGGGCAGGCGTGGGAAGCCCGACGGGACGGCAAGGGGCTGCCCCTGCTGATCAAGGGCGAGCCGGTCGGCTAACCCCTCCAAGACTCCCGCTCCGGTACTCGTCTACACAACAGGTGGTCTCCCCCACAACGAGCCGGAGCGGGGCACTACCCCGCCCAGTACCGGCAACTATCGGTCAGGCCGGACGGCTGGGATGGGCTGAAACACCCATTTGGGTACGGCAGCTTTCCGTACCCAACCGACAAGAGGAGGAACGCACGTGAGCAAGCCTGTGGACTTCGACCCGGCGTCGCACCCCGGCCTGAACTGGTCGGTGGCGATGGACTCGCACCTTGACGACAAGGTCGAGTGCGGGGCGTTCGCCGAGATGCAGAACGGCATGGTGGCGTTCGCCAACGTCAACAACGAGAACGCCGTGGTCGAGCTGACGCGCGGCGAGATGGCGAAGCTCAAGGCCGCCTTCGCCGCCGGTCAGTACGACCACCTGACCGTCTGACACGCCCCGGATGGGCAGCGACCGCCCCAACGCAACTGGGGCGGTCGCCGCTCCCCACGTTACGAGAAGGGAGAGCCACCGTGCATCAGACAGCCCTTTCAAGGCTGGTCGACAACCCGGACAGCTTCCGCGACGCATGGCCGACGGCCCCCACGGTGTACGAGCGAGACGCCACAGACCTACAGCGGCTCGCCAGCCGGCAGGCAGCCCGCGAAATCCTGGCCGACCCGGATATCCGCCCCGCTGGGTTCGGCATGGTCCGAGACGGCGTGCTTACCGCAGAACGCGCGTCCGCCGACCACCTGACGGACACCCTAGTTCTCAACGGCCTTCACCGGTCGTACCCGCCGATCGTGACGTTCTGCAAGGAACTGTCATCCATGCTCGGCCACCCGGTGACCGGCAATTTCTACCTCACCCCGGCAGGTCGGGCTAAGGGCTTCGGGTGGCACTGGGACTGCCACCACGTCTTCATCGCGCAGACCGAGGGCGCGAAGCTCTGGCGCATCTTCGCCCCGACGTTCCGCAACCCACTCGAACACCACAACTGGTCCAAGATCGGATTCGACCCGGCGGACAAGGAACGGTTCGAGACCAGCGCACCGGACTTCGAAGTCACGTTGCAGGCCGGGCAAGTACTGTTCATCCCTCGGGGATGGGTCCACGCGGGCCAGAGCACCGAAGAGCACAGCCTGCACATCACCTTCGGCGTGCAACTCCTGACCGTTCACTGGGCGCTGCGGAAGCTCCTGGACCTGGGCGAGGACAACGAGGAACTGCGCGAGGCCCTTCCGCCAAACCTCGGGGGACAGGACTTCTTGTCCCTTGCAGGCCGACTGCGGGGAACGCTCGGCGAGTGGCTGTCCGATCAGCCCGACGCGCCTTCCGCGTTGCGCCTGCGCTCAGCACAGCGGCTCTCGGTGCTCAACCAGGAACCCAAATAGAGAGGCCGAGGACGGCTCAGCATGTCGCGGAAGCGCACGACCGGAGGCAAGCACCGCCGAATGTGCCAGTGGTCCGGCTGTCAGCGTTACGCGAACCTCCGGGATCTCGACACCGGCAAGGACTTCTGTCTCACCTGTGCCGTAGCCATGCTGCACGCCGCCGACGACCCAATCACCAACTTCCGTGAGTTCGACGGCTCGACCGCGTACGCCGATGAACTGCGGAAGCGCCCGATCCTCGGCCTGTTCGGTTGGCCCGGCACTATCCCGCCGGACGACGCTGGCCGATAACCTCGGAGTGACGCCGTGCGAGAGGATCAGCCGTGCTCGAACCCGACGACGAGACCGTGTCCGACTGGTACGCCGCGCGGGCCGACGGCAACCGGCCGCCTGGCGTCCGAGACGCACTGACTCTTGACCCGACGGTCCAACGGGGCTGCCTGTTTCAGGACACCCCGCGCCTGGTGGTGGAGTGGGACGGGCAGGCATGGCAGCCGGTAGGCGTCGCCGACACCTACGCCGATGCATATCCGGTGATCGTTCGGCGCGGTTCTGATTTCGCCGCGCCGCAGGAAGACACCCCCGTTGCGTTGCTGCGCAAGGGCAGGGGCCGTCACCGTAGGAGCTGAGGGCTCGTTTGTGCAGACTCGCCCCGCCTGGGACCAACCTGGGCGGGGCTAGTCGCTTTCTTGGGCTGGTCGATCTTCGGGAGCGACTACGAAACTTCCGCGCCCCCACTCCGTGTAGACAAGGCCAACTTCGCGCAGCTCTCGAACAACCCGCCGGGCGGTCTCTCGCGCAATCCCGAACCTCGCGCAGAGCTGGGCTTCGGAAAGGAAGCGCCTCTTGCCCTTGTCGTACGCACCCGCGTTGATCTCCGCGACCACCACCGCAAGCGCCTGCCGGTATGGGGCGGTCGGTGCGTGCGGGTCTCTCTGCTGCTCGGGCATGGCGGAAGCGTAGACAACTGACCGGAAACCGACCACTCAGACAAGCTGTACCAGTCAGACGACCTAGACAAGTTGGCTGAGTCCGAATACGGTCGGACCACAACAACAAAGAGACCCCAGCGACGGCGCCAACCGTCCTGGGGCATGGCCGAAGCTTTAGGGAGCCTCGACATGACCGACCTTACTGCCTGGGCGTGCGCCTGGGTGCTGTGCCTGCTGTTTGCCGGCCTGCTGGCCTGGGTGATCTCCGGTGCCACCGACGAGCCCACGGGCCGACACCGGGCAGGGGACAGGGACATTCGCCCGATCCTTGTGGAGCTTGCCGGACAGCGCCGACCGTCCTGGGACCGTGACGAGTCCGCACCCGTGCGACCGCTCAACACGCTGCCGATGTGCTCCGCTCTCCAGCGCCCCATCCCCGTTCATCTGCTCCGCCGGACGATCGTCCCGAAGCCGCCCATCCTGCGCGGTCACGCCGTCCGAGTGAAGGTGCAGGAAGCCCCCTATGTGGAGATGCCCCCGCCCGCAACCGTCCGCGTGGTGCCCCTGTGGGTGGCCCGGCACGAAGAGCAGCAGCAAGCCATCCGTCGGCGGGCGCTCAACATTCCGGCAAACCAGCCCGACCCCGGCTACACCTACCCCGGTGCCCAGGTGCTCGCTGGGGCGGTGGCGTGATGACGCTCGCTGCCACTGAGAAGCCCACATGCGGCGCGCGCCGTCCCGGATGGGAGAACGGACCAGCCATCGGGATCAACCGCATCCCGTGCGCACTGGACCCGTTCCACCAGGGTGACCACGCGAACGCCTTCGGGCAGTGCTGGCCTCGGATCGAAACGGCTCCCGTGCGGTGCTGCCGCTGTGGTGCCACGACCACGGCGCCCGTTCCTGTGGGCTCCGTGGAGCGTGTAAGCGGTCCGCCGTTCATCCGATGGGCATGCCGACCGTGCACCGTCCGTAAGTCTCGCTAGCACGTCACAGCCCCGTCCGGGCCGATCCGGGCGGGGCACTCTCAGGCCCTTCGACCATTGCTAGTCCGTACGGTTCGGATGGTCGAGCAGCATGCCGACCAGGGCGGCCAGCGGGCTGCGCCCGAGCAGTTCGTCGGCCTCCGGCTGCTGCGCGAGCCGAACGGTGGTGCTCATGGGCTCCTCCTCTCCATCCGTCCACCATTTCAGCAGCGCCGAGGGCCCGGCGCACGCACCACGGGAGCGTGCGCGCGCCGGGCCCTGGGGCCGTGCGGGTGGGTCGGGCGGATCAGCCGCGCCAGGACTCGCCGGCCTCGAAGCCCTGGAGGTCGACGACGGCGTCGACGTACCCGCTGTGGTTGTAGAGCTCGATGCAACCGTCGTACCCCGATCGGCACCCAGGCCAGATTGGGCACGGTCGCTCCCGAGGTGAAGTTGACCACCGAGGTGGCCGGGCGCTTGTCCCCGGAGGCGTAGGCGGTGAGGAAGCCACCGGCGGACGGCCCGGTGGCGGTCACGTTCACCAGCACGGCGCGCGCGGTGTCGGGGACACCGGCCACGCCGCGGACCTTAACGCGTACCGTGCCGTCCGGCCCGATCTGCCCACCGGACCCGGCCCGGGTGTCGAGCACGCGGGTCGGGGTGGTGGTCAGGAACGGATTGGTGGCCCACATGTTGTCGCCGTAGTACGCCTGGACATCGGCGATGACGTGGACGCTTCCGTTGTGGTTGAAGAGTCTGACCGTGCCGTCCGGCTCGATCGGCACCGTGACCTGGTTGGCCACGGTCCGGCCCGCGGCGAAGTTCAGGCTGGAGTTGGTCGGCGGGGGACGCTGGCGTCGTCCACGGTCACCCGGCTGGAGTCCTGAACCAGTACGGCTTCCTGAGCGCCACGAGCATCAACGTGCTTGACGTTGATGTCGTGCACGCCGTCGAGGAAGAAGGCGTGGGTGTAACCCGAGGTCTCGTTGACCGAGACGGGACCGAGGCCCTTGCTCTCCGGCGAAGCCGGTCCCGTGAAGGTGATCGGGGCGCCGGGCTCGCCGGAGCGGGTGAGGTGGACTTCTTCCGCGTACCTTCCGCCGGCGATCTGCACGGTCTGGCCCGGCGTGACGACCTTGGCGGCGGCCGAGATCGTGCAGAAGGGAACGGCCGCGCTGCCGCTCCCGGGAGCCGTGTCCGAGCAGTTCGCGCCGGCCGCGTTGTTGACGTGGAGAGTGCCCGCATCGGCTTGCCCCGCGCCGAAGGCCGCGCTCACGGGCAGGCCGGCGGTGACGGAGAGGACGAGCGCGGTCAGTCCTGCTATGCGTGCTCTGCGCACTGCAAATTCCCCCAGGAGAGATGTTCGATGGCCGCTCGGGTCGCGAATCTCCCTGCTGTCGGGGCCGTTTCGCGCCACGCGGCAGCGTGATCTTGCCAGATCCGTCCCGGCGCGGCCACATTTTCCGCACCCGAAGCACACTCCGCCACACTGTGACGCGCGCCACAGGGAACGTACGGCCGCTCGCGGCACTCTTTCCTCCCGACGCCCCGTCAAGGAGGAAGCCATGCCAACGGCGCACGCCGACCCGCCTGAACTGACCGCGCTCGTACGGTCGGCCCAGCGCGGCGACCGGATGGCGGTCCAGGAGCTGCTGGACCTGCTGACGCCGTACGTCGGGCGGCTGTGCGGGCCGATCGCGCTGCAGGACGGGCCGGACGCGGCGCAGGAGGCGCTGATCGTGGTCTTCCGCAGGCTGGGTCAACTGCGCGAGCCGGCCGCGCTGTTCGGCTGGGTGCGGGTGATCGCCGTCCGGGAGGCGGTGCGGGTCGCACGGGCGGCGGCCCGGGCCGTCCCCGACCCGCTGGAGGACGTCCCGGCGAAGGGTGACCCCCAACTCGCCGCCGACGTACGCGACGTGCTGGAGCGGCTGTCTCCCGCGCACCGGGCCGTGCTGGTGCTGCGCGATCTCGAAGGGCTGGACGAGCACGCGGTCAGTGCGCTGCTCGGGGTGCCCGAGCCCACGGTGCGGACCCGGCTGTTCCGGGCCCGCCGTAACTTCCGGAAGGCGTGGGGACATTGAACGAATCCTGGCCGGTCGCCGAACTCGACGCCGTCCGCAGGCTGCGGGTCGTCGCCCGCACCACGCCGGGCACCAGCTACGCGGAGCACCTGCTCGACGCGCCCTTCGACCGGGTCTGGGCGCTCGCCTCCGACCTCGAACACCAACTTCCCCTGCTGATCACCGACATCAAATCCTTCACGGTGACCTCGGCGGCCGGGGAGCGCCTCGAAGCCCGGGCCCGGAGTCCGTTCGGCCTGCGGGCTCGCTTCGACGTCGTGCTGCGGCCCGGCTGGTGCCTGATGCAGAGCAGGTTCGTGCTCGGGGGCATGGCAGCCGTGCCGGAGGGGGAGGGGACCAGGTTCGCCTTCCTCGGCGGACTGCGCGTCCCCGGCATCCGGCTGGCCGACCGCGCCCTGCACTCGCTGCTGGAGCCGCTGGGCGGCCGGGCGCTCAGGCGGTTCACGGACCAGCTGGGTCCGTGAGGTTCCCGAGGAGGTCGCTGATCGCCATCATCTTCGGCACCTGCTCGTCGGCCAGGAAGTCCAGGACCAGACGGTTCGTCAGCTCCGGCTTCTCCATGGGCAGTGCGTGCGAGGCGCCGGGGACGACGGCCAGTTGGGAGTCCGGCAGGGCGCGCTGGACGGCGGCCGCGTGCTCGATAGTGAGGAGGTCGTCGTCGCCCAGGAGCACCAGCGTCGGGGCGGTGACGCCGGCGAGGTCGCTCACGGCGATCCCGGTCGGGTTGCGCCACAGCGGGGCCATCTTGTCGAAGACCACCCTGAAGTGCTCGGGCCCGTCGGGGGACACGGCCGCGTACAGGTGCTCGAGCATGGGCGGGAGGGTCTCGGGCGTGAACCGTGCCATGAGTTCCCGCCCCTCCGGGGTGGCGCCCTCCAGGCTGACGTACTGCCCGATGAGCACCAGCTTCCGCACCAGCTCCGGTCGGCGCAGGGCGACCAGCAGACCGACCAGGGAGCCGTCACTCCAGCCGACCAGGTGGGCCGAGTCGATGCCGAGGGCCGTCATGAAGGCGATGGTGTCCTGCGCCATCACCTCGTAGGTGATCGGACCCTCGACGTCCGGTGTACGGCCGTGCCCGCGCCGTTCCGGGACGTACACGCGGTACTTCTCGGCGAACACGGGTGTCTGGCCCTCGAAGGTCTCGACCGTGCAGAGGCCGCCGTGCAGCAGGATCAACGCCTCCCCGTCGCCCTCGACCTCGTAGTACGTACGCACTCCGCCGGCGTCGACGTATTCGCGCAGCCGTGCCGGGGCCGTCTGTCCGGTGGTAGTCATGACGACCTCCACCTCCTTCGGTCACTTACCTACGAGCCTAGTGACCGACACGGACCCGGTGCAGCACAGGACTGCCCGAGCCGAGGCCGGGTGTCAGTTGCCGTTGCACCACAGCAGGAGGCAGGTGGGGCGGCCCGTAGGGCTGGGGCTGGGCTGCGGGGAGTGCTGACCCGGCGGGGTGGTCGAGGGCGCGGAGCCGGTGGGGTGCGGGGCGGGGTGACTGCTCGGTGCGGTCACCCGGGCCGTGGAGCCGGCGGAACCGGGGCGTGAGGCCGTGGCGGACGGCGTCGGCCGGGCATGGGCCGTACCGGACGGCGTCGCGCTCGCGCTGGGCGAGGCGCTGGGGGAGTCGGACGCCGCCGTGGCGGCCGGGTCGGGCGCCGTCACCGGAGTACCGGCTCCGTCGGACCCGCCCGAGGACAGCGCCACCGCGCTGAGGCCTCCGACCAGGAGCACGGCCGCGGCCGCGGCGAGCGCGCCCTGCCACCAGGTGAGCCGGCGCGGGCGGTGCTCGGGCTCCTCCTCGTCCTGAGCGAGCTCTGCCTCCGGCTCGGCATCGTCGGGGACCGGTTCGACGGCCGTCGGCGTCTCGGCGGCCTCGGCGGGCTCGACGGCCACCACCGCAGGTATCGCCGCAGGCACCTCGGCCGGCGCCTCAGCAGACACCTCCGCAGTGGCCTCGCACTCCGGGCAGGACTTCGCGCCGTCGAGAGGGCGCCGGCAGGACGAGCAGCTGTCCATGTGATCTTTCCGTACGTGCTGCGCCACCGGACCGGGCCGGTGGTTCTTCTGGGATCACACGGGTCCCGTGTGCCCCCGGAGCCTAATCAGCGTGCCGGTGCGGAGAACAGACATCTTGCGTGAGGTTTCTGGGAAGATCGCACGCCCCCGGTGTGTCGATCGCTAAAATCCGCCCCCTCGTCATGGGCGTCAGGAGCACCAGAAGAGCACACGGGTGCAGGTGGGCGTCGGCGTCGGCGTCGGGCTGGGCGCGGCGGTGCTCGGCTTCGGCGGCGCCGGCGGAGCCGACGACGTGCCACCCCCGCCGGGTGCGGTCGCGGCGGTCACGGGTGCGCTGGCCGAGGCCTGGCCGGAGGTGCTCGGCGAGGCGGAGGCGCCGGCAGAGGTGGACGCGGACGCGGTCGGGCGGCCGGTGCCGGTCCGCTGCGCTCCCGGTGTTCCCTGGGTGCCGGCCCGGGTCTGCCCGGAGGCGGGGTCGGCGATGGCTCCGCCGCCAGGCAGCGCCTGCCCCGACTCGGGCGAGGATGCGGGGGTCATCGCACCGTCCGAGTGGCCCGAGGAGAGGACCGCCGCGCCCAGCCCTCCGATCACCAGACCGGCAAGGGCCAGCACCAGGACTCCGCGCCGCCGCTTCGGCCGGCGCCGGCTGACCTGCTCCCGGCCGACCTGCTCCCGGCTCGCCCGGCTCGCCGCCCGTCCGCCGTGCCCGGGCGAATCCGCGGGGGCTCCGGCCCCCGGCGGGGCCGGCTCGACCTCGGGCGCGTACCGGCCGTCGTCGCTCCACGGTTCCTCGCCGCTCCACGGTTCCTCGCCGCGCCACGGTTCCTCGCCGCGCCACGGCTGCTCGCCCTTCCACGGCTGCTCGGCGGCGTACGCCACCGCCTCGGCCCGGTAGGGCTCGGCGGGCCGGCGGTACTGCGGCGGGGCGCCCAGGGAGCCGTCGGACGCTCCACAGCCGGGGCAGGACAGAGCGCCGTTGAGGTAACGCCGGCAGGACGCGCAGTAGTCCATGTGATCTTTCCGTACGGGCCGTGCCACCGGTCCGGTCGATGGCATCGAGCGAGTCACACACGCCGTCGTGTGCACGCGGAGCCTAAGCAGCACAAGCGCCCGGGGAACAGGTGTTCTCTGTAACGCTTCTGGGAAGATCGGGCGCCGACCGGCAGAGCGGTGCGGTCACGCCATCGGACCCGTTCGGGCGTGTGTTGCTCTGCCGCGCGGGTTCGGCTGCGACCTATCTTCACAAACTAGGACAATCCGTCAGCGGTCTTTCGCCTTGCCGGTCGCAGCCCTGGGAGACCTCATGCCTTCGCCGAGTGACGGGAGCACCGGTACCGCACCGGACGTCCGACCAGGGCTGCTGCTGAGACTCGGCGAGTGGTGTGCTCGCCACTTCGTCGTGGTCATCGTCGTCTGGCTGGCTGCCCTGGGTGTGCTGCACGGGCTGCAGAACACGGTCGGCGGAACCTACGCCGACGACTTCTCATTGCCCGGGACCCAGTCGTACACGGGCCAGCAGGTCCTCAGCGCAAACGCCCCCGGCGCGGGCGGCATCAGCGCCCAGGTCGTCCTGCACGACGCCCAGGGCCCCCTGACGAACGTGCAGACCCAGGTCGGCCAGGCGGTCAACGCCCTGCAGCAGCTCCCGCACGTGCTGTCCGTGCAGAACCCGCTGCCGCCCACGACCGGAGCGCTCTCCTCCGACGGCACCATCGGCTACATCACCGTCCGCTTCGACAGCAATCCCTCCTCCTTCGGCGAGGACTACATCAGCCAGGTCGACACCGCGGTCGCGCCGCTGCGGGCCGCCGGCGTCGAGGTCGAGTACGGCGGACCGCTCGGCGAGCTCGCCAGGCCCGAGACCAAGGACCTGAGCAGCGAGGCCATCGGGTTCATCGTCGCGGTGGTGGTCCTCCTGATCGGGTTCGGCAGCCTCATCGCCGCCGGGCTTCCCCTGGTCAGCGCACTGATCGGGGTGATCGTCGGCCTGAGCTGCCTGAACCTGGTGGCCGCCGCCTTCACCTTCGCCAGCGTGTCGCCGACCCTGGCGACGATGATCGGCCTCGGCGTCGGCATCGACTACGCGCTGTTCCTGATCACCCGTCACCGGCAGCTCGTCATGGACGGCGCCGAGCCTGCGGTGGCGGCGGGCCGGGCGGTGGCCACCAGCGGACGCGCGGTCCTGGTCTCCGGCTGCACGGTCGTCGTCGCCCTCGCGGGCCTGTACGTGTCCAGGGTGAGCTTCATCGGGAAGCTGGGTGCCGCCGCCGCCGTCACGGTGGTCACGGCGGTCCTCGGTGCGCTCACCCTGGTCCCGGCGCTGCTCGGCCTCATCGGACGCCGGATCGACCGCTTCCACGTACGGACCCCCGTCGCGGAGGGCACGAGCGGGCCGGGCGGGGAGGCCCACGGAGGGTGGCACCGGTACGCCAAGCGGGTGGAACACCACCCCTGGTGGTTCCTGGCCGGGGGGTTGGCGGCGGTGGCGATCCTCGCGATCCCCCTGTTCTCCATCCGGCTCGGGCACGTCGGCAACGGGGCGGACCCCACCAGCTTCACCGACCGGCGTGCCTACGACCTCATCAGCGAGGGCTTCGGGCCGGGCGCCAACGGCCCGCTGACCGTCGTCGTCGACCAGACCGATGTCCCGACGGCCGACCGTGCCACGCTCGCCGCCAACGTCCAGAAGGCGCTCACCGGCGGCGTCGGCGCGGCGAGCATCAGCCCGCCCCAGCCCACCAGCAACGGCCAGGTGCTGATCTCCACCGCCATCTCCACCGTCGCGCCGCAGGACGCAGGCACCACCGACCTGTTCAACCACCTCAAGGACGACGTCCTGCCGCAGGCGGTGTCCGGCACAGCCGCCAAGACGTACCTGACCGGGACGACCGCCGCCCAGGTGGACTTCCTGGAGCTCATCTCCAAGCGGCTCCCGGTCATCATCGCCGTGGTGGTCGGCCTGGCCTTCCTGATCATCCTGATCGTCTTCCGCGGCCTCCCGGTTGCTCTGAAGGCCGCCGTGCTCAACCTGCTCTCCATCGCCGCCTCCTACGGCGTTCTGGTCGCGGTCTTCCAATGGGGCTGGGGCGGACCGGCGTTGGGGGTCAACGGCAAGGTCCCGATCGAGAGCTACGTGCCGATGATGATGTTCGCCATCGTCTTCGGCCTGAGCATGGACTACGAGGTCTTCCTGCTCTCCCGGGTCCACGAGGCCTGGAAGCGTACGGGCGACAGCAAGGACAGCGTCGCCCACGGACTGGAGATCACCGCGCGGGTGATCACCTGCGCCGCGCTCATCATGGTCAGCGTCTTCGCGGCCTTCATCCTCAGCGACAACATCGTGGTCAAGATGCTCGGCCTGGGGCTGGCGGTCAGCGTGCTCTTCGACGCCACGATCGTCCGCCTGCTGCTCGTCCCGGCCGTCATGACCCTGCTCGGCGACCACGCATGGTGGCTGCCCCGCTGGCTGGACCGGATCCTGCCCCACATCGACACCGAGGGCGAAGCGGTCCCCGCGCCAATGACGAGACAGCCTGCTGACACAGCCTCAGGACACCGGAGGAATTCGCCATGAGCACCGACCCGAATCCCGTCACCGGCGAGCGTGCCGATCTGCTGGAGACGCTGGCCAAGCACCGGGGTTTCCTGCGCTACACCGTCCGCGATCTCACCGACGAGCAGGCGGTGCTGCGCACCACCGCGAGCGAGCTGTGCCTGGGCGGCCTGATCAAGCATGTGGCCGGGGTCGAGGAGAGGTGGATGCGCTTCGCGGTCGGCGGCGCCGAGGCGATGCGGAGTGAGCCCGTCGACTGGGAGGGCCAGTTCCGGCTGCTCGACGGAGAGACCCTGGCCGGCATGCTCGACGCGTACGAGCAGGTGGCACGCAGGACGGACGAACTCGTGGCGACGCTCGACCTGGACGTGTTCCACCCGCTTCCGGAGGCGCCGTGGTTCGAGCCAGGCGCGCGGTGGTCGGTGCGCCGGGTGCTCCTCCACATCCTTGCCGAGACCGCCCAGCACGCCGGCCACGCCGACATCATCCGCGAGTCGCTGGACGGCGCGAAGACCATGGGATGACGACGCGCCCACCGGCACGGTGTTACCGCGCGAGTCGGCCGGTCACTGGCTAGCGTGAAAAACCGGACCACCTACCGAGTGCGAGGGAGTCAGAGTCATGGCCGCGCAACCTGAGGGCACGCCCTGCTGGGCCGACGCGATGTTCACCGACGTCGAGGGGGCGAAGCGCTTCTACGGTGACGTGCTGGGCTGGACCTTCGGCGAGGCCGCGTCGGAGTTCGGGAACTACACGCAGGCGTACTCCGGCGGCAAGGCGGTGGCCGCCGTCGTCCCCCCGATGCCGGGCCAGGAGGGGCAGGAGAGCCGGTCCGCCTGGTACCTGTACTTCGCGTCGCCCGACGTCGCCGCCACCGCCGCGAAGATCCGCGACGCCGGCGGTCAGATGCTGATGGAACCCGCACAGGTCGGTGACTTCGGCTCGATGCTGCTCGCGAAGGACCCCGGCGGCGTCGCCTTCGGCGTCTGGCAGGCGGGCAGCCACGAGGGCTTCGAGAAGCGCGGCGAGCCGGGCGCGTTCACCTGGGCCGAGGTGTTCACCCGCGAGCCGGCGAAGTCGGACGCCTTCTTCCCGGCCGTCTTCCCGTACAAGGTGAAGCGGATGGAGAGCGACGAGGTCGACTACAAGCTCTTCAACCTGGGGGACGACCCCGTCATGGGGCGGATGACGATGACGGACGACTTCCCGCCCGAGGTCCCGCCCTTCATCGGCGTCTACTTCGCCGTCGACGACTGCGACGCGGTGGTGGCGAAGGTGGCCAAGCACGGAGGCGTTCTCCGGTTCGGGCCGATGGACAGCCCCTTCGGCCGCTTCGCGGCGTTCACCGACCCCCAGGGCGCGGCGTTCTCCGTGATCGACATGACGACGACGGTGGGCGACATGCCCAAGATCTCCGACGCCTCCTGACCGGCGCGGGCCCGCCGAACGAGGGACGGCCCCGGCTGCATCGGCAGCCCGGGCCGTTCCGTCGTCCGGGGCACAACCGCGAGGAGCCCCGTAGTGCCCCGCCTGGAGCAGCAGGACGATGGGGGCATGGGCGGGCGAGAGACGATCGCCACCGACGGGTCGCCGGCCGGACGGGCCCCCACGGGCCTGCGCCGCGACCTGGCGGGCCCGCTGCGCGGGCTGGTGACGGGCCAGTGCCTCGGCCAGTGCGCGGACGGGCTGGCGCAGATCGCCTTCGCACAGTTCGTCCTGTTCGACGTGGGACGCGGTGCCACACCGGGCCGGATCGCCGCCGTCCTGGCGGTGACCCTGCTGCCGTTCAGCGTGGTGGGCCCGTTCGCCGGGGTGTTCCTGGACCGCTTCGACCGCCGGCGGACGCTCATCGCGGTGTCCCTGCTCCGGACCCTGCTGGTCGTCGGCGGCGCCGCCGTGGTGGCGACGAAGGCGACCGCGGCGGCCTATCTGCTGGTCCTGCTGCTGCTCTCCTCGTCCAGGTTGGTGCTCACCGCGAAGGGGGCCGCGCTTCCGCGTACGGTGCCGAAGGACCGGCTGGTCCCGGCGAATGCGCTGTCGGCGGCCGCCGGCACGATTGCGGCGTTCCTCGGGGCGGTGGGCGGCTCGCAGCTCGTCGGGCATTCGGCGGTCGCCGGGTTCCTGCTCGCGGGGGTGCTCTACGCGGTGGCGGCGGCGGTGTTCCACAGCCTGCCGTATCTGGGCGGACGCCACGGCGACCCGGTGCTGCCGCGGGTTCGCCGTACCGCTCGCGACCTGGCCGACGGGGCGAGGGTGGTCGCCCGGACGCCGGCGATCCGGCGGCCGCTGCTCAGTGTCGCGGCGCACCGGATGCTGCTGGGCGCGGGTTTCGTGCTGCTCGTCCTGGTCGCGGACTCCCGGTACGGGCTGAAGACCTCCGGCTACGGGATCGCGCTCGCCGCGACCGGGGTCGCCGCGTTCGCGGGCAGCATCGCGGCCCCGCCGCTCGCCGCCCGGTACGGCGCCCGCGCGCTCCTGCCCGTGGCGTTCCTGGCGGCCGGCGCCGCCGCGTACGTCGGGGGGCTGGTGCCCTCGCTCTGGGCGCTGGTGCCCTGTGTGGGGATGGCGGCCTTCGCCTTCCAGGTCCTGAAGGTCTCCTCCGACGCCCTGATCGGCGGGGCGACGACCGACGGTGTGCGCGGCCGGGTGTTCGCGATCTACGACGTGCTCTACAACGTCGCCTTCGTGCTGGCGGGCCTGGCCATGGTCCCGTGGTGGCACGCGGGGCGGGAGCGCGCGCTGCTGTGGTGGCTGGCGGCCGGGTTCACCGCCGGCTGGCTGGTCCTCGTGCTCGTCGACCGCGGCCGGCGGCCCCGGTGGCCCCGCCGTCGCGCCCGGGGCCGCGCCGGCCGTCGCGTCGGCCGTCGCGCCGACCGTCGGGACGGGCAGGGGAGCCGGCGGCGCGGCCGGGCCACGGCCGTCCTCGCCGGGGCGCTGCCCGCCCTCGCGTACCCCGCTCCGGCCTGGTGGTGGCTGGCCTGGTTCGCCCTCGTCCCGCTGATGCTCGTGGTCCGCTCGGCTCCGACCCGGCGCGAAGGGATGATCCGGGCCTGGTGGGGCCTCGGTGCGTTCGAGGCGGTCACGCAGTACTGGCTGCTGCCGAACATCGGGCCGGGGCTCGCCCTGCTGAGCGTGCTGCTCGGGGCGCTGTGGCTGCCCTGGGGCTGGGCCGTGCACCGGCTGCTCGCGACACCCCTCACCGCTCGGCGCGCCGCTGCCGCGCTGCTGGTCGTGCCCAGCGCCTGGACCTGCGCGGAGGCCGTCCGGTCGTGGCAGAGCCTGGGCGGCCCCTGGGCCCTGCTCGGGGCGACCCAGTGGAACCGGCCGGTGATGCTCGCCTCCGCCGCACTCGGCGGGGTCTGGCTGACGGGCTTCCTGATCGGTGCCGCCAACACGGCGCTCGTCCTGGCCGTGCTCCAGCGCCGCGCCTGGCCACGCGCCGCCGCGCTGCTGACGGCCGCGGCATGTGTGGCGGCCGGCCCCGTCTGGTACGCGCTCCGCCCCGGACTGCCCGCCGCCGGCACGGTGCGCATCGCCGTGGTCCAGCCCGGCGTGATGGACCCGCCGGAGGACCGGCAGGCCTTCGAGGCGGCCGCGACCGCGCAGCTCGCGGGGCAGCGGCCTGATCTGGTGGTGTGGGGCGAGAGCAGCGTCACGTACGAGCCCGGCCGGATCGCCGCGCTCCAGGTGCTGTCCCGGCAGCTGGGTGCCGATCTGCTGGTCAACGGCAGCGCCCCGCAGCCGGGCACCACCGGTGACTACAACGAGTCCGCTCTCATCGGGCCGGGTGGCGTCCTCGGCACCTACGACAAGATCCGGCTGGTGCCCTTCGGCGAGTACATCCCGCTGCGCCCGCTGCTCGGCTGGCTGGCCGAGGTCAGCAGGGCCGCCCCCACCAACCACCTGCGGGGCGACCACACCGTGGTGATGCAGAGCGATGCGCTGACCTTCGCCCCGCTGATCTGCTTCGAATCCGCCTTCCCCGACATGGCCAGGACCGAGGTCGCGCGCGGAGCCCAGCTGCTCGTCTACCAGTCCTCCACCTCGACCTTCCAGGGCAGCTGGGCGCAGCCGCAGCACGCGTCCCTGGCCGCCGTGCGGGCCGTGGAGACCGGCCGGCCCGCGGTGCACTCCGCCCTCACCGGCGTCAGCGCGGTCTTCGGCGCCGACGGGCGGCTGCTGGCCTGGCACCCGGCCTCCTACCGCGGGGCGTTCGTGACCGACGTCCCGCTGGTCTCCGGGGTCACCCCGTACCAGCGCGCCGGCGACTGGATGCTCGCCGTGGCCTTCTCCGCCCTCGCCGCGGCCGCCGGCCAGGCCACCCTGCGCAGCACGGCCCGGCCCGGGGCCACGCGGTAGGCGAACGGCCGCCCTCCGGGGCCGTGCGGTCGTCCGTGCGGGTGACTCCGAGCTGTCGCTGACGGACCGTCACGGGTCCAGCCGTCACGATGATCACAATGCGCAACGTGACTGACAGCTGGTCAGCAGGAGGCTCCATGAAGATCCCCCGAATCATCCGGTCCGGCCGTGCGCCCCGGTGGCCCGCTGCGCTCGCGGTGGCGGTCTGCGCGTCCCTCGTCGCGAGCCCCGCCCTCGCGGCGCCGGCCGGGCCGCACCCGACGGGCCGAACCACCGTCAGCGACCCGGCCCAGTACGTGAATCCGTACGTCGGGACCAAGCAGGGCGCGACCGACTTCGGCAACGGCGGCGGCGCCGGCAACACCTTCCCCGGCGCGACCGCGCCGCTGGGCATGCTCCAGTGGAGCCCGGACACCGTCACGTACCAGCACGGCGGCTACTTCTACGACGACAACCGCATCCGGGGCTTCAGCCTCACCCACATCTCGGGCGCGGGCTGCGGGGACTACGGGAACATCCCGCTGATGCCGGTCCTGGACAAGACCCCGGTCGACCACGCCGTCTTCTCGCACGCCAACGAGTCGGCGTCCCCGGGGTCGTACGCGGTCACCTTCGACAACGGCCTGAAGACCGAGCTGGCCGCCACCCAGCGCTCGGGGATCGCCAGGTTCACCTACCCGGCGGGCCACACCGCGTCCCTCACGCTCGATGCGGGCAAGGCCTTCAACGCCGCCTCCGGCTTGGTGTCCCTCGGCACCGACAGCATCACCGGCTACACCGACAGCGGGGGCTTCTGCGGGGCGGGCAACCGCTACCGGCTCTACTTCTCCGTCACGTTCGACCGGCCGTTCAGCAGCTCGGGCATCTTCGCCGACGGCAAGCTGGACACCACCCTGAAGAGCGCCACGGGCCGGAGCGAGGGTGTCGCACCCCAACCCCCGCGGACGGCCGAGGCCCAGTCCCGCCCGGCGGCCACCAGTGCCCCGGCTCCGCACCCCGACGCCGCACAGGCCGCGTCCGGAGCGCGGGCGCTGGTCTCCTTCGACACCTCGTCCAGCCGCACCGTCACGGCGCGGGTCGGGATCTCCTTCGTCAGCGTCGAGGGAGCCCGGGCGAACCTGAACGCCGAGCAGGGCACCTCCGGATTCGACCAGGTCAGGGACGGGGCCCGGAGCGCCTGGAACGGCATGCTCGGCCGGATCGCCGTCGACGGCGGCAGCACGAAGGACCGGCGGGTCTTCTACACCTCGCTCTACCACTCGCTGCTGCACCCCAGCGTGCTGAGCGACGTGGACGGCCGGTACCCCGGCTTCAACGGGAAGGTGCACACGGCCGGGACCGGGCACGCCCAGTACGCCGACTTCTCGGGCTGGGACGTGTACCGCTCGCAGACCCAGCTGCTGGCCCTGGTAGCCCCCGAGGAGTCCGCGGACATCGCCCAGTCGATCGTCGCGCAGGGAGCCCAGGGCGGCTACTTCGACCGCTGGACCCTGGCGAACGGCGGCACCGGCGTCATGGTCGGAGACCCGCTCCCGGTCATCGCCGCCGGTATTTCCGCCTTCGGCGCCACCGGCTTCGACGCGACCGCTCTGGTCCGGCAGGCGCTCTCCGGGCGCAAGGACGACCGCGAGCGGGCCGGGCACGGGCGGTACGACGACATCGGCTTCGTCCCGGTGGACACCAACGGCGTCTGGGGGGCGGCCGCGACCACCCTCGAGTACACCACCGCCGACTTCGCCGTGGCGCAGCTGGCCGCGCGGATCGGCGACACCGACGCCCACGACACCCTGATGCACCGCTCGGCCAACTGGCGCAGCCTGTTCAACCACGACAGCCACTACATCCAGCCGCGTCGCGCCGACCACACCTGGCCCGGCTTCAGCCCCGACCAGCAGGACCACTACGTCGAGGGCAACGCCGCCCAGTACACCTGGATGGTGCCCTACAACCACCGCGGCCTGTTCGACGCGATGGGCGGCAACGGCACGGTGGCGTCCCGGCTGGACGACTTCTTCGGGAACCTCAACGCCGGACCGGCGAAGCCGCACGCCTACCTGGGCAACGAACCCTCCCTCAACACCCCGTGGGCGTACGCCTACGCCGGCCGCGCCGACCGCGCCCAGGACGTCGTCCGCCGCGCGCTGACCACGCTGTTCTCCGACGCCCCCGCGGGAGAAGTCGGCAACGACGACCTGGGGGAGATGTCCTCCTGGGCGGTCTGGGCCGCGCTGGGCATGTACCCGCAGGTGCCGGGCCGGGCCGAGCTGGTGCTCGCGAGCCCGCAGTTCCCCGCCATCACCATTCACCGGGGCGGCGGTGCGAGCGCTGCCGTCATCGACATCACCGCGCCGGGAGCCTCCGCCACGGTCAAGTACGTCCACGGGCTGAAGGTGGACGGTGAGGACTCCCGCCGCCCGTGGGTGAGCGAGGCCTTCGTGAACGGCGGCGGCAAGCTGGACTACACCCTGGCCTCCGATCCCGACCCCTCCTGGGGCAGCGCCCCCGAGGACGCACCGCCCTCCTTCGACGTCGGCCCGGCGGACCCGGTCACCGGGCCGGTCGCCGGCCTGGCGTCGAAGTGCCTGGACGTGGCGGCGAGCGGAACCGCCGACGGTACGCCGGTCCAGCTGTGGAACTGCAACGGCACCGGCGCCCAGAAGTGGACGGTGGCCGGCGACGGCACACTGCGCGCCTTCGGCAAGTGCCTGGACGTCAGCAACAGCAGGTCCGATGCCGGAGCGCCCGTACAGCTGTGGGGGTGCAACGGCACCGGCGCCCAGCAGTGGTGGCCCCGGGCGGACGGGTCCCTCCTCAACACGCCGTCAGGACGCTGCCTCGACGTCCCCAACAGCAGGACGGCCGACGGCACCCGTCTGCAGATCTGGGACTGCAACGGCACCGGCGCCCAGAGGTGGACGATGCCTCACTGACGGACGTCGACGGCACCGCCGTGCCTCCCAGCGCCCCCCGCGGCTAGGGAGACACGGCGGTGCCGAGCGAGTCGGCGGCCAGGGTCTTCGGGGCGCCCTTCTCGTAGAAGACGTCGAGTTCGGTGACGGTGAAGCCCGCAGTGGTCAGCATGTCGACGATCGGCCGGGTGAGGTGGCACCCGGCGAAGAGCCGTTGCTGGAGGGGATCGAGACGCCACTGCCAGCGGCGGACCGACTCGTCCGGGGCCAGGCCGTGCTCGACGAAGTGCAGCGTCCCTCCCGGCTTGAGGACACGCCGTAGCTCGCGCAGGGCGGCAGCGGCGTCCGGGATGGTGCACAGGGTCCAGGTGGAGAGGGCGGAGTCGTAGCCGTCGTCCGCGAAGGGCAGGGACTGGCCGTCCAGGCCCGCGCGCTGCACGGTGACGGGTGTCGCCGCGAGCCGCTTGCCCGCCAGCTTCCAGCCCACGTCGGAGGGCTCCACCGCGTCGACCCTGGTGACGGCCGCCGGGTAGTAGGGGATGTTGAGCCCCGAGCCGAATCCGATCTCGACGACCTCGCCCGCCAGGCCCTGGCAGACCCGGCGTCGCAGCTCTCCGGCCTCCCCCATCGCACAGGCGACGTTGACGATCCGCGGGACGACCTGTTCGGCGTAGAACCCCATCGCAACCTCCGGCGCTCATGACCAGTCTGGCATCGGGGAGCGTCCGACGCCGACCGCTGGGAATCCGGTCGGGAACAGGGCTTGATCTGGAGCCCACTCCAGCTCCTAGGCTGCGGCGCATGACCGACGTAACGACCGGAGAGGGGGCATGACCATGCGTTACCGCGTTCTCGGTGGTACAGGCATCGAGGTGAGTGCCCACTGCCTCGGGACCATGATGTTCGGCGCGGTCGGCAACCCCGACCACGGCGACTGCATCCGCATCATCCACGCCGCCCTCGACCACGGGATCAACTTCGTCGACACCGCGGACATGTACTCCGCGGGCGAGTCCGAGGAGATCGTGGGCAAGGCGCTCCGGGGGCGGCGTGACGACGTCGTGCTCGCGACCAAGGTGCACTTCAGGATGGGCGAGGGCCCCAACCGGGGCGGCAACTCGCGCCGTTGGATCATCAAGGAGGTCGAGGAGAGCCTGAAGCGCCTGCAGACCGACTGGATCGACCTCTACCAGATCCACCGCCCCGACCACACGACCGACATCGAGGAGACGCTCTCCGTCCTGGGCGACCTCGTCCAGCAGGGGAAGATCCGCGCCTTCGGCTGCTCGACGTTCCCGGCCGAGGAGATCGTCGAGGCGCACCACGTCGCCGAACGCCGTGGTCTCCGGCGCTTCAGGACCGAGCAGCCGCCCTACTCGATCCTCGCCCGGGGGATCGAGGCCTCGGTGCTCCCGGTCTGCCAACGCTACGGGATGGGTGTGCTCACCTGGAGCCCGCTCGCCTCCGGCTTCCTCACCGGCAGGTACCGCAAGGGCGGACCGATCGACCTCTCGACCGGCCGGGCCGCCCTCACACCGGCCCGTTTCGACCCGTCCATCCCCGAGAACGCCGCCAAGCTCGACGTCGTCGAGGAGCTCGTCGAGCTGGCGGCGAGCATCGGCTGCACGCTCCCCGAGCTGGCCGTGGCCTTCCCGGTGGCCCACCCGGGCGTCACCTCGGTGATCATCGGGCCGCGGACCATGGAGCAGCTGGAGGCGTTGCTGAAGGGAGCATCACTCACCCTCGACGACGCGACCCTCGACCGCATCGACGAGATCGTGCCGCCCGGGACCAACCTCTACAGCCCGGACGGCGTCTGGCGCCCGCCGGTCCTGGCCGACACCGCGCGGCGCAGGCGCCCGCTCACGGACCGCGCCGCCCGGCTGTAGGAGGCCTCGCCGAGCACGGAGACCTCTGTACGGACCTCGAGGAGCCCGGACCGCAGCACGGTCCGGGCCTCCTCGGTCCTTCCAGGGCTACGGGAGCCGGACGGCCGGGCGGGCCGAGCCGGCGGGCGCGACTGTGCCGGCGGCCGGCAGCCCGAGGCGTGGTGCGCGCTTGATCAGCGTGATGCCCAGGCAGGCGACGCCCACCGCCATCACCAGCAGTCCCGGCGGGAAGGTGGCGGTCGGGAGTACGCCGCGCAGTGCGACCGGGGTGGCGCCGAGAACGTAGGCCGCGACGGCGCCACGGGGTGCCTGGCCGGCCCGCCACAGCGCGGCGCCGAAGACGACGGCACCGGCCAGGAAGACGATCGACGAGGCCGTGAACATCACGCCGGTCAGACCGCCCACCAGGCTGGTGATCTGTGCCTTGGTCAGTTCGGGGAAGACGAGGTTGAGGATGTACTCCACGCCGAGGAGCCCGGCCATGCCCAGGAAGTTGAGCGTGTACCCGACCGCCCCCAGGGTGCCGGACCGCTGTCGGTCGGCGAGGTAGAGGCCAGTGATGAGGAACAGCCCGAATGCCTCCGCCAGCGGCGCGAGCGCGTGGGTGAAGGCCAGGTCGTCGGGGATCAGCGCGCCGCGCCGGGCGCTGTTGAGCAGCAGGATGGCGGCGGAGATCGCACCCGCCCAGCCGGCGAGTCGGTAGAGGGTTTGCGTGGGCATGGTTCCTCCGGCAGTAGGCGATAACACTTGTAATAACGTATGTCATGGCCTGCTGGTGCAGCTGCTGTGAGGCGGGTCTGTAATGCTTCGGAAAGATGCGGAGAGGGGCGTGTGCGGTGACCGAGGGCGAGGACCTGCGCGGCCAGTTCATCGAGGCCGCGTTGCGGGTGGTCGCCGCCCACGGCCCGGCCGGCCTCACGGTGCGGCGGGTGGCCGAGGAGGCCGGCTCGTCCACCATGGGTGTCTACAGCCGCTTCGGCAGTCGTACGGGGATGCTCCAGGCCCTGTACGAGCGAGCCTTCGACATGCTCCGAGACGCCTTCGGCGCGGTGCCCGCCACCGGAGAAGTCCTCACGGACGTACGCGCCCTGGCGCTGGCCTACCGCCTCTTCGCGCTCCAGAGCCCCACCCGGTACGCCTTCATGTTCGAACAGGCGGTGCCCAACTTCGACCCCGGCCCGGACCTTCGCGTGCGAGCCCTCGAGAGCACCTTCGGGGTCCTGGTCGCCGCAGTCGCGCAGGCCGCCGCGCCTGGTGCCGAGCCGGGCGCGGCCGAGCGGAGCGCGTACCTGATCTGGACGGCCATGCACGGCATGGTGAGCATCGAGCTGACCCACCGGGACCGTACCGAACTGCCCGGCTGGTCCATCGCATCGGACTGGGAGGGCGTCTACCTCGACGGCGTACACGCCGTCTGGAACGGCCTCGCCCTCCCCTGACCGGCACCTGGCACTCCGCCTACGCCGACGGCTCGGCCCTGCCGGACGGCTCCCACCTCAACGCGGTGCCGTTCCGCTCCCTGATACACCGTCGGCCCGCCCGCATCCCCGGAGCGCTCAGTCCCGTGGGTGACCTCGCCAAGGGCATGAAGTTCTCCGAGCAGCTCATCCCCGAGACCGCCGCGTTCGACGACTGGGCCGACGGGACCCGGTTCGAGCTGCCGTTCTTCGTCTTCCACGGTGATCAGGACGTGTTCACCACACCGGAGCTCGCGAGGCGGTACGTCGACGACGTGAAGGCGCCGGTCAAGGCCTTCGCCCTGATCGAGGGCGCAAGCCACTTCGCGGCCTTCCGGCACCCCGAGCAGTTCCTGAACCTGATGCTGACCAAGGTCCGACCCGTGGTCACCGCGTCGGCCTCGGAGCCGTTGTCCTCCTGACTCGGGGGCGCAGGTGTCCTCGGTCCGGCGCACCGCGGAGCCACCCGGCCGGGGTAAGCCCGCTGCGCTGATCCGGTGAACGTCGCGCAGGCGTGTTCCTTTGTGGCGCGGGGCCGGAATTGATGAGGGTCGCAAGGATCTCGTCCACGGAATCGAGGAAGTCATGCCGACCTACGTAGTCCTGGTGAACTGGACGGATCAGGGAATCCGGACGTACCCGGAGACCACCCAGCGGGCCGAGGCCTTCTCCGGGATGGTGGAGAAGCTCGGGGGAAAGGTCGTCAGCCTCTTCTGGACGATCGGCCCCTACGACATCGTGACGGTGGTCGAGGCCCCGGACGATGCGACGATCACCGCCGGACTCCTGCGGGTGTGCGCGCTCGGCAACATCCGGACCACGACGCTGCGGGCGTTCGGCCGGGACGAGATGCAGAGCATCGTCACCAAGGCCACTGCAGGCTGACGTCACCCCCGGAGTACCGTCTGCCCCGAAGCTGGCGACGGGCCGAGGGGGAAGCCATGACGTTCCTGCAGTCGAAGGTGGAGTGCAACGACCTGATACGGGTCGTGATCACCGAATCGCCTGGCTCGCAGCTGCTGAGGGCGACGGTCGAGGAGGTGTACTCGGCACGAGTCTTCGACGTCGGCCCGGGCGCGCAGATCGAATTCATCGGCAAGCCGGCCCACTTCGGACAGGTGGCGCTCGACGTCGGGGAACGCGCCCTCCTCTTCATCTCCCGGATTTCCGGGAGATGGTACGAGGACAGCTGGGCAGGCGACCTGCCGGTCGAAGAGATCGATGGCGCGCTGTACGCGCTCTACCGGCATCCCTATGCGGCGATCCGCGCCTCCGAGGTCGTCCCGGCCGAGCTCCGGGACAGTTGCCGGCCGCATCCGGACCGGTCGACCACCACCTGCTTCGACTTCGCGGTGATGGAGTCCTATCTCAAGGGGCTCATCGCGACTGCCCGGTCAGGGGGCTGAGCGGGCGACCTGGCTGTCCAGGGCGGTGTGGAGCCAGTAGTGGGCGGTGCCCATGTTCGGTTCCGGTGGACCGGACGGTGAGGCGGACAGCTCCTTGGTGAGTTGCCAGTAGCGGGCCATGACGGGATCGGCGGTCTGCGCGAGCACCCCGCTGAGCTGCCGACGGAAGTCGGGGGTGTCCCGCAGGCCGCGCGCGCGGGCATGGGCGGAGACGAAGCAGTCGAGTGCCCCGTCCTCGTGCGGTGGCCGCTGCGCCCGCAGGTTCGCCGAGGCCAGCGCGTACGCCTCGCCGAGACCCTCGTACAGCACGGCCGGGCGGAGGTCCCCCTCGTGGTTGCGGGCTGTGGACCGGCAGTTCTCGGTGTGGCGGAGCGCCTCCGAGGCCAGGGCGTGCAGCCGGGCGAAGGTCAGTACCTGGGCGGGGGTCGGGTCTGCAGGGGGTTGCGGAACCGCCTCGTCGAGGATCGCGGACACCAGCCTCGCCGGCAGCCGGGCCGGCAGCACTCCACGCCAGAAGCGCGCCAGTGCGGCCGTACTGGGCGGGGCGGAGACGGCGCCGATCAGGCGCAGGCGGTCGGGGCGTTCCTCGACGGTGCAGTCCCGGATCAGCTGCAGGGCGGCTTCGCGCCAGCGCAGGGATGCCAGTTGTGAGCCGAGCTCCTTCAACTGCCCCGCGATGGCGTCCTCCAGCGCATCCTCCCGGTCGAGGATGCGGCCCACCTCCGAGACCGGCAGGTCGAGGGTGCGCAGCGAGCGGATCAGGCGGAGCTGGTCGAGCGCCTCGGGACCGTACCGGCGATGGCCCCCGGCGCTGCGGGCGGCCTCGGGAAGCAGTCCGCGATCGGAGTAGAAGCGGACGGTCTTGACGGTCACGCCCGCGTGCTCGGCGAGCTCTCCGATGCTCCACAGGTCGGCAGGGAACAAGACTTGAACCTCCCTCAGGGGGAGTTCCTACCGTACCCGTGAGCGCGGACGGCGGGTGAGGCCGACCGCGCGTACCGAGGTATGCGAGGAGGCGGTCATGACGGCGTTCGTGCTGGTGTCGGAGAGCTTCACCGGCGGTTGGATCTGGCAGGAGGTGGCGGCTCGGCTGCGGGAGTCGGGATCCGAGGTGCACCCGGTGACGCTCACGGGCATGGGGGACGGCCGCGAGCCGGCCGGGCCCGGCACGGACCTGGAGACGCACATCGAGGATCTGCTGCAGGTGATCGACCGGGTGGACGCGCCGGAGGTGGTGATCGTCGGCCACGGCTACGGCATCCACCCGGTCCTGGGCGCGGCCGACCGGCGCCCGGAGCGGATCACCCGCATCGTCTTCCTGGACGCGGGCATGCCCCAGAACGGCGACTCGGCGTTCGCGCTGGTGCCCGACCAGGCGGCCCGCGAACAGCTGCTGAACCCGGCCGCGGACGACTCCCTGATCGCGCCGCCGCTCGGCGAGTGGCAGCGCTGGGGCAGCACCGCCGGCATCTCCGCCGACGGGCTGGCCCGGCTGGACCGCCTTGCCGTACCGCAGCCGTCGGGCACCCTCACCCAGCCGCTGCGGCTGTCGGGGGCGCTCGCCTGGCTGCCGACGACCGGCGTCTTCTGCACCGCCAACGGGATGAACATCGCCATGATCGAGACGCTGGTGGCAGCGGGGCCGCCGCAGTTCCAGGCGCTCGCCGACCCCAGGGTGAGCTTCTTCGAGCTCGAGACCGGGCACTGGCCGATGCTCTCCGCCCCCGACGAGCTGGCCGAGGTGCTGCTCCGAGCGGCCGCGGGCGAGGGTCACCGGGTGAATGCGGTGCCGGCCGAGCGGCCGACCTGGCTCCAACCGTTCCTCATGGACCTGCCGGAGCGTCCTCGCGAGCGGGTGGGACGCGTCGACCTCTACCTGCCGGACACCGACCAGCCGCGTCCGGCGGTGGTGTTCGTCCACGGCGGCCCGGTCTCCCCCGACGTGCAGCCCACGCCTCGAGACTGGCCGACCTACGTCGGCTACGGCCGGTACGCGGCGAGTCTCGGCGTGGTGGGCGTGACGGTGGATCACCGGCTGCACGCCCTGACCGACTACGCGCGTGCCGCCGAGGACGTCGCCGCGGCCGTCGAGCTCGTACGGGCCGATCCGCGCGTCGACGGGGAGCGCGTCGCGCTGTGGTTCTTCTCCGGCGGAGGGCTGTTGTCGGCCGACTGGTTCGCGGCGCCCCCGCCGTGGCTGCGGTGTGTGGCGGCGAACTACCCCGTGCTCGCCCCACTGCCGAGCTGGCGGATGGTGGACTCCCGCTTCCGCCCCGCAGCCGCCGTGAGCTCTGCAGGGGACCTGCCGATCGTGCTGACCCGGGCGGGGTTGGAGCGCGGGGAGATCGCGGCGACGGTCGAGGAGTTCCTGACCGCCGCCGAGGGTTGCAAGGCCGAGGTCGAGGTCATCGACGTGCCGCTCGGCCACCACGGCTTCGAGACGGTCGACCGCACCGAGCAGTCGCGCGACGCCGTGGAGCGCGCGGTGCGATCCGTCCTGGGGCACCTGCAGAGCTGAGCCCTTCCCCCGGACGGCTGTACGGCCGTCCGGGGGAAGGGCTACCGTCGGCGCGTCAGCCGTTCCGCGCGGTCTCCGGGCCGGTGAGCCGTTTGAGCAGCGGGAGTGTCGAGGCGATGATCCCGAGCGACGCGACGATCCCGCCGGCGACGAGCACGAAGTAGACCGCCCCCGGGGACACCAGGTCGTAGTGCATCTGCGACTTGAGGAACAGGTGTGCCGCGAGGAATCCCGTCCCGGTCGCGACCACGGCGACGGACAGCAGCGGGAGGGCGCTCTCCAGTCCGATCACCCGGCGCAGCATGCCGAGCGGGACGCCGGTGAGCCGCAGCATCGCGAACGGGCGTTTGCGGTCGGAGAGTCCGGCGACCACGCTCACCGCCAGGCTGCAGCCGGCGATGGGCAGGGTGGTGAGGATCACCACGTTGGCCAGCTGCCGCCAGCCGGCCAGCTGCTGCTGCAGGCTGGAGCCACGGTCGAGGACCATCCTGCTCGGGTACCGGGGGTACGCCCGCGTCATGAGGGTCCTGGCCTGCTCCATGGCCGCCGTCGAGCCGTCGGTCGTTGTATAGGTGAGCCTGACCGGCAGGTGGGCCAGCTCCTCGGCGGAGATCGGCACGGTGGGCCACTGAGCGTCGCTCGCGGACCGGAGGTCGTAGAAGCGGTACAGCGGGACCGCCGCGACACCGGCGCCGGCCGGGCAGTGACCGAGCACGGCCGTACGAGCGAGGTCGGAGCACAGCACCAGTGCGGGGGCCTGGCCACGCGGGTCCTGGTCGGCCCCGATGCCCGCCGGGTTGGCGTGCACCACCGTCACGCTCTTGACGCCGGGAATCGCGTGCATCTCGGTCATCAGCCGCTCCGGCAGCGCGTCGGCCAACGGCGGGTCCTCGATCCACCCGCCGTGGACCACGGACGAGCGGGTGCCCGGATCTCCGCTGAGCGCACCCCGGTTGACGTTGATCGTCCCGATGATCCCGACGGTCGCACTGGTGACGAACAGGGCCAGCACCAGTCCGCTGACGGACCGGAAGCCCGCCTTCGGGTCGTCCGCGAGCCGTCGCACGGCGATCAGCGTGGCCGGCCGGCCGGTGCGCAGGGCCACCGCCCGGGCGGCGGACATGGTGATCCACGGGCCGGCGGTCACCAGGCCGGCCATGACCAGGAGGAAGCCGGTGAGGTACGCCTGGGTCTGTCCGGCCGTGGTTTCCGGCCGCCGGCCGACGAAGTAGGCGAGTTCACCGATGCCAGCCAGCAGCGGGAGCAGCCGCCAGGCCCTCGGCGGGCGCGGTGTCACCCGCCGGGCGACACCGAGCGGCGAGATGGTGACCCGCCGCAGCGCGAGCCGCGCCGCCACCGCCGCCGCCACCGGCACACCCAGCGCGACCGCCGTGACCTGGCCCGCGGTGAGCGTCAGATCGCCGGCGAAGAAGCGGTCACCGGTGAACGGGACGGTCGCCACCACCGGGCGGAGCAGGAGGAACAGGCCGAAACCGACCACCGCGCCGACGGTGGCGGCCAATGTCGACTCCACCGCCGAGATCAGCGAGACCTGCCCGGGTGTGGCGCCGACCAGCCGCATCGCGGCGTAGCGCTGCTCGCGGCGGGCAGCGGAGAGGCGGGTCGCGGTGCCGATGAAGATGGCCACCGGGAAGATCAGTGCGCCGGCCACGACGGAGAGGATGAGCGTCATGGCGTCGCCGCGTACGCCGTTGCCCGGGCAGTCCGAGCAGGAGATGCCGGGAAACGTGGTGGCGATGGCGGTGACCCGGCTGACCTCGGGCAGGGTTGAGAGCTGGTCAGGGGTACGGCCGATGACGGCGATCAGCGAGTCCGGGGACGGCAGCGCGGCCGAGCCGATCTCCCCGGCCAAGGTGCGGGGGAAGCGGTCGCCGAGCTGGTCGGCCGGGGTGGAGCGGATCAGCTTCGCGAGTGCCGGTGAGGCGTAGTACTCGTCGGGCGCGGGCAGCTTCGCAAGGCCGGGCGGGATCGGGGCGGTCGGGCCGGTCGGGGCGACGTCCACCGAGGTGATCTCCCGGCCGTCGAAGTAGTCCCTGTGGTACCGCCACAGCATGGGGTCGACCGGAGCCGTGGCGGTGTTGGTCACCGAGCCGGAGTTGAGCCACAGCTGCCGGGAGTTGGTCCGGTCGACGGCGTTGATGCTCGCCAGGGTGGACAGCAGCAGGCCGACCCCGATCGCCACGGCGGCCGCGATGATGACCAGCCGGGCCAGAGCCTCTTTCCCGCCGCTCAGGGTGAGGCGGAGAGCGAACCGGATCACGAGGCGATCCGATCCGGTGACAGCGAGGTCGCCCTTCCGTCGCGGACGATCGCCTCGCGGTCGGCGTAGGCGGCCACCCGGGCCTCGTGGGTGACCAGGACGACGGTGGTGCCCTGCTCGCGGGCCGCGCCCACCATCAGGTCCATGACGTGCTCGCCGGTGAGCGAGTCCAGCGCCCCGGTCGGCTCGTCGGCGAACAGCACCTGCGGGCGCGCGACCAGGCCGCGGGCCAGCGCGACCCGCTGCGCCTGACCCCCCGACAGCTCGCCGGACCTGCGCTGCTCCAGCCCGTCGAGGCCGAGCCGCCCGAACCAGGGCCTGGCCTCCTTCAGGGCCGTCGCCCGGCGGGTGCCACCCAGCAACAGGGGTAAGGCGACGTTCTCCTCGGCGGTCAACTCGGGGACGAGCTGGCCGAACTGGAACACGAAACCGAAGCGGTCGCGCCGCAGGGCGCTGCGCTCCGCCTCCGACATGGTGTCGATCCGGCGGCCGTCGAAGTGGACCTCGCCGGAACCGGGGGTGAGGATGCCGGCCAGGCAGTGCAGCAGCGTCGACTTGCCCGAACCGCTCGGGCCCATGACCGCCAGGATCTCGCCGGCGGCCACCGACAGGCCGGCGCCCCGGAGGGCCGGGGTCTCGCCGAAGGAGAGCTCGATGTCGCGCGCCTCGAGGAAGGGGTGCGTACGAGAGGTCATGAGCGCACCGCCTCCGCCAGGGCGTCCAGCCGGGCGGCGGTCAGGTCGATCCACCGCAGGTCGGCTTCGAGATGGAACAGGCCGTGGTCGGCCAGCAGCGCGTCCACCAGCGCACCGGTGCGCCGGAGTTCGGTCAGCTCGCGCATCCGCTTCATGTGGGCGGCGCGCTGGGTGTCGAGGTACTGCTCCGCCGAGCGGCCGAGCATCAGGGCCAGCACGACCTTGGTGAAGAGCACCGTCTGAAGGTTCGGCTCAGCAGGGACCGGCTCGGCGAGCCAGGTCTCGAACTCGGTCACCCCCGCATCGGTGATGACGTAGCGCTTGCGATCGGGCCCGTCGCCCGGCTCCGCCTCGCCCGTCACCACCTTGCCGTCCCGGGCCAACCGGCCGAGCGTGGCGTAGACCTGACCGAACGGCAGGGGCTTGCCCCGGCCGAAGAAGGCGTCGTAGTCGCGCTTGAGGTCGTAGCCGTGGCTCGGCTCCCGCTCAAGCAGCCCCAGAAGGGTCAAAGGAACACTCATGAGACGACCATACACTGAGCGTATACTCGTCGTATATACATGCCGAGTGCAGTGACTTCACCAGGCCCTCGATGTCCTTCTCCTCGGCGGGCCGGTTGAGTGGGTCACCGGGTGAAGGCGCCGACGTTCTCGTGGGCCCACTGCCGGAAGGTGAGGGCGCGCTCGACCTGGAGGCTGTGGCTCGCGAGCGGGTCGTCCTCGGCGCCGGGGCCGACGACCGAGGACAAGTACATCACCGCCGACTGGACGGAGCGCGAAGGTCTGGAGTTCGCCCGCCTCATGCTCGAATACGTCGACTCCCAGAACGCCCTCCGTCACCGCGCCCCGGACAAGGACGCCTCCCGCTGAACCGTCCCGGCCGGCTCTGGGAAAAACCGCTGACATTCCGTTGAAAATGTTGTAACAGTCATCCTGAAATGTATTCAGTGAATAGCTACACGCGTTGACTGCGGCCCTCATATTGGGCCTGACCTGCGGAAACCATTTCTTTAACATTTCCTTAGGCCCATCCATTGACCGCCGTTCACCGGCTCTGGTTTGCTTCAGCCCTGCAGGCGGCGGACCAGCCCCATATGATGACGAGTCCTCAACTCCCTGGTCTGCACCAAGTCGGTTCCGTTCTCCTTGTGCGGAGGGGCGGAGGGTAGCTCGGCGGAATGCTTTTCCGGCTTTCCGCTTCTCTCCGTTGTGCGGATTTCCCGGCGTACTCGTGCGAAATGCCGCCGGCCTGTGTCCATCCAAAGGATCACCCGTCGCTCACCAGCGTCCGGGTGGTCGGCATGAGAGAGGCACCCTCACCCATGGGTAATTCCCCCACCACCCGCCGTGCGAGATTCGGGGCGCTGACCGGCGCCGTCTCACTCGCACTCGCCGTAGGCGGCCTCACCGCCGCGGCAGTCCCCGCGCAGGCCAGCCCCGCGCCGCTCACCTCAGCCGCGCAGGGCGGCCCCAAGAACCCGTACAGCCCGGCGTACCAGCACGGATACCGGCACGGTGTGGTTCCGACCGTCGAGCTGAACACCAAGATGCACGGCTGGGACGCGAGCCACTCGGCCAACGCCGCCACCGGGCAGCAGACGCTGTCCTACGGCGGGGGCGTCGACGGCATCGGCGTCCAGAGCGGCCACTCCAAGGTCTACCTGGTGTTCTACGGAAACCAGTGGGGCACCCAGGGCACCGATGCCAACGGCAACGCGACCTTCACCGGTGACGCGAACGGTGCCGCGGCCGCCACCCAGAACATGTTCAAGGGCATCGGCACCAACAACGAGACGTGGTCGGCCGACCTGACCCAGTGGTGCGACGGCCCGAACGTGGCCACCGGCGCGACCAGTTGCCCCGCGAACGCCAACTTCATCCCGTACCAGGCCGGCGGCGTGCTCTCCGGCGTGTGGTACGACAACGCGGCCGCCTCGCCGAGCTCGGCGACCGGCCACCAACTGGCCGTGGAGGCCGTCAACGCGGCCGCGCACTTCGGCAACACCACGGCCGCCTCGAACCGGAACGCGTACTACGTCATCCTGTCGCCGCACGGCACCAACCCGGACAACTACCAGAGCCCCACCCAGGGTTACTGTGCCTGGCACGACTGGAACGGCGACACCACGCTGAGCGGTGGGGGTGCGGCTTCCTCGCCGTACGGTGACATCGCGTTCAGCAACCAGCCGTACAACATCGACATGGGTGCGGGCTGCGGCGTCGGCTTCATCAACTCGCCCGGCACCCTTGACGGCTGGACCATGACCCTCGGCCACGAGTGGCAGGAGATGATGTCCGACCAGAACCCGGCGGGCGGCTGGACCAACCACACCGGGAGCTCCTACAACGGTCAGGAGAACTCCGACGAGTGCGCCTGGCTGAAGGCGGGCACCACCGGCGGCGCGGCCAACATCACCTTCGCCACCGGCACCTTCGCCGAGCAGGCCAGCTGGTCCAACGACACCAACTCCTGCGCCATCTCGCACGCGATCCTCACCCACGGCAACACGGTCACCGTGACCAGCCCGGGCAACCAGAGCGGCACCGTCGGTACGGCGGCCGGCCTGCAGGTCAGCGCCACGGACTCGGCCTCCGGCCAGACCCTCACCTACTCGGCCACCGGTCTGCCGGCCGGCCTGTCGATCTCGTCCAGCGGCCTGATCTCCGGTACTCCGACCACCGCGGGCACCTCCAACGTCACCGTCACCGCGACGGACGGCACCGGCGCCTCCGGCTCGGCCTCCTTCAGCTGGACGGTCAGCGGCAGCGGCGGCGGCTGCACCGCCTCCCAGCTGCTCGGCAACACCGGCTTCGAGACCGGCTCGGCGGCGCCGTGGACCGCCTCCTCCGGCGTGATCTCCAACTCCGCCTCCGAGGCCGCCCACTCCGGCTCGTGGAAGGCCTGGCTGGACGGCTACGGCAGCACCCACACCGACACCCTCTCGCAGACCGTCACCATCCCGGCCGGCTGCCGGGCCACCCTCTCCTTCTGGCTCCACATCGACACCGCCGAGACCGGCAGCACCGCCTACGACAAGCTGACCGTCCAGGCCGACTCCACCACCCTCGCCACGTACTCCAACGTGAACGCGGCATCGGGCTACGTGCAGAAGACCTTCGACCTCTCCAGCTACGCAGGTCAGACCGTCACCCTGAAGTTCACCGGCACCGAGGACTCCTCGCTGAAGACCAGCTTCGTGATCGACGACACCGCGCTGAACGTCTCCTGACGCTCAACAGCACCTGAACGCACCGGGGTGGGCCGAAAGCCCGCCCCGGTGCCGTAGTTCTCGGGGGATCCGCTCGCCGGCCTCGTGCGTCCGATCCGTGTCGGCCGAGATGCGGGCACTCGGGGGAGGAGATGGAGACACTCATGACCATGAAGAGAATCGCCGCGGTGGGCTTCGCCCTCCTGGGACTGGCCGGATGCGGCTCGACCGCCACGGTCCCGGCCGGCTCCTCCTCGGCGTCGCCGAGCCAGGCGGTGGTCGCCCTGGACGAGCATGCCGACCGCACCACGGTCACCGTCGGCGTCGGCACGACGATCCGGGTCGACCTGCACAGTACGTACTGGTCCGCCGTCGCCAGCTCGGCGCCGCAGCTGGTCCAGCCGACCGGCGCTCCCTCGTCCTCGGCATCCCCGTCCTGCCGCCCGGGGGGCGGCTGCGGCACGGTCAGCAGCACCTTCCTGGCCCGCGCGGCGGGTTCGGCCCAGTTGACCTCGCAGCGCAGCAGCTGCGGGGAGGCGAAGCCCTGCACCTCCGACCAGGGCACGTTCACCGTCACGATCAAGGTCACGGGCTGACTGCGACCACGAAACGACGAAGGCCCCGACGGCGTGGCGACTGCGGTGTCTCTGCGAGCACCAGCTTGGCTCCGAGGCCCGTCCCGACCTCGTCGGCGTGCGCGGACGGCATCGACAGACGCCATCGATGCCGTCCGCGCACGCCCATAGCGGCCGCGGCGTCCACCGCTCCGTCCGTGCCCTCGAACGCGCCGTCTGCGCCTGGGGCGCCAACCGGTTCCTCGACTCACTCGCCGCAGCCCGACGGATCGAGGGCACGTGACACTAGGCCTCGGCCTCGGCCTCAGCCTCGGCCACGGCGATGGCGATGCCGAGGGCCTCGGTGATGTGGGTGGCCGCGGACATGACGCGGGCGGTGCCCACGATGGGCGCGATCGCGACCAGGATGTCCTGCAGCTGCCTCGGTGTGAGGTTGGCCTTGGCGGCCGCGTCGATGTGGGCGAGGTAGGACACCGCTGGTGCGTCCATGGCGGCGAGAGCCGCGATGCGGGTGAGGATGAGCATGTCCGCGGACAGCCCGCATCGCTCGACCGAGTCGAGGGTCATGGCTGCGAGGGTGTCCAGGACAGGGGTGTCGGATGTTGTGGCCATGCTGAACCATCTCCTGGTGATGTGTGCCCGATGTGCACAGGCGGCGGGGCGGCACCCGTTGCGTCGAGCTCCTGCCTTCGACGCTAGGGACCTTCCGGCCCGACTGCATCCCGGCGCTGCCGCGGACCGCGATCACGACCGTGGGTCGGCGGCTTCCCACGGCCGGGACGGGCCGTGACGCCGCAGATCTCGACCGAGACCGAGACCGAGACCGAGCCCGGGACGGCGACGCGACGAAGGCTTCGGGAGGATGCGGCGCGCGGCGATGATTCCTGCCGGCGCATCGAGTCCTTATCAGTGAGGGCCGCGACACCCGCGGGCCACAGACACTGATCAAGGAGTTCGGAATGCCCACGCAGGACATCGCCGGAACGACGGCACTCGTCACCGGAGCGAGCAGGGGGTTCGGCCGCGGCATCGCCGTCGCGCTCTCCCAGGCCGGCGCCCAGGTCGTGGGGGTCGCTCGCGACCGGGCGCAGCTGGAGGACGTCCGGGCGCAGCTCGGCGACACGTTCACCCCGGTGGTCGCGGACGTGACCGACCCCGTTGTGGCCGGTCGCCTGATCGACCGGTACCGGCCGCGCACGCTCGTGCTCAACGCGGGAGCGAGCCCGCTCTCCCGCCCGATCCACCGGCACACCTGGGAGACCTTCAGCCGGAATTGGGAGGTCGACGTCAAGCACGCGTTCCACTGGATCCGTGAGGCTCTGCTCGCCCCCCTCGCTCCCGGCAGCACGGTGATCGCCTTCTCCAGCGGCGCCGCGCTCAACGGCTCGCCGATCAGCGGGGGCTACGCCGGGGCCAAGGCCGCGATCAGGTTCGTCGCCGCGTACGCCGGCGAGGAGTCGCAGCGCGAGGGCCTCGGCATCAGGTTCGTCTCGGTGCTCCCCAAGCTCACCCCGGCCACCGGCCTGGGGGAGGCCGCCGTGGCGGCGTACGCGGCCCGCGCCGGCGTCGACATCCCCACCTTCCTCGACCGGCTCGGAACGACCCTCACCCCCGAGCAGGTCGGCAAGGCCGTCCTCGACCTCGCCGCCGACCCCGGTCACGACCGGGCCGCCTATCTGCTCGCCGCCGAGGGTCTGAGCGCGCTGGGCTGACCCGGAGCGATGAGTTTCGACAGGCCCGCGTGGCCGCTACGGGGACATGCAGCACCTGCACCGACCCGCGGGCCGAAGGAGGCAGGATGACAGGAACAGCGAGTGCGCGATTGGTGCGCCGGACGGACGGGGTGAGGCCGATGGCCGACGACCGCGAGGAGTTCACCCGGCTCACTGCGGTCTATCGGCCGGAGCTGCTGGTGCACTGCTACCGCATGCTCGGATCGATCCACGACGCGGAGGACCTCGTCCAGGAGACGTATCTGCGAGCCTGGCGTGCGTACGACCGCTTCGAGGGCCGGTCCTCGCTGCGCGTCTGGCTCTACCGGATCGCCACCAACGCCTGCCTGACCGCCCTCCGGCACCGAAGCACCCGCCTTCTGCCCTCCGGACTCGCCGGCCCGAGCGAGGATCCGGAGCAGCCGCTCGTCCTCGCCAGGCCCGGCGTCGAGTGGCTGGAGCCGCTCGCCGATCCGGCGGTCATCGCCGCCACCCGCGGCAGCGTCCGGCTCGCGCTGATCAGCGCGCTGCAGCATCTGCCCCCGAGGCAGCGGGCGGTGCTGATCCTCCGCGATGTGCTGGTCTGGCGGGCCTCGGAGGTCGCGGAGCTGCTCGACACCACGACGGCCGCCGTCAACAGCGCCCTCCAGCGCGCCCGATCGCAGCTCGAACGAGAAGCGCCCCGGGAGGAGGAGGTCGCCGAACCCGCCGAGCCGGAGCACCGAAGGCTGATCGACCGGTACGCCACGGCCTTCGAACAGGCCGACATCGACGGCCTGCTGCGGCTGCTGCGCGAGGACGTGGCGCTGGAGATGCCGCCGCACCTGACCTGGTTCCGCGGCCGCGAGGCGGTCGGCCGCTTCATCGGCAGCAGGGTCCTCGGCGGCCCGGGCGTCAACCGGATGGTCCCCACCACGGCGAACGGCCAGCCGGCGTTCGCCGTCTACCGGCGCGAGGAGGACGGGCTCCACCACGCGCACGGCCTCCAGGTGGTCACCGTCACCTCCACCGGCATCGCCCGGATCGTCACCTTCCTGGAGCCGGACCTGCTCACAGCATTCGGCCTGAGCCCGACCCTCTCCCCGCGACGGCCTCCGGCCTGACGGCTGATCACCTCACGCCGCTGCGGTCCGGCTTCCGGACCGCAGAGGGAGCATGCGCGCCAGGCCGCCGACCCGGCCACCCGGCCTGCGGGCGCCCGGTGCCGGTACGTGGTCAAGGGGTCCGGTCGGGGGCCTTCAGGGAGTCGAGCCAGTGGATGAGCCGGGTGCCCTGGCGGGTCATGATGTCCGGGTCGCGCAGGGCGTTGGCCAGGAGTGACATGCCCTGGTAGGCGGAGACCAGGGTGACGGCGAGGTCGTCCGGGTCGGGCAGGTCCAGGGCGCGGAACTGGTGCCCGGCCCAGTCGAGCAGCCGCCGGATCACTGCGCCGGCTTCCGCGTCGAGGGTCCCGTCCGCGCGCTTGTCGAGTTCGACGGCCAGGGTGCCCGTGGGGCAGCCGTAGCGGGCGGCGATGTCGCGCCGGCCGACCCAGGCTTCGATCAGGCCCTTGAGGCGTTCGAGCGGGTCGGACAACTGGTCCAGCCGGCCGGTCAGTTCGTCCAGGTGTGCGGTGTGCTCGGACAGCGCGGCCTGGACCAGTTCGTCCTTGGTCTTGAAGTAGTAGTAGACGTTCCCGACCGGGACGTCGGCCACGCGCGCGATGTCGGCGAGGGTGGTCCGTTCGACGCCCTGCTCGTGCAGCACCTGGGCTGCCGCGGCCGTGAGCCGTCGGCGCTTGTCGGCCGCCCGCGCTGCCCGGGGCTTCACTGAGTCAGTCACCCAACCAACTATAGACAGCACCCCGGAGGTCCGTGTTAGCGTCTTACCAAGTCAGCCAACTAACTCATTTGGGGGATTGCCATGATCGTCGTGACGGGTGCGACCGGCAACATCGGGCGGACGCTGGTGCCGCTGCTGGCCGAGGCGGGCGAGGAGGTCGTGGCCGTCTCGCGCCGGCCGGAGCCCGCCGGGCTTCCGGCGGGCGTCCGGCACGCCCGGGCCGACCTCGGGGACGCCGCGAGCATGCGGCCGGTCCTCGATGGCGCCGATGCCTTCTTCATCCTGCTGGGCGGCGAGCTCAACGGCCGCGGCGAGAGCCCGAAGGCCCTGCTGGAAGCGGCCGAGGCCGCCGGCGTCAAGCGGCTCGTCCTGCTCTCCTCCCAGCTCAACTCCACACGCCCTGAGGCTCTTTCGCACACCCGCCTGCGCGAGTTCGAGGATGCCGTGCGCGCGTCCGGACCGGATTTCACCATCCTTCGCCCGGCCGGTTTCGCCTCCAACGCCTTCGCCTGGGCCGAGGCGGTCCGCACGAAGCGCACGGTCTTCGCCCCGTTCGGAGATGTGGCGCTGCCCGTCATCGACCCGGCGGACATCGCCGAGGTCGCCGCTGCCGCGCTGCGCGACGAAGGCCACGCGGGCCGTACGTACGAGCTGACCGGCCCCGAGGCGATCGGCCCGCGTCGGCAGGCTGCGGTGATCTCCGAGGCTCTGGGCGAGGAGATCGGCTTCAGGGAGCTCTCCCGCGAGGAGGCCCACGCCCACATGGCGCAGTTCATGCCGGAGGAGGTCATCGGCGGCACCCTGGACGTCCTCGGGGTCCCGCTCCCGGCCGAGCAGGTGATCAGCCCCGACGTGGAGAACGTCCTCCACCGTCCGGCCAGGTCCTTCGGCGAATGGGTGGCGCGCAACCTGCCCGCCTTCCGGTAGAACCCGCTCCGGGCGAGCGGCGGACGCCCGAGCGCTCCGGCAGACCGTCCGACGAGACACCCCGCCGCATCCGGTGCGGCGGGGTGTGTCGTCGGACGGTCACGACTTCGGCGCCAGGTAGCGGCGGCCGGGTATCTGCTCGAAGATCAGGTTGGTCCGGGTCTGCGCCACTGCCGGGTGGGTGGTGAGGTGGTCCACGACGAAGTCGCGCAGCGCCTCCGGGCCGGCCACGCCGACGTGCAGCAGGTAGTCGTCCGATCCGGCCATGTGGAACACCGCCATGACGCCGGGCAGGTCAGGGGCCGTGCTCCGGAAGCTCTCGTTCTGCTCGCGGGTGTGCGCCCGCAGCCGAACCGAGATCATCGCCTGCAGCGCCAGCCCGATCGCCGCCGGGTCGACCTCGGTCCGGAAGCCTCGGATGATCCCGCGCTCCCGCAGCGCGCGTACCCGGGCCAGGCAGGTCGAGGCGGCGATGCCCACCGCCTCGGCGAGCGCGTTGTTCGGCGTACGGGCGTTGTCGACGAGGGCGCGCAGGATCGCCTGGTCGATGTCGTCGATGGGCGCCTGCGGCACCTGCGGATAATTCGGCACGCCACCCAGCGTCCCCGCTCATACTGTCGATTCGCAAGAGATCACGGGGACTTTCCGAATGTTCTTCGGAATGCCGTCGCCCGTGCATCGGAAAGTTCCATCCTTGCTGCGAGCGGCCCCGGCCGACCCTCACAGCGAACCCGGAGTGCCGCGTCATGAGCCCCACCATCACCCGTGCCGTCGGTGCGGACGCGGAGCTGGACGGTAGCGACTTCGAGATCCCTGCCGACGGGCTGGCCGACGAGGAGCGCCTGCGCGCCCTCGACCGGATGGACGAGTACCTGACGCGCAAGCGCCGGCACCTGGTCGGCTACCAGGCCACCCAGGACATGGCGGGCAGCGCCCTCGACCTCGCCCGGTTCATGCTGAGCAACATCAACAACCTGGGCGACCCGTTCCATAGCGGCGGCTACAAGCCGAACACCAAGGTCGTCGAACGCGCGGTGCTCGACTACTACGCCAAGCTCTGGCACGCCGAGCGGCCGTACGACCCGGCCGACCCCGAGTCGTACTGGGGCTACATGCTGTCCATGGGCTCGACCGAGGGCAACATGTACGCGCTCTGGAACGCGCGGGACTACCTGGGCGGCTCCAACACCCTCCCCGGCTCCGACGCCCTCCGGCCGGTGGCGTTCTACTCGGAGGACACCCACTACTCCTTCGCCAAGGCGGTCCGGGTACTGGGCGTCGACACCTTCCACGCGGTGGGCCTGGAGAGGTACCCGGACGAGTGTCCGCTGGGCGGCCCCTGGCCCACCGAGGTGCCCTCGCAGCCCGGCCCGTCGGGCAACTCCTCGGACGGCCCCGGCGCCATGGACGTCGACGCGCTGGCGGTGCTGGTGGAGTTCTTCGCCGCGAAGGGGCACCCGATCTTCGTCAACTTCAACCTCGGAAGCACCTTCAAGGGCGCCCACGACGACGTCCGTCAGGCCTGTGAGCGGTTGTTGCCGATCTTTGAGAAGCACGGGCTGATCCAGCGCGAGGTGGTCCATGGCCGGGACCCGAAGACCGGCAGGCCGCTGGTCGAGCTGCGGCGTGGCTTCTGGATCCACGTGGACGGCGCCCTCGGGGCCGGTTACGTACCGTTCCTGCGGATGGCCGCCGAGGACCCGGCGAAGTTCGGCTGGACGCCGGAGGAGAACCTGCCGGAGTTCGACTTCGGTCTCACCCTGCCCACCCGGGAGTTCGGCGACCTCGACATGGTCTCGTCGATCGCCATGAGCGGGCACAAGTGGCCCGGCGTCCCGTGGCCGTGCGGCGTCTTCATGACGAAGGTCAAGTACCAGCGCGACCCGCCGTCCCAGCCGGAATACATCGGCGCACCGGACAGCACCTTCGCGGGATCCCGCAACGGATTCTCACCGCTGATGCTCTGGGACCACCTGTCCCGGCACTCCTACCAGGACCAGGTCGACCGGATCCGCAAGGCCCAGGAGCTGGCCGGCTACCTGGAACACCGACTCCACGCCCTGGAACAGGAGAAGGGCGTCGAGTTGTGGCCGGCCCGTACCCCGGGCTCCATCACCGTGCGGTTCCGCAAGCCCAGCCCGGAGCTGGTGGCCAAGTGGTCGCTGTCCTCCGAGAACGTACTGACCACCCCGGGCGACCAGAGCACCCGCCGCAGCTATGTGCACGTCTTCCTGATGCCCTCGGTCGACCGGGCGAAGCTGGACGCCCTGCTGGACGATCTCGCCGACGACCCGGTCTTCACGGGGTAGCCGTCAACGGCAGGCGTCGCCACCGGGTCAGGGCAGCGAGGCCGGGAGCCCGAAGGACGGGAAGTGCTCGGGGCCGAGGAACGAGGTGATCTCGGCGATGCGATCTCCGCGCATGGTCAGCACGGTGATCGACCAGCCGAGGTGCACGTCGGTGGCGTGGCTCCCGACGTAGAACGCCACGGCGCCGGCTGGCCGTTCGCGCTGGTCGCCAGGTGCCGCCAGCTGGGGCATCTGGTCAGCGGGGCCCGGACGGCGAAGTCGGTCACGGCCTCGATGCCGTGGTACCAGTGCGCCAGCGGCGGCATGGACCAGGTGACGTCCTCGGTCAGCAGTGCCACCAGGGCGTCGGCGTCGCCGCGTTCGAACGCGGAGGAGAACGCGGTGACGGTCTCCCGGAGACGCGCGTCGCCGATCTTCCGCAGCGTCTGCTGCTGGCTGGGGGATGGAACCTTCTCCGCGACGAGTCTGCGGGCCCGCGCCAGGGCGGAGTTCACCGACGTGGTCGAGGTGTCCATCATGGCGGCGATCTCGGCGGCGGAGAAGCCGAGGACGTCGAACAGCAGCAGTGCGGCCCGCGAGGCCGACCGGAGCGGTCGCGCGGCCCGAGATCCTGACCGCAGGCGGACGAACCGCCCTGAGTCACGAGATGACGATGGCCCGGACCGTCATACGGTGCGGGCCATCGTCCAGGCGGTTGCACGTGGCTGAACGGCGCTGAATGAGACCGGAACTGAGACCGTGAATGCCGTCACTTCGACTCAGGCGCCCGTTCGCACGTCGATGCCCAGTAGTTCCTCGAAAGCCCGGTTGCCGCCCGGCGTGATCCTCAGGGCTCGGCCGGAGCCGATCCGCTCCACCCAGTGCAGCTCGAAAGCCCTTCTGTACAACGCCGCGCCCACCGCGCCGGCGAGGTGAGTCCGGCGTTCCGTCCAGTCCAGGCAGCTGCGGATCACCGGCCTGGTGCCGCGCAGGGCGCTCAGGTCGACGCCGAGTTCGGCGAGCCAGGCCTTGCCCGCCTCGGTGACGACGAGACCTGCGTCGTCGGCGACCAGACCGCGGCTCAGGACCGCGTCGGAGACGGCCACACCCAGGTGGCCGGCGAGATGGTCGTAGCAGGTCCGCGCACGCGCCTCGGCACTCGTCCGTGCCGACTCACGCAGGTTCTTCGGTGCCGGGACGACCGAGGGGGCGTACGAGGACAGATCCTCGATCAGGGCCGCCGCCGTCGGGTTCGCCAGCCTGACGTAGCGGTGCCGACCCTGGCGCTCCTCGGCCAGCAGGCCGCCCGCGATCAGACGGGACAGGTGTTCGCTAGCTGTGGACGGCGATACCCGGGCGTGGCGCGCGAGTTCGCCGACGGTCCAGGCCCGTCCGTCGAGCAGGGCCACGCAGAACGCGGCCCGGGTCGGGTCGGCGAGCAGTCCGGCGGTCCGAGCGAGTGACATAGCTTCATCATGCCCTTGGCACAGTTCGGCAGGCGCCGAAGTGTTGCGCGCCTAGCGTTGCGGCCATGACCAGCTCCATGACCAGGTCCGTGCACGAGTTCGACCGGTACGGCGACGTCTGCCTTGCCCTCGCAGACCCATTTCTTGTCCCGGTACCGGCCGATTCCGGCCCTCCCGGCAGCATGGCCTGGCTGCGCGCCACGGTGGCCCGCTTCAGCTCGGACGCCACCCACGCCCGCCGCCGGGCCCTGGTGGAGGCGGACCTGGCCCGCCTCGATCCCGCGGCGCTTCGGCGGGCTGTCGCGTCCGGAGCCGCCGACACGCCCCGCCGACTGGTGGTCCGGACTCTCGCCGAGGGCCTCGGGCTGTCCGCTGCCGACGAGGTCGCGGACGCCGTCACCATCGTGGCCGGGGCCTATTTCGGCGACGATGCCCCCGAGGCCGACGCGGCGGTGGCATGGCTCCTTCCGCGGATGCTGCCCGCCGAGTCCGCGGACCTGGCCGGTTCTGCCGCTCTGCTCGACCCCGGCGCCGACCGGGCGCGGACGGCCGAGGTGACCGACGCGCGGCTGGAGGCCGCCGCCAATCGGATCGGGTTGCTCGTGCAGGCCTGCGATGCCACCGGCCGGCTCATCGAGCACGCCCGACGACCGGCCGACCGTCCTTCGGCCGTCCCCTCCGTCGAGGCCCTGCTGATCGAGACCCTGCGGCACGACCCTCCGGTGCGGGCGATGCGCCGGGTCGCAACCCGTGACACGTGCGTCACCGGGGTCGAGATCACCGAGGGCGACCTGGTGATCCTGGACATCGCCGCTGCCAACCGCGATCCGCAGGTGTTCGCGAATCCCCGGACCTTCGATCCCGAACGGACGGGTCCGCCTCCCCTCACCTTCGGCGTCCGGCCGCGCCTCTGTCCCGGCCGGGACCATGCACTGGCCCTGGCGGCCGGGGTACTGGACCGGGCATCAGCGGACGACATTCCGGCCACCGACGACCGCGACCCCGCTGAGGCCGTCACCGCCATGGTCGGGCATGTCCTGGCCCTCGCCGACACCTGGACGGCCTGGGACGGGGACCCCTTTCCGATCGACGACCGGATCTACACCCCGCACAAGGCGATCCGACGGGTCGCCGACCATCTCCTGGATCACCTGGCGGAGTTGGAGGCACGCGTCGCGGGGGAGAAGACGCAACCCGACCGCTGGCACGCATCGGCGATCACCACCAAGGCCGACCTCGCCCCCTTCACACGGGACGACCTCGACGAGGCGCACAGCCGACTCACTCGGCTCGCCGGGATCTGGGCCAACCGTCTCGGCGCCCTGACGGCCGAGCAGCTCGACTGCTCGCCGGGCGACGGCTGGACGTTCCGTCAGATCGCCTTCCATCTCGCGGAGTCGGCCTACTATGCCGATGCCATCGGCGACCTCACGCCCACCGAGGACGGACACACCTCGTGACCAGCTTCTCCGCACTCCACCACCCCGGCAGGCCGCTGCTGCTCCCCAACGCCTGGGACTGCGCCTCGGCCGCGGCCTTGGCCGAGCAAGGCTTCCCGGCGATCGGCACGACAAGCCTCGGAGTGGCCGCAGCGGCCGGCATGCCCGACGGCATGGCGCTCACCAGGGACGAGACCCTGCTTCTGGCCCGTCGGCTCGGCACGGGGTCGTTCCTGCTGACCGTGGACGCCGAAGGCGGGTTCAGTGATGACCCGTCGGAGGTGGCCGAGTTGGCCCGTTGGCTTGCTGCCGCCGGCGCGGTGGGCATCAATCTCGAGGACGGCAGGGCCGACGGCTCGCTCACACCTGTGGGCCTGCACTCGGCGAAGATCGCGGCGGTGAAGGCCGCCGTGCCGGACCTCTTCGTCAACGCTCGCACCGACACCTACTGGCTGGGCGGCCGTGAGGCCGAGACTGCGCGCCGGCTCCTTGCGTACCAACAGGCAGGCGCGGATGGCGCATTCGTCCCGGGCCTGTCCGACCCACCGGGAATCGCCGCCCTGGTCGGAACCCTCGATGCCCCGTTGAACATTCTCTACTCCCCCTCCGGCCCCACCGTCGCCCAGCTCGCCGAGCTGGGCGTATCCAGGGTGAGCCTCGGCTCCCTCCTGTTCCGACGTGCACTCGGCGCGGCGGTGCGCACTGCCCTGGACATCCGGGCGGGACGGCCCACGAGTAGCGAGACATGGACGTACGCCGCAGCGCAGAACCTCAGTTCCGGAGGTGTGCATGTGTCGTCGTCGGACGTGCCACCGACCACGGCGGACTGATTCGCCGGCCTCGGCCTCGGAGCGGTCAAGCCCGCCGACGGAGGCCGGGCGGCCACCCAGGCACCCGGCAGCTCCGGCGGGATACTCATGGGTTCCTAGCTCAGGGTCTTCAGCGCCGCCGCGTCGTACGGCTTCAGCTCCTCGAACCGGTCACCCAGAACCTTCCTCACCCACTCCGGGTCCTGGAGCAGGGCGCGGCCGACGGCCACCATGTCGAACTCGTCGCGCTCCAGGCGGTCGAGGAGGTTGTCGATGCCCTGGACCGGGGCGCCCTCGCCCATGAAGCCGCGGATGAAGTCTCCGTCGAGGCCGACCGAGCCGACGGTGATGGTGGGCCTGCCGGTGAGCTTCTTGGTCCAGCCCGCGAGGTTCAGCTCCGAGCCCTCGAACTCCGGGAGCCAGTAGCGGCGGGTGGAGGCATGGAAGGCGTCGACGCCGGCCGCGGCGAGCGGGGCCAGGATCGCCTCCAGCTCGTCCGGGGTCTCGGCGAGCCTCGCGTCGTAGGCCTCCTGCTTCCACTGCGAGTAGCGGAAGATCACCGGGAACTCGGGCGAGACGGCCTCGCGGACCGCGGCCACGATCTCGGCCGCGAACTTCGTACGGGCCACGGGGTCGCCGCCGTAGGCGTCGGTCCGGCGGTTCGTCCCCGCCCACAGGAACTGGTCGAGGAGGTAGCCGTGGGCACCGTGCAGTTCGACCCCGTCGAAGCCGATGCGCTCGGCGGCCGCGGCGGCCTCGGCGAAGGCGCCGATGACGTCGTCCAGGTCGCGCCGGGTCATCGCCCTGCCGGTGCCCTCGGTGCCGTCGACGCGGATGCCGGAGGGGCCGACGGCGGGGGCGTCGGCGTAGGGCGGCTCGCCCTGCTTGCGCACCATGCCGATGTGCCACAGCTGCGGCACGATCGTGCCGCCCGCCGCGTGAACGGCCTCGGCGACCTTCGCCCACCCCGCCAGCTGCTCCTCACCGTGGAACCGCGGCACACGGTCACTCTGCCCGGCCGACTCGTGGCCGACGTAGGTCCCCTCGGTGACGATCAGGCCCACACCGGCGGCGGCGCGACGGGCGTAGTACGACCGGACGTCCTCACCGGGGATGCCGCCCGGGGAGAACATGCGCGTCATCGGCGCCATCACGATGCGGTTCGGGACGGTCAGGCCGTTCAGCGCGACCGGCCGGGAGAGGATCTCGGCCGCGCGAGAGGCGGGGGACGCAGTGACGGTCACGGGGGTGCTCCTCGTAAGTACCAGGCGGTATGTGCGCATGCATTGAATGCGTGCAGGTGCCAACCATTCCTGCGGTCACGGCATTTCGCCCGCCCGGCGAGCCGCCCTGTGATCCCGGACACGCGCCGTGGGAGGGCGAGCTCAGGGGTGCCCCTGGGTGTCCTGGGTGCTACCCACGGCCGGGCTCGGCCTCGGCGGGTCGGGCCAGAGCGGTACGCACCTGTTCCCTGAACCAACGTTGTGCGGGGTCGTTGTCGAGTCGGGGGTGCCAGCCCATGGAGATCTCGATGGGCGGCAGGCACAGCGGGATCGGCAGGGTTGCCAGGCCGAGCGCGGCGATCAGGGGTGCGCCGGTTCGGGCCGGGGTCTGGGCCACCAGGTCCGATGCGGCGACGAGGTGGAGCGCGGCGGCGAATGTCGGCATCGCCGCGACCACCCGGCGGCGCAGTCCCCTGGCCTCCAGTGCCTCGTCGAGCGGACCGCGCAGCCGGCCGCGTCGGGAGGTGGTGACGTGCAGGGCGCCGGCCAGGGCGGCCGGGGTGAGCGGGCTCCGGGTGAGGGGGTGTCCGTGCCGGACGACGGTGACCATCTCGTCGGTGAGGAGCGTCTCGACGCGGGTTTCGGGTGCCGGTGCGGTGATCACTCGGATTTCCAGGTCTGCCGTCCCGTCGCGCAGCACGAGGTCGTCGTGGTGATGGCCCTCGGACAGCAGCACGACGGTGACCCCGGGGGCGGACTCCTGGAGACGGGGCAGGAGCCGGGTGGCGAGGGCGATCGAGAGCAGGTCGTCGGCGACGATCGTGAACGTCTGATCCAGCTGCGATGCGTCCACCGGGCGGCCCTCGGCGAACAGCGCGCGCGAGCGGTCGAGGAGGGCCTTGACCTCCTGGTGCACGGCCTCCGCGCGCGGGGTCGGCACCATCGACCGTCCGGACCGGACCAGGATCGGGTCCGAGAACGCGGTGCGGATCCGGGCCAGGGTGCGGCTCATCGCGGGCGCGGACAGGCCGAGCCGGTCGGCGGCGGCCGTGACCGAGCACTCGTCGAGCAGCGCGTCGAGAGCGACGAGGAGATTCAGGTCGATGTCCCGGGTCATGGCGCCCATAGAGCACCCCCTCACCTGCATAATTGCGTCTGCTGCAAAATATCTTTGAGAATAGTGCATTTGCCGTCATGTGACGCCGCTCCTAACGTCGTTCTGGTCCTGACCCGAGACCGGAGGAGACGCCGTGGAAGCGCAGCAGATACCGATTCGGGAGGCCCCCGACGCGTCCTCGTCGGCGCCCGAGGGGCACCCGCGCAGCAGGGAGACACTCGTCCTGACGTCCCTCTGTGCAGGGACGCTGCAGGCGATGGCGGCCGCGATGAACCTCGCGGTCCCCTCGCTCGCCCACAGCGCACTGCACCCGAGCCCGACCGCCCTGGTGTGGATCGTGGACGCCTACCTGATCGCCTTCGCCTGTCTGCTGATCCCGGGCGGCGCGCTGGCGGACCGGCTCGGCCGCAAGGGCGTACTGCTGATGGGGCTCGGCCTGTTCACCGGCGGCAGCGTACTGGCGGCGGCGGCCGGGAACGTGCCGCTGCTGATCGCCGGGCGGCTGGCGGCCGGCGCGGGTGCCGCACTCGCGCTGCCGGTCACCCTGGGACTGCTGATGCTGCTCTTCCCACCGGCCCGCCGCCCGCACGCGGTGGCCACCTGGACCGCGTCGCTGGCCGTCGGAGGGATCCTCGGCAATGTCGTCGGCGGCCTGGTGCTCCAATACCTGCCCTGGCAGGGGCTGTTCATCGTGTTCGGAGCGGCCGGCGCGTTGCTTCTTCTCGCCACGGCACTCCGGGCACCGCGGACGCCTCGGCGCCCGGTACCGCTGGACGCACCCGGCTCGGTGCTGCTGGCAGCAGCGATCGTGGCGCTGATCTACGGACTGATCGAAGGCCGACAGCGCGGCTGGACCTCCGGCTGGGTGCTCGGCTCCTTCGCCACGGCGGCCGTGATCACGGTGGTGTACGTCCTCCTCGGGCTGCGCCGGCGTCACCCCTTGCTGGACCCCCGGGTGTTCACCCGGCGCCCGGTGCGGGCCGGGACGCTCGGAGTGACGGTGGCCTTCGCCGGCGCGTTCGCCATGTTCTACGTCAACGCCCAGTACCTGACGGTTGCTCACGGCTACTCCCTCGCGCTGGCGGGCTGCGCGCTGGCGCCGATTGCGGTCGCGATGACGCTGGCCTCCCGGTCCTCCACCGCACTGGTACGCCGCTGGGGAGCCAAGCGGGTGGTCGCCCTCGGGTTCGCCGCCCTGACCGTCGGCCTCGCGGCCTTCTCCCTGGTCGGCGCGGACACCCCGTACGCGCTGTACATCCTGTGCCCGGCCTTGGCGCTGGCCGGCATCGGTGTGGCGCTGCCCCCGCTGTCCGGTGGCATCTTGGCGGCCCTGCCCGCCGAACGTGCCGGAATGGGCTCCGGGGTCAACGGTGCGGCCCGCGAAGTGGGCAGCGCCCTGGGGGTCGCCGCCATGGGCACCGCGCTGGGCGCGAACGCGGCCGGCAGCGGGGCATCGGCGGCCGCCCTGACCGCGGCCATGGACTCCGGCTTCCGGGCGGTCGCCCTTGCGGTAGCCCTGGCCGCGGTGCTCGTCGTCCGCTGGATCGACTGATCCGGGGTACCAGCACGTCACCGACCCGATGCTCCACGACGTCGGCAAGGAGATCGGCGGCCTGCTCTGGGGTGGGGCTGACAGCAACCCAGAGGCTTCCACCGAAGACGCTTCCTAATGTCGTTGTCAAGCCGTCTCGGTCACTGGGGGTGTGATGTGGTAGCACCGTCGGTCACGGATCAGCGCCCACAGGACATTGACCCGTCGGCGGGCCAGGGCCATCACGGCCTGGACATGCTTCTTCCCCTCGGCGCGCTTCCGGTCGTAGAACACCCGCGAGTTCGGATCACAGCGGATGCTCACCAACGCCGAGGTATAGAAGACCCGTTGGAGCCTGCGGTGGTAGACGGTCGGCCGATGCAGGTTGCCACTGACCTTGCCCGAGTCGCGTGGCGCCGGGGCGACACCGGCGAAGGCCGCCAAAGCGTCCGGCGAGGCGAAGCCATCCAGGCTGCCGCCGACTCCGGCCAGGAACTCGGCGCCGAGCACGGCGCCGATGCCGGGGACGCTCTCGACTATCTCGGCGAGTTCGTGCTCGCGAAACCGGCCCTCGATGAGCTTGTCCATCTCGGTGATCTGCTCGTTGAGGGCCATCACCCCCTCGGCCAGAGTGTGGACCAGCCTGGCGATGGTCTTCTCCCCGGGGACGGAGGTGTGCTGGCGCTGGGCGGCCTCGACGGCCGCTTCGGCCAGGGCTCTGGCATTGCGGACCTTACGGTTGGCCAGCCACTTGGTCAGCCGCGCGACGCCGACGCGGCGGATCGCGGCCGGCGTCTGATGCTCGGTCAGCAGCTTGAGCGGACCGAGGTTGGTCACATCCAGGGCCCGCTCCAGGGACGGGAACATGCTCAGCAGGGTGCCGCGCAGACGGTTGACGGCGCGGGTGCGGTCCTCGACCAGGTCGGCACGGCGGCCGGTCAGCAGCTTGAGCTCGATCGCGGCCTCGTCGCCGGGACGGATGGGCTGCAGATCGCGGCGCATCCTGGCCTGGTCGGCGATCACGTAGGCGTCGCGGGCGTCGGTCTTGCCTTCCCCGCGGTAGCCGTCGGACGCGCGGTTCACCAGGCGGCCGGGGATGTACAGGACCTCCTGGCCGTGGGCGACGAGCAGGCTCAGCAGCAGGGCGGGTTCCCCGCCGGTCATGTCGATCGCCCAGGTCACCTGGTCGCCGCCGGCCAGGGCGAGGACGTCGCCGATCAGCTGCAGCAGCTCGGGCTCGTCGTTGGCGACCCGCCGCGACATCAGGGTCTTGCCCTCGGTGTCCAGGGCCAGGCCGTGGTGGTGGCCTTTGCCGCTGTCGATCCCCGCCCATATCCGGCTCATCGTGCTCCTGACGTGCGTGTTCGTTCTGTTCGTACCACGGACGACCTCGCCGGCATTGCTCTACTCAGCGACTTGCTCGCACTTCCTAATCGGCGGCCGAGTCGTCGTGGGGTGCTGGGCGGCGAAGCGTCGTATGCCACGAGACGGCAGCCGCCTGATAGCCACACCCAGCACCCCTGGGCGACCCAACCTTACGAGTGGCTCGATCAACCCAGCTCAGAAGGTAGAGCCGCCTGAGCCCGAGAGTCCCCACGGACCGACGGTGCCATGGAGGCCCCGATCGCCGAGGAGCGTTCGGGGCCTCCCCCTTACCGGAACTTCAGGAGGCCGGCCGAGCCGGTTGCTCGACGGGCGGGCGCCACAGACGGCTTCTAGCTTGGAGTAAGGAAGCTCAGGTGGCAGGAGGGGAGGGCAGGATGATGGCGCAGGTCGATCACGGGGTGCTGTTCCCCGCTACTCCGAGCCCGTACCGGGTGATCGTGGACGGCGTCGACCTCGATGCCGGCGTCGAAGGTGATCTCGCTACAGGTTCGGCGGTTGCCGTCCGGATCCGCGCCCGTTGGTCGGACCTGTCCAAGTACGACAGGCTCCTGTGCCGGTGACATCCGCGACGACGAAGACAAGGACACGAGCGCGTGAACCTCGCTAAGAGCGCCGACGACACGCTCTCGGCGCATCTGATGCCGCCCCCGCGATGGATGCCGCTGCCAGAAGCTGAGCTGGAAGACGCGATAGTCGACGAGGCATGCCGGGAGCCGAAGCTGCCGATCATCCGCGCCAGGTTCAGCGAGTGGGACAAGACCTTCGCCGGCCCTCGTCTGTGCGTGGCGACCGCCGACCCGCTCACCTTCAAAGGGACTTTGATCCAGTTCAAAGGGACCTTGATCCAGACTGGCACCGACTCCTGCCGGTCGAAGGCCACCGAGAACGAGTACCGGTCCAGCAGGCGGTCGTGATGGCGGGCGGCAAGGAGGGGGGAGGAGCGGGCCAGCCGAGGCGGCCTGACGTGCTGGGGCGTTTGGACGCCGAGCTGGGTCGGATCGACGAGCAGCTCCGGGCCTTGGCGGCTGCCAAGGCCCGGATTCAGGGCTTGTTGGACGCGGTGATGGCCATCACACGGGAGCTGGAGTTGCCCGCAGTGTTGCACCGCATCGTGACCACCGCCATGGAGCTGGTCGGCGCCCGCTATGGGGCACTGGGAGTACTTGACGAGTCCGGTGAGTTTCTGGAGCAGTTCATCGCCGTCGGCCCGTCCGAGCAGGAACGCGCGGCCTTGGCCGAGGTGGGGTTTCCTCGCGGCCTGGGCGTGCTCGGACACCTGATCCGGCACCCGGAGCCGCTTCGGGTCGAGGATATTTCGCTCCATCCGTCCTCGGTCGGGTTCCCGCCCGGCCACCCGCGCATGCGCACCCTGCTGGGCGTCGCCGTCAGCGTCCGCGGCGAAATCTACGGCGACCTCTACCTCTCCGAGCGATGCGACGGACAGCCTTTCGACGTGCGCGATGAGAACATCGTCGTTGCCCTGGCCAGCGCCGCCGGTATCGCGATTGAAAACGTCCGCCTCTTCGAACAGGTTCGTGCCGGATCCGAACAGTTCCAGCGGCTCCTGCTGCCGACACTGCCCGACCTGCGGCCCTTCGCCGCCGCCGCCATCTACCGGCCCGCCGCCGAGCCCAACACTGTTGGCGGGGACTGGTACGACGCCATCCCGCTGCCCGACGGCGCGGTGGCGGTGGTCATCGGCGACGTAGTCGGCCACGATCTGCATGCCGCCGCCGCCATGGCCTCCACTCGCAACATGCTGCGCGCTTTGCTGTTCCACCTGCGTACCCCACCCAGCGCGGTCCTCGCCCAGCTCGATCGCACCCTGCAGGCCATCACCGACAACCCCGTCACCACCACCAGCCTGGCGCGCATCGAACCCGCAGGGGCTGCCTGGAGGCTGCACTGGAGCCTCGCAGGCCACGTCCCCCCGCTGCTGATCACCCCCAGCGGCCGGGCGGAGTACCTGTTCACGGAGCCCGGACTACCACTGAACGTCGACTGCGGGCAGCCCCGCCCCGACCACACCCACCCCTTGCCCTCGAACACCACCGTCGTCTTCTTCACCGACGGCCTTATCGAACACCCCGACCACCCCATCGACGAGAGCCTGAACGAACTCGCCGAACTCGCCACCAGGCACGCCGCCCTGCCCCTGCAGGACTTCGTGCAGGCCCTGGCCGACCACCACCCCAGCGACGGGCACGACGACATGGCCATCCTCGCCCTGCGCACGCCGCGCTGAAGCCGCACAAGCGCACAGCGATACGGCTGGAGGTGGAACCGTCAGGAAAGGGCGCGACACCGCCCCCGGGCGGTCACCTGAAGCAAGTGCGACAGAGCACATTGCGAAGGTCACACAGATGAGCGGCAGTGTGGTGGATCCGGTGGAGGCAGCGGACGATGGACGACGGGGCAAGGCTGAGGGGAAGACTTCCCGATGACTGTTGTGAGCCGCGGCAGGCTCCAGCGCGGTGGCATGACTGCCCTGCAGATCGGTGCCGTCGCCGCGCTGTACTACGCCACGGGCAAGCTGGGGCTGCTCCAGCAGCTCGTGCGCGGTCAGGTCACGCCGCTGTGGCCCCCGACCGGCATCGCCCTGGCCGGCCTGCTCCTCACCGGCCTGCGGGCCTGGCCCGGGATCGCACTCGGCGCCTTCCTGATCAACATCTCACTCGGGCCATCGACCACTGCCGTGATCGCGATCACGGTAGGCAACACACTCGCGCCTCTCTGTTCCTACGCGCTCCTTCGCCGCACCGGGTTCCGTACCCGGATGAACCATTTCCAGGACGCACTCGCGCTGGTCTTCCTCGGCGCGTTCGCCGGCATGCTCATCAGCGCGACGGTGGGCAGTTTCACCCTGCACCTCGCTGGTGCACTGCCCGCCGGTGGGTTCTGGCCCACATGGTGGGTCTGGTGGACCGGCGACGCCATGGGCGTCCTGCTGGTCGCGCCAGTGCTGCTCGCCCTGCGCTCGGCGCACTGGGCGAAGGACGCGCCACCATCCCGATGGGCGGAGGGAGCGCTGCTGGTGGCTGCCACGATCGGCGTCGGTTTCCTCGAGACCACGCCCACACCACTGATCTTCCTTGGCCTTCCGCTGCTGACCTGGGCGGCCTTCCGCTTCCAGCACGCCGCAGCCGCACCCTGCGCGTTGGCGGTAACCACCTTTGCGATCGTCGCCGCCACCCGCAGATCAGGCCCGTTCGCCGGTCACAGCCTGCTCACCAACATGATTGCCCTGCAGGCGTTCAACGGCACCGCCGCGCTGACCGCGCTTCTGCTCTCGGCGGCCATCACCGAGCGAAACCAGACCCAGGCAGAGATCGAACAGGCATGCCGGCGACTCTCCGAGATGGTCAGGAGAGCCGCGCTGAACATCAGCGCCGAACCAACGCTTACCGAAGGCCATGCCGACGAGAAGGACAACGGCGGACAGACCCGACCATGATGGTCCATCTCTGAGTTGGCGCCCCTAGTAGCGCGCGACTGAGGTGGGCAGACGCAGGCCAGTGTGGCCTTGGCAACCAGCTGCAACCAACGACCGATGCCCGGGAAGCGCTCAAGCCCGGCCAAGATCAGGTGCTCGGACTGAAGTAAGCCAGGCGCAACGACCGCACCAACCACCGCACCGTACGTCCATCAAGTGCGAAGGCTGCCACTCGGCGGCAACTACTCAGTGTGATGAGCGCTGGCAGGCTCGGCCCTGCCCCGACACCGCCCGTACGGTCAGCAGTCCGCGGTAGAACGAACCTGCAGAGGCGCCCGAGGGCTAGAGCGACGAGCGAGCGGTGAGGCCCCGAAATCGCAACTGAGACCACGGGACGACGAAGGCCCCGACTGTGTCGGGAGGCCTGGTTGCTGTACTTCGTGAGTCCTCAGACGCCTGCAGGGAGCGTTTGCTCACACCAGATGATCTTGCCGCTCGTGGTCTGTCGCGCACCCCAGCGCTGCGCGAGCTGCGCGACAAGCAGCAGGCCCCGGCCGCCCTCGTCGAACACGCGGGCCCGGCGCAGGTGCGGTGCGGTGCTGCTGCCGTCGGTCACCTCGCAGATCAGCGTGCGGTCGCGGATCAGCCGCAGCTGGATCGGATCGCCGCCGTACCGGATGGCGTTGGTGACGAGCTCGCTGACGACCAGTTCGGTGACGAAAGCCACCTCCTCCAAACCCCATGCCGACAGCCGGCGGACGGCGTCCGCACGGACCCCGGCCACCGCCGCGGGATCGGCGGGCACGTCCCAGGTGGCGACCTGCCCGATGTCGAGGCGCTGGACACGAGCCAGCAGCAGGGCGGCGTCATCGGCGGGGTGGTCCGGAAGCAGCGTCCCGACAATCCTGTCGCACAGGGTGTCCAGCGAGAGTCCCGGGACCGTCAGCGCCTGCTGCAGAGCTTCGAGCCCCGCGTCCATCCCACGCTGTCGGGACTCGACCAGGCCATCGGTGTAGAGGGCGAGCAGGCTCCCCTCGGGCAGTACCGTCTCAACCGCTTCGAAGGGGAGCCCGCCCAGGCCGAGTGGGGGTCCGGCAGGCAGGTCCAGAATGGCCGCAGTGCCGTCAGGCAGGGCGACGGCGGGTGCCGGGTGTCCGGCGCGGGCGAGGCAGCAGTGGCCCGACACCGGGTCGTAGACGGCGTACAGGCAGGTGGCGCCGACTTCTCCGGGTGTGGCGAACTCCGAGTCCGTCTCGGATTCGGCGGCCAGTCGGATGACGAGGTCGTCGAGCTGTGTGAGCAGCTCGTCCGGAGCCAGGTCGACGTCGGCGAGGGTCCGTACAGCGGAGCGCAGTCGGCCCATGGTTGCGGAGGCGTGAATGCCGTGTCCGACCACGTCGCCGACGACGAGCGCCACCCGGGCGCCGGACAGCGGAATCACGTCGAACCAGTCGCCGCCCACCCCCAGCCGGGGATCGGCCGGCAGGTAACGGAAGGCCGCCTCCACTGCGGACTGCTCCGGCAGCCGCCGTGGCAGCAAGCTGTGCTGCAACGTGAGAGCCGCCGTACGCTCGCGATTGAAGCGCCGGGCGTTGTCCAGACAGACGGCCGTCCGGGCGACCAGCTCCTCGGCCAGGACCAGATCATCGGTCTCGAACGGCTCGGGACGCCGGGACCGGACGAAGTCCACCACGCCGAGCGTCGTTCCCCGTGCGATCAGCGGCACCTCGATCCACGAGTGGAACCCGTATGCGCGGCTCTTGGCGAGACGTGCGGGGTCCGCAGCCAGCCACGCGCTGGTGGCCGGGTCCGCCAACTGGAGCAGCTCCGACCGCCCGGTCGCCAGGCAGTGGGCCTGCGGTGATTCCTCCGGGTAGAACGCGACCTCGCCCACCTCGACCGAGGCCTCCGGCGCGCCCGCCCGGACGGACTGGTGCGCCATCCGGCGCAGGACGGCGCCGGTAATCGGTCCCGGCGGAGGCTCGTCTCCGCCCAGCAGGCTCTCCAGGAGGTTGACGCTCACGAAGTCGGCGAGCCGGGGTACCACCACCTCGGCCAGTTCCTGTGCGGTACGCGTGAGGTCGAGGGTGCTGCCGATGCGCGCGCTGCCCTCGTTCAGCAGCTTCAGGCGATCCTGCGCCTCCTCTGCCCGGCCGGCCAGCGCACGAAGCTCGGTGGTGTCCCGCAGCGTCGCCACGCATCCGGCGGGCCCACCGCGGACAGCCGTGGGCCGGAGATTGACGGCCAGCAGGCGGTTCCCGGCCGGATGCACCTCGTCTGTGACGGTGCGCCCGGATGCCAGCAGCGCGGTCATCTCCGGATCGAGCCCCAGTTCGTCGAGAGGCAGGCCCTCCGCGGTCGGGTGCATGCCGAGCAGCTGCCTGGCCTCGTCGTTGGCCAACACCAGCCGCCGGTCCGCGTCCAGGATCAGCACCCCTTCACGGACCGAGTGCAGGACCGCGTCGTGGTGCTCGTACATCCGGGTCATCTCGACGGGGCCCAGGCCATGCGTCTGGCGTCGCAACCGCCTGCTCACCAGCGCCGCTCCGCCTGCAGCGAGGGCCAGCGAGCCCGCTGCAGCACCGATGAGGACCGGCAACCGGCGGTTCGCCTCGGCGCCGACGTCCACGGTCTGAACGCCCGCGGAGACGATTCCGATCACCGCGCCCTGTGCGTCGGTGACGGGTACGAGGGCCCGGACCGCGTTCTGCGGCTCGCCCTCGAAGACCTCGGTGAAGGATTGCCCGGCCGCCGCCCGGGCAATGTCGCCCTGGGCACGCTGGCCGATCAGACCCGGTACGGGGTCGGTGTAACGGATCCCGCTCCGGCTGAGCACGGAGACGAAGTCAACGGCGGAGCCTTGTCGGGCTGCTTCTGCGAGCGGCTGGAGTATCGCTGTGGGATCGGGCGATTGGAGCGCCTGTACGACGCCCGGGGAGTGCGCGAAGCCCGCCGCGACAGCGAGTGACCGGTGGCGGGCATCGGCCTGGGCGTCGTTCGTGGTTTTGAGCACCAGGGCCACCATCGCGGCAGCTGCGATCAGGACGAGGACCGTCAGCTGCCAGACGAACGCCTGGACTGCGACGCTCCGCACGCTGAAGAACGAGGTCGGGTACGCCTTCCCGGACCGGCCGCCGGTGCGACGCGGGGCGGGGCCGTCTTGTCCGGCTTCACGCCCATGGTCGGAGGCCGCGTGACCTCGCCGACGGCCTCGGTGTCTGTCGGCCAACAGGCGGCTCGATCCGCACCAGGGCAGGCGACCCAGTGCCGAAAACCGGCGAAACCCGCGCATGTAATCATTTCTAGCACTCCCTGTCATCGCGAACCGGACGTCTCCGGCCGCGCGGCCGGATTCACGGACACGACCCGCTGTGCCGACCGGCGAGGCGCACTGTTCCGACCCGTGGTGCTGGGTTACCGGTACGACTCGACAGGGGTCAGCGGCCCGGTCTCCGACCTGCCGTCGCGCGAGGACATCGCGCTCAACCCGGACGGCGCGCCGGGCTCCGGGGCAACGCATCCGTGGGCCATCCGGCAGGGCGCCCGGATTTCGACGTTGGACCTTGTGTGGTCGCGCTTCACCGTGCTCGCCGGGCCGCGTTGCGCGGCGTGGACCCCGGCGGCCGCCGAGGATGCCGGCCGGCTCGGGACAGATCGCGCAGACTGCGAACGCAGAAGGCCCGCACCGTTCGAACGGTGCGGGCCTTCCAGCTGCGGAGGATACGAGATTCGAACTCGTGAGGGGTTGCCCCCAACACGCTTTCCAAGCGTTCGTCCGGTCGTCCAGGGATGGTCACAGGCGTCCTGAGCTGCGATGACGTGGAGCGCGTCATCCGTGCTTCGCCCAGGACTACCGAAGTCGGAAGCTGGCATTGATGCACATCTCGAATCCATGGCCGAGGTCCGCAGTCACCTTGCGGATGTCCAATCGGTTGGCCGACGAGGCGGAGGCTGGAGGCTCCGAGGGATCGGTATCGCTCGAGGAGATGGCTGCAATGCTCCGCGCCCACCACGCCTGATCCATGGCCTACGTCACGCGGTTCACGCCGCATGCGGGCCGACAAGACAGCGGTGGGGCTTCCTGACCAGCCTCCTGAGGTCATGAGGGCCCATCCGCTTGCGAGTGCAGCGGCTCCTCCGAGCGGATCGACAACTCCCGAACAAGACAGTCGATACGGCGGTCAGTCCGTGAGTCGGACCCGTCGGAGAAGCCACGTCACATCCTCAGTGTCAGTCCTCGGCGCGCAGGATCCCGAGCAGGCCGTGGTTCTCCTCCTCGATTCCCGCGGCGAACCAGATGGAGTCCTTGCCGCCGGACTTCTCGGTGCCGCGCAGCAGGCCCCAGAGCCCGGGGATCACGATCGGCTTGCCGTTGCGGTCCTTCAGGGTTCCTTCGAAGCGTCCGGTCTTCTCGTCGTAGGCGTTGATGTGGCCGTCGCCGAAGTTGCCGACGAGCAGGTCGCCGGAGAACTTCCCGAAGCCCTTTGGAGCCACTTCGAGGCCCCAGGGCGAGTTGAGCTCGCCCCGGCTCGCGAAGCGCTGGACCAGCTTTCCCTCCGCGCTGTACACGTCGATGAAGCCGTTGCCGGCACCCGGGACGTCGTCCTTCTTCTCATCGTTCTGCAGGGCGTAGGTCACGAAGACCTTCGACCCGATCGTCTTGACGTTGAACGGTGCGAAGCCCTTGGGGAGCTCCGGGTCCTGGAACCGGCCGGCGGACGGCGGCACGAGGTTGAAGCTCGTGTCGAAGACGTCGATGCGCGCATCACGGAAGTTCGCGACGAGGATTCGCGACTCGTCGCACCTGTCGTCCTTGCCGCGCTCCTCGCCCTTCTCGTCCTTCTCGCCCTCGGCGCGTACCAGCGCCAGGCCCTTGAAGACGGCGGTTTCACCATCGCTGTCCTCGTGAGCGACCCGGACCGCCTCCGTCGGGGACACGTCGGGGCTCCATGCGAAGAGGTCGCCGTTCTCCCCGGCGAAGAGGAACCGGGCGGCGCCGCTCTTGCCGAAGCCGCTGAACCGGAAGTCGTCGGTGTCGCTACGCACGACCCCGGTGGGCGAGCCGCCCTCCGGGATCGACACCACCCGCGGCAGGATGTTGACCGGCTGGCCGTCCACGGCCCCGTCGTACGTCGTGGCCTTGTCGGAACCGTTGTCCGAGACCCAAACCTCTCCGGTGTTCGCCGGTGCCAGACCCCAGGGGTTGACCAGGTTCGGGTCCTGCTTCTGCGCCCGGCCCGCGAGGTCGGACACGAGATCGGTCTCCCGGAACCCGTGGTCCGCCTTGCGCGGCGGCTCCACCAGCCCTGGCGGCGTGGCTGCCGACAGGGCGCCGACGGTGCCCAGGGTCAGCGCGGCCGCCAGCAGCCGTTTGGTGAGTGACCGTCGACGGACCGATGCCTGCTGTGCCATGGAGGTGCTCCTCTTCCGTGTGGGACAAACCGGTAGAGGTCATCAGATGTGCCGTAAATCGCATACGCCAGCCGACACGCGACGCTGCCGCACCGCCTCGACCGATCAGGCCGCGCCCAACTGGCCGTACGCGACGGCGTAGCGGACTGCTGTGCCGGCGCGGTCGGCTGCCGCTCACGAGGATGCAGGTCCGGTCCGCGCAGCGCCGTCCGAACGCCTTCTCGAAGCCGACGATCTCGCGCTCGCGGTACACGCTCGCGCGCTCGGCCGTTCTGACGACGACCTGCTCCCACCCTTGGACGAAGGCCCGAACAGATTTGCCAAGGCTCATGTCGTCTCAGGGCCGCTTCGGATCACCTCCGAAGCCTCGCGAGCAACAGGTTGGGATCATGCATCGTGGTGAAGGCCGCGCTGGTGACGTAAACGGTGTCCCCGCACAGGGCCACTGCTGTCGGGTTGGACACACCGTCCTCCCGGGCGAGCACCGTGGTGTGGGCACCATCGGGGGTCACATACACGACCTCCTGCTGAAAGTTCACGGCGGCGATGATGTCGTCGGTGTGCCCGACGAAGGTGAAGTCGTCGATCCCTACGAGGTCTTCGGTCCTGACCTCGATCGGCCCGGCGGATCCGTCGTCGCGGATCGGGACGCGCAGCAGGGTGCCCTTGTCGAGGTTGCTGACCCAGACGGCACCGTGATGGATCTTCAGGCCGTTGGCGCCAATGAAGTTGGTGCGCTCGAGCTCGCTTCCGGTGGCCCACACGGTCGGGGCTTCGCCGTTCAGCGGGACGCGTCGGACGACACCCACGGCCGAGTCGGTGGCATAGAGCACATGATGGCGCTCGTCCAGGGCCAGTCCGTTGAGCAGGGCTTCGGTGGGCAGGGCCACGATGCGCTCTGGGGTGCCACCGGGCTTCAGGCGCCAGATGCCGGTCAGGTCACTGGTTCCGGTGGAATAGGTGAAGTACAGGGTCCCGCTCGGCACCCGGACGATGCCGGCGACAGCCGGGTACCCCACGATGGGGGTGGCTTGGGTCGCCGGAGCGGGCAAGGTGGCCAGGATGTGCACCTCGCCGTCCAGGGTCACATGGGCGATCTGCCGATTGCCGATGAAGGTGAGGTCCGCCGAGCCGTCCGGCTCCAGGGCGATGTTCTCCGGCGTCTGTCCGGCCGCCAGGTCGAAATGTTTGACGATTCGGGGCTCCGACAGCGGCGGTGCGACCGCGACGGCCGGGCTCGAGCCGACCACGGCGAGAGCGAAGCCGGCAGCGACGATGAGGCCCGCGGTGCGGGATACGCGGATCAAGGAATTTCTCCTCTGCTGATCATGCACGGTCGGGCCTTCAGCAGAGCACGGCTGATGGCCGGCTATCCGGCACCAGGCTGCGGTGCTGTGGCGAGATCACCCCGTGGGCGGAGCCTGCTCATTCGGCCGGTCAAGTCGACGACAGCTCACGCGGCATGCGGGTGCACGCAGCCTGTTGGTTCGCGTGTCCGGGCCAGGTACCGGAATCGACCGGTGATGCTTGCCCCGGGCGCATGTTCGTCCCAGTCGCCCCAGGAAGGAGGCGTTTGGTGTCCAGCGAGGACAACAAGAGTCTGGTCCGCCGCTTCTATCGCGAGATCGACGAAGGCAACCTTGACGCGATGGACGAACTGGTGGCCGAGGACTACATCGACCACTCCCCTCCGCCGTTCCCCTCCCAGCCAGGCCGCGAGGGCCTCAAGCAGGCGTTCCGTCTGTTCTGGGAGGCCACCCCCGGCACACACGAGATCGAGGACCAGATCGCCGAGGGCGACAAGGTGGTCACCCGGCTGACAGCTCGAGGCAGGCACGAGGGCGACCTCCCGGGGATCCCCGCCACTGGCAACCGGATGGAGATGACAGCCACGGTGATTCACCGCATCGAGAATGGTCGACTCGCCGAGAAGTGGTCGGACAAGGACAACCTCCGCCTTCTGCAGCAACTCGGGGTGCTCCCACCCCTCGGCGGTCAACCGGAATAGCCGCCGTTCGGAGGATACGAGATTCGAACTCGTGAGGGGTTGCCCCCAACACGCTTTCCAATTCTCCCGAACCCCGTTCAGCGACGTCCGCACACGTTCCGATCTGCGGTCGAGCGGAGCGCCGGGGAGTGGTTGAACCTAGCCGGACGGTGGTGAAGAATCCGCGCGATCCGGTGTCGCCGCAGGTCGGAGGTCATTTTCGGCCCGAAGGCCCAAAGATGGGTCAAGCCCCAGGCCAGAGGCCTGGGGCTTGCTTTTTGTGCGCCCGATTCCCGCTTTCGCGCCATGAGCCGAGATTGCCGGCGCCTGGCCGGCGCGCTACGGCCGCCGCCCGCGGGCGGCGGCAGCCGGTCGGCACCGGCCGAGAAGTGCTCGGCGGGACGACGGGGGGATGAACGCGGCCCCGTCGAAGGGTGGGCCGACCGGCTGCGTGTGGCTACTTGAGCGGCGTGCCGCCCGAGTTGTGGTACGCGATCGTCTTGTTGATCAGGTTTCCGCCGTCGGACTCGACCGCGGTCTGTTCCTGCTGCCCCGCGCCGAACAGGAGGGCGGCGACGTGCGCGTTCGCCACCTGGTCCATGTGCGAGAGGAGCCAGTCGACCTTGTCGTCCTTGTAGTGGTTGCGGGTGTTGTTCTGCGCCATGTTGCCCAGGGGGATCTGCCACAGGACCACCGGCTTGCCCACCGACTCGGCCATCGTCTTGTACCACCCCAGCGCGGCAGTGGCCTTCTGGTCGTTCCAGAAGGTGTCACGGCCGCCGTTCGCCGGCAGCGCGTACCAGGCCGCGTCGCGGTCCACCACATCGGCGACCAGGAAGTCGGCGTTCTTCGCCCCGAGGTCCGAGTAGTCCTTGACGCATGCCTGCATGTTGCTCTGCCAGTCCCAGCAGGTGAGGTGGAACCCGGCGCCCGTGTTCGGCGCGTACTTGTGTGCCATCGCTATCAGGCACTGGGCCAGGCCGACGGCGCTGTTCTCCTGCGATCCGCAGTCCGTCGGATTCGCGGCCTTGACCTGCGCGGCGACCTGGTGCGGATTGCCGAGCGACCGGACGTAACCCCAGAAGTCGGGCTCGATGTCGATCACGTCCTGCGAGTTGCCGATCTTCTGGAGGAAGAAGCGGTAGTCGTTCATGTAGCGGGTGAGCAGGTCGGTCCTGTTGATGGCGATGACCTCGCCCGGACCGTCGCCCTGGCCCGCCAGATCTCCGAGGTCGCGCAGCGAGTACCAGGTCCAGAAGAACTTCTGCGGGCGCGGCTTGCCCTGGTACGTCGCCTTGGCCACGTGGTCGTCGTTCCAGGTCACGTAGAAGCCGGGTGCCGTGGTCTCGCCGCTCCAGCAGCCCCACCAGCTCGACCACGCGGCCTTGCAGAGCGATGCCGAGTAGTAGTCCGACGAGGGCGCGGGCTGGCTGTGCACGTAGGCGTACCGTACGTCGAACGGCGCGGCGTTCGCCGAGGCGTCCTCCATCATGCCGCCGACGAGCACCGTGTTACTGCCCATGAAACGCTTCGCCGAGCTGCCGCCGGCGGCGGTCGGAGACGCCGGCGGCGCCGACGCCGGGCGGGTACCGCTAGGCGTCTGGCTCGCCGGAACGCTGCCGCCCGGCGTGGTGGGCGTGGTGGGCGTGGCGCTGCTGCCGGAGCTCCCCGCGTTCCCGGTGCCGCTGACGGTACCGGCCGGGACGAGCTGCCACTGCTGCTGGGCGCCGTTCCAGTCGTGGTACTGGGCGATGCGGCCCCCGTCGGCCTTGGAGCCGCCCGGGACCTCAACGGCCATGCCACTGAAGCGGTTGGTCAGACGCACGTAGCCGTCCGACGACTTCTCCACGTGGAACTGCTGGTTGGCGCCGTTCAGGTCGCGCCACTGCACCAGCTCGGAGCCCTCGGTCTTCGACCAGTTGTAGTCGTCCAGCACCTTGCCGGAGTTCCGGTTCTGCAGCCGGTAGTTCCCGTCACCCGAGTCGATGAACTTCCACTGCTGATTGGTCCCGCCGTTACGGCTCCACTGCACCAGCGAAGCACCGTCGTACGTGGCGTAGCCGAGGGCGTCCAGCACCTCGCCGCTGTTGCGGTTGACCAGCACGTACCAGGCGTTCGTGTCCACCGTTCCCGCTGAGGCCGTGTTGACCACGACCACGGAGCTGCCCACGACCGCCAGGCCGACGGCCGCCCAGAAACTCCGACGCTGGTACAACCGACGGCCACGATGCGTCTGCCGCCGGCCCAGAACGGCCGAGCGGAACGACGCGCGACCACGGCGGGCGCGGCCGCCGGGCGACGCCTCCGACGACGTGGATGGGCGAGGGAACATGTCGATGCTCTCCTTCAGCCGTTGCCTCTGACCAGACCGCCTGTCCGGACACCACCCAGTTGTCACCGCCCCCGGAAAGGTTGCCCCGGACCGCGAAGATTTTTTTCGGGCACCGCGCGCCGGCTGGCGATCACGTCGTCGGGCGGGGGCGGCGGCCGGCGAGTTCGCGACCAGCCCACCCACCCCAACTGAAACCGCGAAACGGACGCCACGTCACTTACCGCCCTCTGAGACCACGGCATGGCCTCAGGCGCCTCCCCCGGCGGAGTCCATGAGGCGGCTCTCCCAGGCCCAGGCGGCGATCTCGACGCGGTTGCGACGCCGAGTTTGTTCTGGATGGTCGCCAGGTGGCTCTTGACAGTGCTCACGGTGATGAAGAGGGAGACGGCGATCTCCTGGTTGGTGCGACCTCGAGCGATGGCCCGGATCACCTCCGTCTCGCGGGCCGAGAGCGGCTGGGCGGGCCGGGCGACGGATGTCGCAGGGTGGGGGCGAGGTTGCGGAGCAGTCGCAGGGTGACGGGGAGATCAGGGCGTCCCCGGCGTGCGCGGCGCGGACGGCTTCGACGAGCAGTGCGGGGGCGGCGCCCTTGAGGACGAATCCGACCGCCCCGGCGTGCAGTGCGCCGTGGACGTACTCGTCCAGGTCGAAGGTGGTGACGATGACCACCCGGAGCGGGTCCGTGATTCCGGGGCCGTGTCCATCGAACCGCCGGACCAGTTCGGCCAGTTGCTCCGGGCCGCGTGCCGTGGGGGCCGTGGTGGCGACGTCGTCGGTGTCGCGCAGCAGGCCGACCACCCGGCGCATCGCGGCAAGCGCTTCGCCGCCGGCCTCCTCGATACCGGCGAGGGTGGTGTCCAGATTCTCGGGCCGACGCCTGGCCACGATCCGAGCGGCCTGCGTCTGGACGACCATGCCGGTGATGTGGTGGGCGACTACGTCATGCAACTCCCTTACCAGGGCGAGACGTTCCTCCTGACGAACCGCCTCGGTGGTCGCGCGGCGTCGGTGATCCAGGAAGCGCAGGCCGAGCCCGGCACCGAGTGCGAGGATCCAGACCTCGGCCTGTACAGCCTGCTGCTGACCTGGGCGACCGGCCCGATCACCACCGTCCTCAACAACCGCTTCGAACCAGTGCTCTTCGCTTCCCGCAACCTCGCCCCGCTCGGCTGCGCGGCCTTTTCCTTCGTCCTCGGCGCCACCCTGGGCCTGGTCCTGCGCCGCGTCGTCCCGGCCATGGCCGCCACCCTCGCGATCTTCGCTGTCCTCCAGATCGTCGTCCCCGCCCTGATCCGCCCCCACTACCAGGCACCGACCCGCACCTCGGTTCCGCTCACCGCCGAGCTGATCGGCCGCCTCACCAAGATCAGCACCTACGGCGACATCGGCGGCCTGCGCATCCCCGGCGGCCCCTGGGTCGTGGAGACCGGCGCCATCCTCGACTCCTCCGGCAAGGAGGTCGGCCACACTCCCTGGTTCCAGGACTGCATGGACCACAGCTCGCTCTCCGAACTGCCCGTCTGCCTCGCCAAGGGCAACGTCCACGTCGAGATCGCCGAACAGCCGGCCGACCGCTACTGGACCTTCCAGTTCCTGGAGACCGCGTTCTTCGCCACCCTGACGTCGCTCCTGGCCGCCCTCGCCTTCCGGCGGATCCGCAGGCACCCCGCCTGACGGAATCGCCGGAAGCACCCCGGCGGTTCGCCTCCGACACGACGAAGGCCCGGGCCGCGTGATGCGGTCCGGGCCTTCGTGAAGGCGGAGGATACGAGATTCGAACTCGTGAGGGGTTGCCCCCAACACGCTTTCCAATTCTCATGAGCCCTGTCCCCCTAGGTTCATCCCCGTCTTGACCTGCAACGGAGCGAACGGCCCGGCGGCGTCTGAACCTGGCTGGACGGGGGTGAATGAGACCAAAACTGAGACCACGGCGGTGAGTCCTGGCCGGGCGGAGCAGGAGCCGCCGGTGGCGAGGGAACCGAGGGTGATGAGCTCCGGTACGGCCGGAACCGAGCAGCAGCCGCCGTCACTCTGGGCGGTGTCTGGCTGGTCCTAGCGGCCGATGCCGCCGCAGACGCCGGTCTCGGGAGGGGTGAGTTCGACGCGGGTGGCGGCTCGTGGTCGCCTGCCAGGGCGGCGGCCACCGAGCGAACCTGCTCGTAGCTGGTCAGTGCGAGGAAAGTCGGGGCGCGGCCGTATGACTTCATGCCGATGAGGTAGACGCCCTTCTCCGAGTGAGAGAGTTCGGCCGCGCAGTGGGGGTAGACAGTGCCACAGGAGTTTGGGGTCGATCAGTGGGGCTGGCGCGGTCAGCGCAGTCTCCCGCCCGCCCCACCTACGCTGGAGTGGTCGAGCATTCCGTCTACGTCCGCCCCGACTACCGAGGTCGGGGCGTCCTGAGTGCGCTGCTGGCGGCGCTGATCGACTCCACTGAGCCTGGGTCGCCGTAAAGCGCTGGCACGCTGTCACCGCAACGATGCAGCATGCTGTGATGGCCATCGACACCGCCTGGGCGCGCCAGGAGTTCACCAACTTCCTCACCCTGACCGAGCTCTACCACCGGGCGGACCCGCCCGGCATGACTGTGGTCAGCAGTCGACTGTCCAATCGCGGTCCTGCGGCGGAGATCATGGCCAGCGCACAGGTGGTGGAACAGATCCTCGACCGTGTGCTGCCCCGCTGGCGCAGTGAGATTCCGGACAGCCAGAACAGGACGGTGAACCGCTGGGTGCAGCACCGCGAAGCGGTGCAGAGGGCGATGGTCGTGCTCGATCGGGAGGCCGAGGTGCGGGAGAAGCTCGGCGATCACGCGCCGCAGTTGAGCGCGGCGACCCTGCATCCCTGGGCGTGGGAGGGTGCCCGGTCGCTGTGGCAGAGCGGTCACTTCCGCGAGGCGGTCACCGCCGCGGCCCGAAAGGTAAACGCCGAGACCCAGAACAAGGTCGGTCGCCGCGACGTAACCGAGAGCGCCCTGTTCAAGGAGGTCTTTTCGGTGGATGAGCCCAGGCCCGGCCGCCCCCGGCTGCACGCGGTGCCCGATGACGGCAGCAAGACCTTCGGCAGTGTGCAGCGCGGTGTCGCCTCGTTCGCGGAGGGCTGCTTCGCTGCGATCCGCAACCCGAACAGTCACGAGGCCGAACTCTCGGAACTGCCGGAGCACGAGGCCCTCGAGCAGCTGGCCGCGTTCAGCGTCCTGGCCCGCTGGGTGGACACAGCCACCCTCGCCAGCTGATCCCAGCGCAGGGGACCCCGGGACCGGTCACCTTCTGCCGGTGCGATGGGTGACGGTCCAGTGCAGTCGGCAGACCACGGCCTGCAGACTGCACTGTCCGAGCCACCGAGGCCCGAGGCTGTCAGAGGAAGTCGAAGTCGGAGCCACCGTTCTGCTTGTACTCCTCCGTCCAGCGGAACGGACCGAACTTCTTGTACGTGACTCGTCTGAGGTAGCCGGGGCCGGTCTCCTCGATGACTTCCTCGTTGGGCGTGCGTGCATGGGTCACGGCTGCGACGACGTACGCTCCGACCGACCCGGACATCGCGACCAGGAAGGCGTCCCCGCCGGTCGGGAGACCGATGGGGAATCCCGCCTGACCTGAGATCCATTCCCCAAGACGGAGAGCGGCGGGCACCAGCCAGATCACCTCGGCGACGAACACGAAGATCGCGAGTGCCACGGTAGCGCCGACCAGGATGCCCCAGAGGACCTTTCGCCGGGTCGGCTCGCCATAGGCGAATGGTTCCTCCTCCTTGATCAGGCTGCCCAGGCCCGCTCCCACGAAAGCCGTCGCCGTGATCGTCGCGAGAATCACGACGACGAAGGAGACGTAGAGGGCCACGGCGCAGATCGCCAGCGCCAGGAACTTCCCGCCGCCGCTGGGCAGGGTGAAGCCGCTCATCCAGAACGAGGCCGTCCACATGCCGGCCACCCCTCCGATGATCGAGAACAGCAGACCCAGGCTCCGCGACAGCTGCCGGGAGGTCCAGGCCCGGGCGGTGTTGTTCCGTGCCGCTTCTGCTTTCGCCTTCTCGATCTGCTCGTTCAGCTCGGCTGCCTTGGCCTCCGATTCCTGCGCGCGGATGCCAGCTTGCTTGAGCGCCAGCTGATGGATGGGAGAAGTCAGTTCGCCGTCGCCGTCGACTGCGCGGCGCAGGGCCCGATCGGCCAGCTCGGCAGCACGCGGATTGCGGGCCAGTTCGAAGCGCTCACCCTCGGCCGAGGTGACACTCAGCGTCGGTGTCTGGCCCGACACCTGCTCGGGTACCCAGCGGCTGATGAAGCGATACAGCTCGTCGGCGCTGATGAAGCCGTCCTCGTCGAGGTCCGCGTCCCCGGTCCGCAGACCGTGCACGACTGCGGATGTGAACACCGATGCCTGGCCTTCTTGTCTACTGGCGAGGTCGTCCTCGGGTGCGGTCTCGTAGCTGTACTGGAGGGAGGTGGAGGAGGTGATGACGATCCGGCCGCTGCCCTCGAAGGTCCCCTTGAGTTCGACCTCCTCCTGGTCGCCGCGGGTACGCATTCCCTTGTTGAACGCTCCGCTGTAGCAGCAGTCGAGCAGCAGGATGATGCGTCGGCTGCGGCTCTCTTCCATGCGGGCGGCGATGAAGTCCGCTTCGACCGAGGTCGCGGCCAGCGCGTCGAACTTGCTGTCCTTGGTGATGAAGTGCAGTTGATTGCGGCGGTTCTTGCGCCCGTGACAGGACAGGTGCAACAACAGGGTGTCGTCGCTGGTGGCGGAGCTGAAAAACAGCTCGATCGCTATCTTCCATTCCTGCGTCGATGCGTCGGACAGTACGTTCACCTCGAACCCGCCGATCGCCGGATCTCCGAGGACATCGCGCAGTTGCTCAGCGTCGGAGGCCGCGCCGGGCAGAGGGGCGAACCGGGAGTCGTCATATGTCTCGGCGGCCAGCACCAAGGCCCGCTTAGCCATCGGAGTCCTCTGCGCGGCCGGTGGAAGCGAGGTGTGCCAGGAAGGCTTCGACGATCCGACGGCGCTCGGCGGGCGATCCAGCTTCCAGGGCCAGCTCGCTGTCGCCGATCCGGAGGGTGACCGCGCCCGAGGTGCGACGGGCCAGCCAGTCCTGGACCAGCAGAATCAGCGACCGGACGGCGGGTGCTCCGGCCAGGCCCAGGACAATGGAACTGTAGACGGTGACGTCACCGGCACGAGTCCCGTGGGGTGCCGGCGGGGCCGGAGTATGTTCCATGTGCAGCAGAGGGAGCTGGTCGAGTTCCTCGATCAGCGACTCCATTTCGCGTTCAGTCGTCTCCGCGCCGTCCGGATCGCTGAAGACCAGGCCGATCTCTACTGATTCTCGTGCTCGATTCATTCCGCCCCCCTGGGTGTGGCAAATCAAGGTGCGGACAGAGTGCCACAAGGGAGTTGCTCACGAGGGGAGTTCATCGGATCGGACTCGGGTTGCGTTGCTGAGGGCCGCGGGCCGGCACGTAGTGCCTTGCCGTGCGATGCGCTCGGATCGGCAGGTTCTCTGTCGGAAGGCCACCCCGAACACGTCGGGCGTGTCCGTGGACGCTGTCAGACGGCAACGGTGGCGGTGTGGACGAGGCCGAGGTCGGTCAGTCCCTCCGACCGGCAGACGGTGTCGGAGGGGCCGCCGGTCTCGGTCTGCAGGAGTTGGTAGTTAGCGCCGTGAATGTGGCCCCAGTGCATGGCCGCTCGCCACAGGGCCCGGCCGTGGCCGTGTGGCGAGCTGGTCAGGCAGGGCGCCGAAGTACTGCGGCAGCAGGCGGGTGCGGCCGGTGGGGTCGGGCATGGTCTCCATAGGGCCGATCGCGCCGGTGGCCCGGTCTTCGGGGGCAGTGACCAGGAGGGGGCGCGACAGCGCCGGTCTGCATGCGGGAGTGGAGGAAGGCGAAGCCGTCGCCGGCCAGCTTGTCCGCGAAGTCGGCGAACGTCGCCCGCAGGGCCTCCGGGTGGGTATCCAGCGGCCACACGGCGTCCGGTTGGACGGTGGGCCTGTCGGGGGTGAACTCGCGGGCCTGGACGCGGGTGCAGGTCCCGTCGGCGGTGTGGGCCGCCTCGCCGGCGGCTTGGAAGGACAGGACGCGGGCGTTGGCGGCACCGTTACTGTCGGCGAGCTTCGCGGCGAGTTCGGCGGCGCATCGGGATTGTGCCGGACCAATCCCTCTGTGTGGCCGACCGCTGGCCAGCGTTGACTCAGCTCATCCCCGTCGCATCTGCAGTTGAGCACCGCCCGCGCGCTCGGCCTGTTCCCGGTCACCGCCACTTACCTGGCCACTCCGGAATCCGACGAGCTGCCGTCCGGCGTCGAATCCAGTCTCGCCAAGGCTCTGGAACCGCTCGGCATCCCCGCTACCGCGCTGCGCTTCGAGAAGCCATACACACCGCCGATCCCCGCTCGCTGGAACGTGATGATGACGCTCGCGGGAGCCATGGTGCTGATCGTCACACTCCTCGCGGTCTCCGCGTCCGCCCAGGAGCTGCGGCCGCAACTGCGCCTCCTTCGGGTGATCGGCTTCGGTGGCCCGACCCAGCGCGTCGTGTCCGCGACTCAAGCTGCAGTGATCACCGCGCTGTCGCTCGCGTGCGGCCTTGTCTCCGGATTCGTGTTGGCAGGCGCACAACTCTGGCCCAAGAACACTGCGGTCGTGGTCTCCTGGGACACGCTCGGAGTCGCCGTGTGCGCCGTGATCGGCACGGCCTGTGCGGTCGGTTTCCTGATCCGACCTGTCACCGTTTCGCGAGCCCGGGAAGGAGCGCGTGGCCGGAGCACCTCATAGCCAACGGCTGCGGGCCGCCGGACCGGCCTCGGGCCGAGCGAGCGGCTTCGGCGGTGTGGCGATCGGATCACCGATCGCCACACCGCCGAAGCCGGAGGCGCCAGAGCTCAACTGCAACCACGAGACGACGATGGCCCGGACCGCTGAGCGGTCCGGGCCATCGTTTTGCCTGTTCAGGCGAGGCGGAGGATACGAGATTCGAACTCGTGAGGGGTTGCCCCCAACACGCTTTCCAACTGTTCATCCGGGTGTTCGGGGGTGGGCGTGGCCGTCCTGAACTGCGGCGGAGCGGCTGGCTCGCCCAGCATTGGACGCCGCCGTACGGGGGTGAATGCAACCAAAACTGCAACCAGGTCAACTGGCCGTCCAGCCCAGGGGCCTTCTTCCGGACAGGACCTGACTGCCCCGGTAGCTGGCCCGATCGCCGCTATGATCCGGATTCTCGACGACTGGGGGACACGGTGGGGATTTTTCGGCGCAGAGAACGACGGGGCGGGGCGGACATGCCGCGCGACGGGGCGTTGACGCTGCTGTCGGTGGCGGAGGCCACCCGGCTGCGTGCCCTCGTCCACGCGGCCTTCGCGGAGCACAGCCTCGACGTGACCGTCGGACCGGGGAGCGCGACAGCGGGTACGGGGTGGCGCTTCAACCTCGCCAACCTGGCTGCGGTGTGCCACAACGACAGCCGTGCCCCCGGGTCCTGGCCGGCCCTGGTGAATGAACACGTCGCCCGGGTCGTCCGATCGGTGGTCGACCAGCAGACTCCCCAGGCCCTGTCGCGCGAAGAGCTCCTGGCCCGGATCCACCCCCGCCTGGTGACCAGCGATCCCGCGAGCCTGAAGGCCTTCGGGTACGGTCCCCGATCGGTTCCGGGACTGCTGGACGTGCTCGCGCTCGACCTACCGGAGACCGTGGACCTGCTGGCCGAGGACTCCCTCGCCGAGTTGGGCGACCAGGCGGTCCTGTGGGAGCGCGCGTTCCAGAACCTCCGTGCCGTGCACGTTGACCGGCACGAGGTGCTCACGGGCGACAACGGCACCCGATTCGACGTCCTTACGGGCGATTCGTACTTCATCGCGAGTCTTGCCCTGATCCTCGACGAGGTTGTGGGCCGCTACACCGAGGAGCTGCCGTCGCCGCACGGAATCCTGGTCGCGTTGCCGCACCGGCACGCACTCGCCTTCCACGTCGTCCGTGACCTGGGCGTGCTCCCCTCGCTGCACGGCATGGCCCGCTTTGCCGCCGCCGGGTTCGCGGAGTCTCCGGGCGCGCTGACCCACTCGGTGTTCTGGTGGTTCGAGGGCGGCTTCGTTGAGGTCGCCACCCACGGTGGCGCCGATCTGCCGGTCGCCCTCACCCAGGAGGCCGGCGACCTGATGGCCCGGCTCGGGGCCGAATAGCCGGTCGCGCTTGCGGCGGGCTTCTGCTCTTCCTACGCCCGGTGGGTCCAGCCGCGCGGGTCGGGGCGCTCGGTGAGCGATGACGGCCGCTGGCCGCTCTCGCCCGCACCCGCGGACTGCAGGCCGGCGAAACAGCGGCGGAACGCCCCGCGTAATGGGTTGGTCGTCTGCCGCGATGGCCGCCAGGTGCCAGCGCGTGACGTCGGACATCCTCAAGGACGTCGCAGAGCGCCTGGGCAGCCTCATCCGGGAGGTGGCCGAGGACGTCGCCGGGGATGCCGCCGGGGACGACTTGCAGCCCCTTGCAAAGGCCGGTTGAGACTACAGATGAGACTGCGGACGACGAGGGCCCCGACCGCTGAGCGGTCGGGGCCCTCGTTTGCCCTGGTGGGCGGGGCGGAGGATACGAGATTCGAACTCGTGAGGGGTTGCCTCCAACACGCTTTCCAACTGTCCGTCCGGCCGTTCAGGGGCGGGTGTAGGTATCCTGACCTGCGGCGGAGCGGTTCAATAGCCAGGCTCTGAACGGCGCTGGACGGGGGTGAATGCAACCAAAACTGCAACCACGCGCCGGTCGACTCGGACCCGGGTTCACCCTTGTTGGCCCACGGATCGCCGTGAGGGAGCGTCGATGAACTTGACCGCGCCGGAGGGGATTGGTCTCACCCTGCTTGATGAGGTCGACCGGTCCAGGCGCCCGTCACCGGGTGTGCTCGCCCGCCGCAGGTCGACGCAGCTCGTCCAGGGCAAGGCTGACCTGACGCAGCTGTTGCTCCTCCGATCGAGTGAACTGGCAGTACCCAGTGCTTAGCCGAATCGTTACACGGGAAGGCATTGCGAATAATTCGAATGCTTCGGATGCTTCGACTACACTAGGGGACTAGGAGGTGCGACCATGGCAGCTGCCACGGAAGGCCGGAAGATCGCTCCAGGCACGGTCGACGCTCAGAGTGCCGAACGTGCGCTGCGTAGGATCCGTGACTACCTCGCGCACAACACGGACGCCAGTACGGACATCACCATCCTCGGTGAGGTCGGTCCTGATGACCCCCTCGTCCTGCCCCGTCCTACCGTCGAGATGTTCGCAGCGATGCTCGCCGCCCTCGCAAACGGGCAGGGCGTGCAGGTCATGCCTGTAAATGCCATCGTGTCCACCCAGGTTGCCGCCGACATGCTCAACGTCTCCAGGCCCTACCTAATTGGCCTCCTGGAGAAGGGAGACATCCCCTTCGAGCGGGTCGGACGCCATCGCCGCATCAAGTTCAACGATGTCATGGAGTACAAGCGCAGAGACGATCGCGAGCGCAAGGATGCAGCCGACTCTCTCACGGCCTTCGACGAGGAGTTGGGGTTGCTCTGACATGGCCTTCACCGTTCTGTACGACTCCAACGTGCTCTACCCGAACACGGTGCGGGATCTGCTCATCCGGTTGGCCCAGCACGGGATCGTCCAAGCCAAGTGGACTGAACAGATCCTCGACGAGATGGAGGCTGCGCTCCGCCGCAACGACGTTGGAGACGACGAGAAGCGTGCGGAGCTGCGGCGCCGCATGAACGGAGCCGTGCGGGACTGCATCGTTAACGACTACGAGCCTCTGATCGAGGGGCTCAAGCTTCCCGACCCAAACGACCGCCACGTCCTCGCGGCGGCGATCAAGGCAGGCGCGCAAGTGATCGTCACCGATAACAGTAAGGACTTCCCGTCCGAGCGCTTAGCCGAGTGGGACATCGAGCAGAAGACCGCTGACGACTTCGTCATGGACTTGATCGATCTGGACGACCGTGTTGTCTATGGCTGTGTCATGGAGATCGTCAGCAGTCGACGACGGAAGCCAGTCACGTTTGACGACGTGCTGGGCCAACTGGAGAGATCTCAGCTGATCGGATCAGTGAGCATGCTCCGCAGTGGGCCTGTCGAGGGCATCTGACGCGCCGCGTCTCAAGGCCCGCCAGCCAGACGCGGTCGTGCAGTCAGCCGTTTTCCGGTGGATCTCGGCAACTGCAACCAAAACGGCAACCACGGAACGACGAAGGACCCGGCCGCAGTGCGGTCGGGTCCTTCGTCTGCCCTGGCGGGCGGGTGCGGAGGATACGAGATTCGAACTCGTGAGGGGTTGCCCCCAACACGCTTTCCAATTCTGCTGAGCGCTGTCCGGCGGGGTCCATCCATGTTCTGACCTGTGTCTTTCCGGCTGGCGGGTAGCCGCTTGAACCGGCGCGAACGGCGATGAATGAGACCAAAACTGAGACCAGGAACCAGGCCGGAGTCGTGGTGAGACCTGCCCTACCAGGGGCTTCGCGGCTGTCCATGGCCGGGTGCGCTGAGCCCGCGCAGAGCGAGATGTGACCTGCGTTCGTTCGTCGGCTTGAACCCGCAGGCGTCGAAGTAGAACGCCCGTAGGTCGTCCTCGAAATCGGCGTGAAGCCATTCGCAGGCCTATGCGGTTGGGGACGGGGCGTTGGCGGGTCTGCCGGATTCGGGGTCATGCTGGGTGACCGTGGCCGTCCAGCCCTGGTCGAGCAGGAGACAGGCCTGGTCGATGGCGGCGGCGGGGTCGGGGCGGGAGCCGGCGAACGCGAGGATCTCCAGGGTGAACCGGGCGTAGGCGGCGCAGATGAGGTCGCCGTCCGGCCGGCCGGACTGGTCGGCGAGAGCACGGGCCAGAGCGTGCTCGTGACGCAGCCACATCGCGCGGGAGTACTCGCGCAGGGCCGGGGTCTCGTGGATGAGCCGCTGGAAGTCGGCGAAGCGGGGGTCTCGGGTGTGAGCCGAGTCGACGAAGCCGGTGAGGTGGGCGCGCAGAGCGTGGGGGATCGCCTGGCCCGGCGGCCGGTCGGTGACCGCGCGGACCAGGGCGGTCTCGTTGCGGGCGTCCTCGTCGAAGACCAGGGCCTCTTTGCCTTGGGGGAAGTAGTTGAACAGGGTCGACACCGACACGTCGGCTTCCTCGGCGATCTCGCGGACACCCACCTGTTCGTAGCCGCGTTCCAGGAACAGCCGCAGCGCCGTGTCGGCGATCGCCTGGCGGGTGGCGGCCTTCTTGCGTTCGCGCCGCCCGCCCGTTCCTGCGCGGTCGATCGTCTCTGCCATGTCTTCAACCCTACCCGGCATCAGGCAAAGTTGGAACCGTTGTATGTTTGTAGCCGTTGCAGAAACATAGGGCGGTGCCCGACGAGTCCGCGGCACAAGGCCGCGGCCGTGATCTGGCGCCGGCGAAGGGAACACCATGAACTCCGTAGCACCTGCCCAGGCCAGGATCAGCATCATCGGCGCCGGACCCGGCGGACTGACCTGCGCCCGCATCCTCCAACGGCGCGGAATCGCGGTCACCGTCTACGACCGAGACCAGGGCCCCGACGCCCGCAACCAGGGCGGCACCCTGGACCTGCACGCCGACAACGGCCAGATCGCCCTGCGCGAAGCCGGCCTGCTCGACGAGTTCTTCAAGCTGGCCCGCCCCGAAGGGCAGGAAATGCGCCTGATGGACCCGACCGGCACGATGACGTCCCATCAGGTCCCGGAGGCCGGCGAGTTCTTCAAGCCGGAAATCGACCGCGGCCAGCTGCGCGACCTGCTGCTCGACTCCCTGCAACCGGGAACCGTGCGCTGGGGACAGGCCCTCGACACGATCAGCGGGCCCGCCGACGGGCCGCGGCAGCTGCACTTCACCGACGGAACGACCATCGACACCGATCTGGTCATCGGCGCCGACGGCGCCTTCTCCCGGGTACGCCCGGCCGTGTCCCCCGCCGTCCCCCAGTACACCGGGGTGAGCTTCCTGGAGGCCTGGTTCTCCGATGTCGAGAACCGCCACCCCGACATTGCCGAACTGGTCGGCCCGGGCGGCGCCCATGCAGCCGACGGTGACCGCGGCCTGTTCGCCCAGCGCAACAGCGGAGACCACATCCGCGTCTACCTGATCCGGCGGGTCCCGGTCGACTGGATCAGCCAGAGCGGCCTGACCATCGACGACACCGACGCCATCCGCGTCCCGCTTCTCGACGCGTACAACCACTGGTCGCCCCGTATGCGCCAGATGATCACCGACAACGACGGCCCTTACGTCGAGCGCCCGATCTTCGCCCTCCCCGTCCCGCACACCTGGGAGCACAACCCGACCGTGACCCTGCTCGGCGACGCCGCCCACCTGATGCCCCCACTTGGCGTCGGCGTCAACCTCGCCATGCTCGACGCCAGCGAACTCGCCCTCGCTCTGGCCGACTCCGCCACCGTCGACGACGCCATCCGCACCTACGAGAAAACCATGCTCCCCCGCTCCACCGAGACGGCCAAGACCCTCGAAGGCGGCGCCGAGCACCTGCTGTCCGCCGAGATCTCCGACTTCGGCGACCACGGCGACGCCCAGCCCTGAGCCCCCGCCTGCGAGAACAAGAACACCGGGAGAAACCCTGGGGCGGTTGGGTCCCGGGACTGAGTGGTTGGTCTGGATCGGCGACGCCGCCCGCGCCGCCCCGTCCTCAACGGCCAATGGAAGTGATCTTCATTGAGAGGGGCTCAGAAGGAAGCCGATCTGTGCCGAGCTCGAGCGTGTTGCCTCCACAGCGCAGCGGTGACTGTGCGTAGTGGCTGCCATGGGTCGGCTGTCCGTCGGTGTCGTGCCCATCGGCCCAAGGGCCGATCCGGCAGCGCCGCGCCCGCTTCGCTGTGCAGGGCCGGACAGCGGGTTGAGGGCCCTGCTGTCGGACTCGTCGGGCTTCCAGCCGCGCGCAGCCCGGCGGCGGCCCCTCCGGACCCAACCACGGAACGACGAAGGACCCGGCCGCAGTGCGGTCGGGTCCTTCGTCTGCCCAGGTGGGCGGGTGCGGAGGATACGAGATTCGAACTCGTGAGGGGTTGCCCCCAACACGCTTTCCAATTCTGCACGGCACTGTTCGGTTACTGAAGTTGAATGCGTGATGTCGGGCAGTTGTTCCTGATCCTGATCAGGCCTGTGCCTGCGCGGCAGTCGTCGACCAGGTCTGGTCGGTTCTGGATCTCTAGCAGGTGTCGAACCCACCCGGCTTCGACGGCGCAGGGCCAGGCGTTCGAGGGGCGCCGAAAACGAGAGCATCACCTCCGGAGACAAAATATGATCGAGCCGGTCGTCGGGGCGGAAGCCGAGCCGGGCTGTCGGATTCAATTCGAAGGCGCCGGCACTCGCGCCTGACGTTACGTCCGAGTCGAGGAGGAGACAGTTGGCTCTGCGGAAGAAGGGCACCCGCCTGATCACGGTCGATGGCATGGCGTACCGGTGGCGTGTGTCCGGCGGGGCCGGTTGCTGCACAGGGTGCGCGTCGGGGCGGTTCGAGTTCGTGGTTGAGCAGGCCGATCAGAAGGGCGCGGTGTTGATGGCGGCGACATCGGCCTTTCCCGTGGTTCCCTCCATCGTCGGGGCGGGAGTTCGCGCCGCGCTCGATCAGGGGTGGCAGCCGGCGCGAAGGGGATCGGCTTTCCGACTGACCGGGCTGGTGTAGACCATATCCCGGCCGCCGGAGGCCCGCGATCGGAGGGCACGCGTGGCGTCAGCGATCCGGCAACCCGACCGGGGGACCGGGGTTGGGGCCATGGCTGAGGTCAGCGGGCTCTCATTGGCTATGTAGGTTCAGGGGAGTCCTGACCTGCGGTTTTCCTGCAAATGGGAGAGCGGCTGTACGCGGCTGGACGGCGATGAACGAGACCAAAACTGAGACCAGGATCCCTGCCGAAGCACAGACCGGCGCGCTCAGGAAAGCAGCAGGAGTGTGATCGCGGAGGGGCTGGAGAAGTCGGTGGCGAGGGCGTCCATGATGACCTCGTCGCAGACCTGCCCGAGCCAATAGCCGCCTCGTGCAGGGCGCCGACGGTGTGGAAGCCGACCTTCTCCCAGGCGTTCACCCCAGAGGTCGCACCCGAGAGGCGTACGCCGAGCAGGGGCGGCACTTGCCTCTACGCGCTCACCTTCCGTCATGACACCGCTTCCACCTTCACCGGCCTACGGCAGGGCGCCGACCGGGACGATCACGGCCGCGGCTTCGGTCTCGGTGGCGGGGGTCACCGAGATGGCCGGGGTGCGGAACCGGTCGAGGCACATGGGGGCCGCTGCCGGGATCACCAGGTAGAGCAGCAGGACGACGAGCGCCTGTGTGGTTCCGTGGCCGTCGAAGTAGATCGAGTTTCGGAGCAGGATGTAGGCGTTGTGGGGTGGTAGGTACGGGCCGGAACGGGCTGGGCTGCGTGCGGCGGCTGGATCGGTGCTCTATCTCACGCTGGTCGCCCTGATCGCACTGGGCGTCGCCACGGCGAGTTCGGGACGCCGCAGCCGCGATCGGTGCCATGCTCGGGCTGCTCTACCTCCTCCACGTGCTGGCGCACGTCGTCACCGACCGGGCCTGGCAGCGGTATCTGCTGCAACTGGCGCCGATGACGGCCGGGCTCGCCGTCCAACCGACCCGGAACCTGCGGCAGTTGCCGATCGGTCCGTGGCAAGGCAAGGGCGTCCTCGCCGCGTGGGCCGCGGGCGCGCTCCTGGTGGGCGGGTCAGTGCTCCGGGTACGGGACGCGTAACGGGCGGTAGTGCGCGCAGGACCTCGGCCGCGAGGGGTGCCCGCGAGTCCGGCCCCGGTCAGGCGGTGGAAGCGAGCAGGGTGGCCGCGACGACGCGGGCGCGGGCGGCGGCGTCGGGCGTGCGCTCGCGCAGTGCGGTGACGAGAGCCCCGTCTATCAGCAGTGTGAATTGCGCTGCCAACGCTGCGGGTTCGGATGCTCCCGCAGTCGTGAGCAGTGCCTCGACGTATGCGGCCACCTCGGCCTTGTGCTGTGCCGCGACGCGGTGGGCGGGGCTGGTGGGGTCGGCGGTCTCGACCATGGTGTTGATGAACGCGCAGCCGCGGAAGTCCTGGCGGGCGAAGCGTTCGGCAAGTGCGTCGAACACGGCGAGGGGCCCTCCGCCGTGTGTGGTGACGCGTTCCGCGAGCCAGGCACGCCAGCGCTTGTCGCGGTCTTGGAGAACGGCGACGACGAGGTCGTCCTTGCTGGCGAAGTGACGGTAGAAGGATGCCCGGCCGACCCCGGATGTGTTCAGGATCTGCTCCACGCCGACCGCCCTGATGCCTTCGGCGTAGAAGAGTTCCTCGGCGGTGGTCAGCAGGCGCTGCCTGGCGTTGGAGGGCATGCCTCGATCGTAGTCGCTCTTGACCAGGATCGGTACCGATCGGTACCGTTCCTGCATCGACCGAACGGTACCGATCGGTACCGTCTTCTGGAGGAGGCGTTCAGCGATGCCCCGAATTCCCCAGCTCACCGAGGATCCCGGTGGTCTTCTCGACCGTACGAAAGCGCAGCTCGGACGAGTGCCCAACCTGTACGCCGCGATGGCCAACGGCCCGGCCGCACTGGCCGGCTACCTGGCCATGCGGGACGAGTTGACCCGCGGCGCCCTCAGCCCACGGCTGCGCGAGCAGATCGCGCTGTTGATCGCGCAGGAGAACGACTGCACCTACTGCGTCAGCGCCCACAGCCTGCGCGGCAGTCGGATGGGCCTGAGCGAGGCGGAACTGCGGCGCACGCGCGAGGCCGCGGACGATGCCGATCCGCACGCTGACGCGATCCTCTCCTTGACCCGTCAGGTCGTGCGCAGCCGGGGCCGGGTCGAGGACGCCGCGCTCGCCCGGGCCCGTATGGCCGGGGTGACCGACACCGAGCTGGCCGAGGTGGTCGCACACGTCGCACTCAACACGCTGTCGAACTACTTCAACCACCTGGCGCAGCCAGAGCTCGACTTCCCGCAGGTGCAGGCATGAACGCCGACTGGCGCGAGGCGTCCGTCGAACTCGTCGACGGCTACGAGGTGACCGGTCCCGACGGGCGCCCTACCCGCGAGGTCGCGCGGGCCCTGGTCGCGATCGAAGGTGGGTTCGCCCACCTGAACATCCCCGGCACTGGAGTCGTCCAGACGGTCTCGGCCCCCGCCATACGCGTGATCACCTTCCAGCCCAACACGGGCGGCGCACCGCGAGTCTGACCCTCCCCCCAGTGGGGCGCTTCCGGCCGGCACTTGCGCGACGCTGATCGCTACCGGCCTTCCACGGCCACACGTATGCGATCGGCGTGGCCGTGGCCCAGAACGCGCTGCGACGGCAGCGGCCGGTTGTTCCGCGGTCGTCGGACATCGACGCCGTGGCCAAGCTCTGCGGTGATCGCGGCGACTCATGGCTGTCTGACGGTCGCTGTCCGATGACAAGCGGGTAGAAGGCAGCGGGCCACAGAGAAGGCTCGTTGGGACTGCAGATGAGACTGTGAACGAAGAAGGACCCGGCCGCAGTGCGGTCGGGTCCTTCGTCTGCCCTGGCGGGCGGGTGCGGAGGATACGAGATTCGAACTCGTGAGGGGTTGCCCCCAACACGCTTTCCAATTCTCTCGAACCCCGTCCGCCGGGGTTCACACCCGTCCTGACCTGCAGCGGAGCGAACTGCTGGGCAGCGGCCGAACTGCGCTTGCTGGTTACTTGAGCGGCGTGCCGCCCGCGTTGCGGTAGGCGATGGTCTTGTTGATCAGGTTGCCGCCGTCGGTCTCGGGCGTGGTCTGTTCCGTCCAGCCGGCGCCGAACAGGATGCCGCCGACGTGCGCGCTCGCCGCCTGGTCCAGGTGCGAGAAGAACCAGTCGACCTTGTCGTCCTTGTAGTGGTTGGGCGTGTTGTTCTGGGCCATGTTGCCCAGGGGGACCTGCCACAGGACCACCGACTTGCCCGTGGCCTCGGCCATCGTCTTGTAGAACGCGAGCGCGGCGAAGCCCTTCTGGTCGTTCCAGAAGGTGTTCTTGCTGCCGTGGGCGGGCAGCGCGTACCAGCCCGCGTCGCGGTCCGTCACGTCGGTGACCAGGAAGTCGGCGTTCTTCGCCCCGAGGTCCGTGTAGTCCTTGGCGCACTGCGGGGTGTTCTGCTCCCAGTCGAAGCAGGACAGGTGCAAGCCCACGCCGGTGTTCGGCGCGTACTTGTGCCCCATCGAGATCAGGCACTGGGCCAGGCCGGAGGCGCTGTTCTCCTGCGAGCCGCAGTCCGTGGGGTTCGAGGCCTTGACCTGCGCGGCGACCTGGTGCGGGTTGCCGAGCGAGCGGACGTAGCCCCAGAAGTCGGGCTCGAGGTCGATCATGTCCTGCGAGGTGCCGATCTTCTGGAGGAAGAAGCGGTAGTCGTTCAGGTAGCGGGTGAGCAGGTCGGTCCGGTTGATGGCCTGGACCTCGCCCGGGCCGTCGCCCTGGCCCGCCGCGTCTCCGAGGTCGCGCAGCGAGTACCAGGTCCAGAGCTGCTTCTGCGGGCGCGACTTGCCCTGGTAGGTCGCCTTGGCCGCATTGGCGTCCCGGTAGGTCACGAACGTGCCGGGCGCCGTGGTGCTGCCGGTCCAGCAGCCCCACCAGCCCCCCCACCCGTCCTGGCAGCGGGCCGCCGTGTAGTAGTCCGACGAGGGCGCGGGCTGGCTGTGCACGTAGTTGTACCGCACGTCGAACGGCGCGGCGTTCGCCGAGGAGTCGTCCATCGCGCCGCCGATGAGCATCGTTGTGCTGCCCATGAGGGTCTTTGCCGAGCTGCCGCCGCCGGGGGCCGGGGACGCCGGCGGCACGGTGCTCGGAGCCTGGCTCGCCGGAGCGCTGCCGGTCGGCTTGGTGGGCGTGGCGGGCGTGGTGGGCGTGGCGGTGCTGCCGGAGCCGCCCGTGTTGCCGCCGACCGGGACGAGCTGCCACTGCTGCTGGGGGCCGTTCCAGTCGTGGTACTGGGCGAGGTGGCTCCCGTCGGTCTTGGAACCGCCCGGGACCTCGACGGCCTTGCCGTTGAAGCGGTTGATCAGACGCACGTAACCGTCCGACGACTTCTCCAGGTGGAACTGCTGGTTGGCGCCGTTCAGGTCGCGCCACTGCACCAGCGCGGCGCCTTCGGCGTTCGACCAGCCGTAGTCGTCCAGGACCTTGCCGGAGTTACGGTTCTGCAGCCGGTAGTTCCCCTCGCCGGAGTCGACGAACTTCCACTGCTGGTTGGTCCCGCCGGTACGGCTCCACTGCCCCAGCGGAGAACCGTCGTACGTGGCGTAGTCGAGGGCGTCCAGCGACTCGCCGGTGGCGCGGTTGACCAGCGTGTACCAGGCGTTGGTGTCGACGGTTCCCGCCGAGGCCGTGCTGACCACGGCCACGGAGCCGCCAAGGACCGCCAGGCCGACGGCCGCCCAGAAACTCCGACGCTGGTACAGGCGCCGCTTCCTGTGACTTGGGGCGAGGGACATGTCTGCTCTCTTTCAGCCGTTGTCTGTGACAGACCGGGTGTCCGGACACCCCCCAGTTGTCGCCGCCCCCGAAAGGGTTGCCGCGGATCGCAAAGATTTTTTCGGGCACCGCGCGCCGACCGGCGATCCGGCCTCGCTCCGGTAGCGACGCCGCGCAGGGTCCGGACCTGGAGGCGGTCGGGGCCCGGCCGATCGTCTGCGACCTGGAGCGGGTGGACGCGGCGGCCCTGGCGAAACACCTGAAGGGCGCCGACGCGGTGGTGTTCGCCGCGGGGGCCGGACCGAACAGTGGGGCCGCCCGGAAGGAGAGCGTCGACCGGGCCGGTGCGGTGCTGCTGGCGGACGCCGCCGAACTGGCCGGGGCGCGCCGTTATCTGCTGGTCTCCTCGATGGGGCTGGAGCGGGTCGGCGATCCGGAGCTGACCCGGAGTTCGACGCCTACCTGAAGGCGAAGCGGGCCGCCGAGGAGGCGATCAGGGACCGGCCGCTGGATGGACGATCCTGCGTCCCGCCGCCCTCGTCGACACCCCGACCGAGCGGCAGGCGCACCTCGCGCCGCCGCCCAACCGCTTCGGCCAGGTCTCCCGCGACGAGGTGGCGCACGCCGCGCGGTGCGCTGCTTCACCTCGAAACGGCTGACCTGCACGAGGTTGTCGCCGGCCAGGTTGTAGGCGCGCCAATCAGCCCCATCTGTCAGGATCCCGACATAGCGCTGGCCGACCTGTTCGGTCCTGTCCGGACGTAGCCGCCGAGCTGCTTCTCGGCGTCCTTGAGGATCGAGGTGCTTCGGAGGTCCCTCTTGACCTCAATAGCGGTGAAACCGACCTCGACGTCGATGCACCGACCGGGGCCTCCAGGTCGACGCTCAGGTCGTTCTCTTCGAGGTTAAGGTCGCCTTCCAACAGCAGCTGCCGCACATCGGCCTGCAGCGTCGCCTCGGAGCGCATCGGCTTGCGGTCGAGAAGCTGGGCCAGCAGCTTCTTCAAGGTTGCTCTGTGGGGCTGTGGTCATCAGTTGTAGGCGTACCAGGTTGGCTCGACGAACTGCTCATCTCGCTACTTGGAGTGAGCGGGTGCGCGGGTCCGCTGGACGACGCCCCCTCCTTCCGCCTGCCGAGACCGCGGACGTCGAGGTGGGACGCGGCGGTGAACTAGTGCCATTCTGCCGCAGCACCTTCGCGGTGATCAGGAGTTCGGTTGGGCCCGCGCCGACAACTGAGACCAAAACTGAGACCACGAGACGACGAAGGCCCGGACCGCTAAACGGTCCGGGCCTTCGTTTGCCCAGGTGGGCGAGTGCGGAGGATACGAGATTCGAACTCGTGAGGGGTTGCCCCCAACACGCTTTCCAAGCGTGCGCCCTAGGCCACTAGGCGAATCCTCCGTGGGAGAGCTTAGTACATGTTCGGGGGTGCTCGCGACCACCTATCCGCAGGTGGTCGCGGGTGGCTGCCTGCGGATCGTCGACAGGGGGAGGCGGTGCGGCCGGGGTTCTGGATCCGCTACTCTTGGGGCAGCCCCTCGTGTGGCGTTATCTCTCTGAACCCCCCCAGGGCCGGAAGGCAGCAAGGGTAGGAGGGCTCTGGCGGGTGCACGAGGGGTCCTTGCGTTCCCCGGGGGATGACGGGGGCGACGCGTTTGTCGGCGTGTCCCGATATCGTCGGTGGCGTGTCCCTAGCCCTGTACCGCCGCTATCGCCCCGAGACTTTCGCAGAGGTCATCGGGCAGGAGCACGTGACCGCTCCGCTCCAGCAGGCCCTGCGTAACAACAGGGTCAACCACGCCTACCTGTTCAGCGGCCCGCGCGGCTGCGGCAAGACGACGAGTGCCCGCATCCTGGCCCGCTGCCTCAACTGCGCCGAGGGCCCGACGCCCACGCCGTGCGGCGAGTGCCAGTCCTGCCGCGACCTGGCGACCGGCGGGCCCGGCTCGATCGACGTGATCGAGATCGACGCCGCCTCGCACGGTGGTGTGGACGACGCCCGTGAGCTGCGTGAGCGCGCGTTCTTCGCGCCCGTGCACAGCCGGTACAAGATCTTCATTCTGGACGAGGCCCACATGGTGACCTCGGCCGGCTTCAACGCGCTGCTGAAGGTGGTGGAGGAGCCGCCGGAGCACCTCAAGTTCATCTTCGCGACCACGGAGCCGGAGAAGGTGATCGGGACGATCCGGTCCCGTACGCACCACTACCCCTTCCGTCTCGTCCCGCCCGGCACGCTTCGCGACTACCTCGCGGAGGTCTGCGGCCGCGAGGGCATCCAGGTCGAGGACTCGGTGTTCCCGCTGGTCGTACGGGCGGGCGCCGGCTCGGTGCGTGACTCGATGTCGGTGATGGACCAGCTGCTCGCGGGGGCCGGCGAGGGCGGCGTCACGTACCAGATGGCGACGTCGCTGCTCGGGTACACGGACTCGGCGCTGCTGGACGAGGTGGTGGACGCCTTCGCCGCGCACGACGGGGCGACGGTGTTCCAGGTCATCGACCGCGTGGTCGAGGGCGGGCACGACCCGCGGCGCTTCGTCGCGGACCTGCTGGAGCGCCTGCGCGATCTGGTGATCCTGGCCACAGTGCCGGACGCGGGGGAGAAGGGGCTCATCGACGCCCCGGCGGACCGGGTCGCGATCATGCAGGCGCAGGCGGACCGCTTCGGCGCGGCCGAGCTGAGCCGGGCGGCCGACATCGTCAACACCGGCTTGACCGAGATGCGGGGGAACGCGGCGCCCCGGCTGCAGCTGGAGCTGATCTGCGCCCGGGTGATGCTGCCCGGCGCGTACGACGACGAGCTGTCGCTGCAGGCGCGGCTGGACAAGCTGGAGCGGCGCGCGGCGGCAGGTGGTTTCGCGGCGGCCCCGGTGGGCGGTTTCGCGCCGCCCGCATCGCCACTCGCAGCGGCGCCCGGACCCGCACCGGTCCCGGCTCCGGCCGTTCAGATGGCCCCGCCGCCGACCGCCGAGCCGACCCGGGCGCCGTCCCCGGCCCCCGTCCAGGCGCCGTCCCCGGCCCCCGTCCAGGCGCCGCCCGCGGCCCCGGCCGGGCCGGCTCCGGGCGCATGGCCGATCCCGCGCAGCTTCCAGCCGGCCGGCGCAGCGCCCGAACCGACACCACCACCGACCCCGACGCCGGCTCCCGAGCCTGCACCCGCACCCGCCCAGGCACCCGCGCCCGTACCCGCAGCTCCGCAGCCGGCGGCGGCACAGGGCCAGCCCTCCGCCTCCGCCCAGCAGGGTGCGGCGCAGGTCCGGCAGCTGTGGCCGCAGATCCTGGAGGCGGTGAAGAACCGCCGCCGCTTCACCTGGATCCTGCTCAGCCAGAACGGCCAGGTCGCAGGTTTCGACGGCAGCGTGCTGCAGGTCTCCTTCATCAACGCGGGCGCTCGCGACAGCTTCGTCAGCAGCAACAGCGACGACGTGCTCAAGCAGGCCCTCGCCGACGCCCTCGGCGTGGACTGGCGGATCGAGTGCATCGTCGACCCGTCCGGCAGCGGCGGTACGTCCACCCAGTCGCCGCCCCAGAGCGGCGGCGGTTGGGGTGGCGGAGCCTCGCAGGCTCCCCGGTCCGCACCGGTCGTGCAGCAGCCGGCCCCGACGCCCGTCCAGGCGGCCCAGGCCCCTGCGCCGGCGCGGCCGCAGCCGGTGCAGCAGCAGCCCGTTCCCCCGCAAGCCCCGTCCGCTCCGATGGTCGCGCCCGAGGACGACATCCCGGAGGAGGACGACCCGGAGCTGAAGGAGGATGCGTACTCGGGCCAGGAACTGATCATCCGTGAGCTCGGCGCGACCGTCCTCGAGGAGATCCACCACAACGGGTGAGCCCGCCCGGTGGCACGTCACGCGGCGTAGGCTCGTGTGACGTCAGTGAGATGTCCCGTAGGCGAGACGTACAGACGTACGTGCACAGGCAGGAGTGAGCCGTGTTCCCTGGTGGTGGCCAGCCCAATATGCAGCAGCTGCTCAAGCAGGCGCAGAAGATGCAGGAGGAGCTCGCGAAGGCGCAGCGGGAGCTGGCCGAGGCGAAGGTGAGCGGTTCGGCGGGCGGCGGTCTGGTCGAGGCGACGGTGACGGGCGCCGGCGAGCTGGTGGCGCTGACGATCGCGCCCGCCGCCGTCGACCCGGAGGACACCGAGACGCTGGCCGACCTGATTCTGGCCGCAGTCCGGGACGCCAACGCGGCGGCTCAGAAGATCCAGGCCGAGCGGATGGGCCCGCTCACCCAGGGCCTGGGCGGCGGCGGCATCCCGGGGCTCCCGTTCTAGAGGGTCACGAGGGTCACGAGGGTCACGAGGGCCACGAGGGCCAGGGGCTTCAAGAGCTCCAGGAGCTCCGCGAGCTCTGAGAGCTCCCGCAGGGTTGTGTGATTTATGGGTGAGTCGGGCGTCGGACGGTGTGTCCGGCGCCCGATTCGTTGGATGATGGCACCGGAGCAGATGCCCCGGCCTAGGGAACCGAAAGAAGGCGCGACGTTGTACGAGGGCGTGGTTCAGGACCTGATCGACGAACTGGGCAGGCTGCCCGGCGTCGGGCCCAAGAGCGCGCAGCGGATCGCCTTCCACATCCTTCAGGCCGATCCGGTCGACGTCCGCCGCCTGGCGCACGCGCTGCTGGAGGTCAAGGAGAAGGTCCGGTTCTGCGCGGTCTGCGGCAATGTCGCGGAGTCCGAGCAGTGCAGGGTCTGTCTCGACCCGCGGCGCGACCTCGCGGTGATCTGCGTGGTCGAGGAGCCCAAGGACGTGGTGGCGATCGAGCGGACCCGCGAGTTCCGCGGCCGCTACCACGTGCTGGGCGGCGCGATCAGCCCGATCGAGGGGGTCGGCCCGGACGACCTGCGGATCCGTGAGCTGCTGGCGCGGCTGGCGGACGGCTCGGTCACCGAGCTGATCCTGGCCACCGACCCCAACCTGGAGGGGGAGGCGACCGCCACGTACCTGGCCCGGCTGTGCAAGCCGATGGGCCTGAAGGTGACCCGGCTGGCGAGCGGTCTGCCCGTCGGCGGGGACTTGGAGTACGCCGACGAGGTCACCCTCGGCCGGGCCTTCGAAGGGAGACGACTGCTCGATGTCTGACCGTACGCAAAGCAGCACCAGTACCCACAAGCACGAACCCGACGACTTCGCCGTCCAGATCGCCGACTCGGTCGAGAGCTTCGTGCTCGCCGTGACCGAGGTGGCCAAGGGCGACGAGCCGGGGAGCGCGGTCTCGCTGCTCCTGCTGGAGGTCTCCCAGCTGCTGCTGGCGGGTGGTCGGCTGGGCGCCATCGAGGACGTCCTCCCGGACGACCGCTTCGAGCCGGACACCGGCCCGGAGCCGGACGGTGTCGAGCTGCGTGAGCGCCTCGCCGAGCTGCTCGCGCCGATCGACGTCTACCACGAGGTCTTCGACCCGTACGGTCCGCCGGAGAAGCCCAACGCCTTCCGGATCTCGGACGATCTGGCCGGCGTGGTCAGCGAGCTGCAGCACGGGCTGACCCACTACCGCGAGGGGCGGGTCAGCGAGGCGCTCTGGTGGTGGCAGTTCTCGTACCTCTCCAACTGGGGCTCGACCTGCACGGCGGTGCTGCGCGCGCTGCAGTCGCTGATCGCGCACGTGCGGCTGGACAGCCCGATCGGTGCGGCGGCGGACGGGGCGGACACGGACGACGACGGGCTGACGGACGAGCAGCTGGAGCAGCAGGCCGGCGACCTGATGGCCGCCGAACTGGGCCTGCAGCCCCGCCCCTGACCCGCCTCGGGCCGGGCCCGGCCGGGACTGTGACCAAGACGTCAAAAATCTTCCGGATGTGAAAACCGAGGCCTCGTGACCCCGGGCCCGGCAATTTTTCGGGCGTGCCCGGGGTGCCCCGCAGACCTGCCGGTCCGGCTGTCCGACCGATGACCATCAGCCGAAATCGGCGTCTCATCATATGGAATCGGGCAGGAGTCGCACCCCTGCTCGGTAGACTGACGCGGACCGCAGAACCCCCGCTTTCCCGGGGGAAACGACACAAGTCGAGGAGCGCACGTGGGCCTTGTCGTGCAGAAGTACGGCGGCTCATCCGTTGCGGATGCCGAGGGCATCAAGCGCGTAGCCCGCCGAATCGTTGACGCCAAGAAGGCCGGCCATGAGGTCGTCGTCGTGGTGTCCGCGATGGGCGACACGACGGACGAGCTGATCGAACTCGCGGAGCAGGTGTCACCCATCCCTGCCGGCCGTGAGTTCGACATGCTGCTGACCGCTGGAGAGCGGATCTCCATGGCCCTGCTGGCCATGGCGATCAAATCGCTGGGGCACGAGGCCCAGTCGTTCACCGGCAGCCAGGCCGGGGTCATCACCGACCAGGTCCACAACAAGGCGCGCATCATCGACGTGACGCCGGGCCGCATCCGCAGTGCCCTGGACGAGGGCAACATCGCGATCGTGGCCGGCTTCCAGGGGGTGTCGCAGGTCAGCAAGGACATCACCACGCTCGGCCGCGGCGGCTCGGACACCACGGCGGTGGCGCTCGCCGCCGCGCTCAAGGCCGAGGTCTGCGAGATCTACACCGACGTGGACGGTGTCTTCACCGCCGACCCGCGCGTGGTGAAGAAGGCCCGCAAGATCGACTGGATCGGCTTCGAGGACATGCTGGAGCTGGCCTCGTCCGGCTCCAAGGTGCTGCTCGACCGCTGCGTCGAGTACGCCCGGCGCTACGACATCCCGATTCACGTACGCTCGTCGTTCTCCGGACTTCCGGGGACCATTGTCAGCAGCACCAACCCGATCAAGCCCGAAGGGGGCGAGATGGAGCAGGCCATCATCTCCGGAGTCGCCCACGACACGTCGGAGGCGAAGGTCACCGTCGTCGGGGTGCCGGACAAGCCGGGCGAGGCGGCCCGGATCTTCCGCGCCATCGCGGACGCCGAGGTCAACATCGACATGGTGGTGCAGAACGTCTCCGCCGCGTCCACCGGCCTCACCGACATCTCCTTCACCTGCCCGAAGACCGAGGGCCAGAAGGCCATCGACGCGCTGGGCCGGGTCAAGGAGGGCATCGGCTTCGAGTCGCTGCGCTACGACGACGCGATCGGCAAGATCTCCCTGGTCGGCGCCGGTATGCGCTCCAACCCCGGTGTCACCGCGACCTTCTTCGAGGCGCTCTCCGAGGCCGGCGTCAACATCGAGCTGATCTCCACCTCCGAGATCCGCATCTCGGTGGTCACCCGTGGCGAGGACGTCCCCGAGGCCGTCCGCGCCGTCCACAGCGCCTTCGGGCTCGACAGCGACTCCGACGAGGCGGTCGTCTACGGCGGGACCGGGCGATGACCTCCCCGAGGAAGCCGAACCTCGCGGTCGTCGGCGCCACCGGCGCGGTCGGCACCGTGATGCTCGGCATCCTCTCCTCCCGTGAGGACGTCTGGGGCGAGATCCGTCTGATCGCCTCCCCGCGCTCGGCCGGCCGCAAGCTGACCGTGCGCGGCGAGGAGGTCGAGGTCGTGGCGCTCTCCGAGGAGGCGTTCGACGGCATCGACGTGGCGATGTTCGACGTCCCGGACGAGGTCTCCGCCCAGTGGGCGCCGATCGCGGCCGCCAAGGGCGTCATCGCGGTCGACAACTCGGGCGCGTTCCGGATGGACGAGGACGTCCCGCTGGTCGTCCCCGAGGTGAACGCGGCGGCGGCCCGGATCCGGCCGCGCGGCATCATCGCCAACCCGAACTGCACCACGCTCACGATGATGAACGGGCTGGCCGCCCTGCACTCCGAGTACGGGCTCAAGGAGCTGGTGGTCGCCTCGTACCAGGCGGCCTCCGGCGCCGGGCAGCCCGGCGTGGACGCACTGCGCGACCAGATCAAGCAGGTCGCGGGCACCGGCGTCGGCGAGATGGCGGGGGACCTGCGCGCCGTGATCACCGACAACGGGCCGTTCCCGGCGCCGCTGGTGCTGAACGCGGTGCCGTGGGCGGGCTCGCTCAAGGAGGACGGCTGGTCCTCCGAGGAGCTCAAGGTCCGCAACGAGTCGCGCAAGATCCTCGGTCTGCCGGACCTCAAGGTCTCCGCGACCTGCGTCCGCATCCCGGTGATCACCACGCACTCGCTGGCCGTCCACGCGGTCTTCGAGCGCGAGGTCACCCAGGCCCGCGCGCAGGAGATCCTGCGGGACGCCCCGGGCGTCGTGCTGTACGACAACCCGGAGGCCGGCGAGTTCCCGACGCCGAACGACGTGGTCGGCACCGACCCGACCTGGGTCGGCCGGGTGCGCCGCTCGATCGACGACCCGACCGCGCTGGACCTCTTCATCTGCGGCGACAACCTGCGCAAGGGCGCGGCGCTGAACACCGCCCAGATCGCCGAGGTCGTCGCGGCGGAGCTGACGACCGCCTGACGCCTTGCGAGACGACCTGTCAGAATCCCCCTTCGACCCCCTGGAGGGGGATTCTGCATGTGCGGGAGAATGTCCTGCGGGCCGGGCAACCATGACAGGGGATCGAGTGTCCAACACGTGTGGCGAACGTAATGGGGGCAATGCCCATGGCAGCGGTGCCGGTGGTGGGACTGCCGGTGGTGGCACTGCCGCCGCGAGCGGGCCGGCTGGTCGATAACCGGATGGGCACAGCCGCAGCGGACGCGGCGGGAGCCAGCGTCGACCACCTGACCCAGACCTACCAGGCCCACTACCGATCCCTGCTGCGTCTCGCCGCCTTGCTGCTCGACGACCTCTCGTCCTGTGAGGACGTCGTCCAGGAAGCCTTCATCCGGGTGCACGCCGCCCGGCGCCGGGTCCGCGAGCCGGAGAAGACCCTCGCCTACCTGCGCCAGACCGTGGTCAACCTGTCCCGGTCGACGCTTCGACGGCGAATTCTGGGGCTGCGTCTGCTCCCCAAGCCCATGCCTGACATGGCCAGTGCAGAAGAAGGTGCCTACGATGCCTTGGAGCGCGACCAGCTGAAGGCCGCGCTGAGGGGGCTGCAACGCCGTCAGCGGGAGGTGCTGGTACTGCGTTACTACGCGGACATGACGGAGGCGCAGGTCGCCGACACGCTGGGGATCTCCCTCGGCTCGGTGAAGGCGTACGGCTCGCGCGGCCTTGCTGCCCTGCGGGTCCTGATGGAGAGCAGCGAGAGCAGCCATGACTGACGATCACCGCTCCGACGGCCGGCGCTTCGGCGACCGGCACACCGACAGCCAGAGCTCCGCCGCCCACGGCTCCGACGGCCTGATGGAGCGTGAGCTCAGAGCCCTGCTGCACCGGGCCGTGGACGAGGTGCAGCCCGATCCCGCCGCCCTGCACCGCATCCAGCGGGCCGTGCCACGCCGCCGTGCCCGGCAGCGGAACGTCTGGACGGGCGCGGCCGCCGCGGTGCTGCTCACGGCCGCCGCCGTCCCGGCCATCCACGGCGTCCAGCACTTCGACCTGTCCGGCGGCCCGGCCCCGGGCTCCGCCCTGGCGGACGACGACCATGTGGGGACGGCAGGCCCGAACGGGTCCGGGGCCACCGGCAGGCCGCACACCCCCCGCCCGGCCAACCCGGCCACCGCCCCGGCCGGTACGCCGGCCGGCGCCGACACCGCCTCCGTCAGCGGCAGCCTCTCCACCGGGACGGGCGGGGCCTCGGCCGGCACGGCACCCGTACCCGGCTGCGGGCGGGCGGACCTCGGGCAGGCCAGCTCGCACCTCGCGGCGGCGGACGGCAGCGGCAAGGTCTACGGCTGGTTCACGGTACGCAACACCTCCGGGCGAAGCTGCGAGCTGACCGGCGCGGGCACCGTGCTGGTCAGCGCGGCCAGCGGGACCGACCCGTCCAAGGTCAAGGTCGTCGAGCACACGGCCGGCGACCCGGCCGGTGCGCTGCCGGACCCTGCGGGGGCGCCCCGCTCGCTGGTGCTGGCGCCGCAGGCGGGCTACCAGGTGCAGTTCGGCTGGGTGCCGGACGCGCCGTGCGCGAAGTCCGCCGCCCCGAGCGGGCAGTCGGGCAGCGCGCCGACGGCGGGTGGGCAGGCTGCGGGCGCCGACTCGCGGGCGGCCGAGACTTCCACCGTCTCCACCGCCGAGGCCTCGGCCTCACCGACGGGGGGTGCGAGCCCCACCGCGACGCCGACCGGCGAGGCCCCGAGCATCACGCTCGCCCACACCCCGGAGTCGGGCGGCCCGGCCGTCGCCACCGCGGTGGTGAACGGTGCGTGCACCGGCACGGTCTACCGCGCGGCGCCCCAGGAGGTGGCGGCCGCCCAGCCGTCCGGCGCCCCGGCCACGGGCGGGTAGCCGTAGAGGCTTCGCCAGTAGGTGCACGATCATGATTGGGCATCCCAGGGGCGCGGGGAACTGCGCGAGATCGGAAGGCGACGACCTGTGCCCTCCCGATTTCGCGCAGTTCCCCGCGCCCCTGTTCTCGCTGGCGCCGTGCCTACCGGCGGAGCCGCACAGCGGCGACCCCTGCGGCCGGGGTGCGGGGAGCAGTCGTTACCGTGGTGGGTGTGTACCGGTTTCTCCTGACTTCGCGCTGGCTGGGCGGCACCGTCGTCGCCCTGGTGGCCGTCGCGGTCTGCATCTGGCTCGGCTCCTGGCAGCTCGGCCGCTTCGAGGACCGGGTGTCCACCCACCAGGACGCCGCCCGCTCGGCCGCCGCCGCCCCGGGCGAGGCCGTCCCGCTCGGCAGCGTGCTGGCGACCGCGCAGTCCAAGGTGGGCACGGACACGGTCGGCCGGGCCGTCACCGCCACCGGCAGCTACGACCCGGCGCACCAACTGCTCGTCCCCAACCGCACCGTGGACGGCCGGCAGGGCTACTACGTTCTGACCCCGCTCCGCACCGCCGACGGCCGGGCCGTCGCCGTGGTCCGGGGCTGGGCCGCCGGCTCGCCGGGTGCGGCCCCGGCGCCCGCCGTACCGAGCGGCGAGGTGACCGTCACCGGACGGCTGCAGGCACCGGAGACCAGCGGCAGCGGCGGCGCGGTGGCCGGCGGGCTGCCGTCCGGCCAGCTGGGCACGATCAGCCCGGCCGCGCTGGTCAACGTCCTGCCGTACGGGACGTACGACGGCTGGGTGGCCGCCGACGCCGTACCGGCCGGGCTCACCGTGGTGCCCACCGTCCAGCCGCAGGGCGGCAACGGGCTGAGCCTGCGGGCCTTCCAGAATCTCGGCTACACGCTGGAGTGGTTCGTCTTCGCGGGTTTCGTCGTCTTCATGTGGTTCCGCCTGGTGCGCCGCGAGGCGGAGGCGGCCCAGGACCGGGTCCTCGGTCTCGATCCGGCCCTGGACTGAGCCACCGCCACCGCCACCGCCACCCGCGGAGGGCTAACGCTTCGTCGGGGCCGCCGGGATCCTGGGGGTCAGGGAGACCGAGGGCGACGGCGAAGGAACGCCGCACCCGTCCGACCGGCCCGAGCTGGAGTTCGAGTTCGAGTGGTGGTGCACCACCCGCCGCCCCTTGGAACCCTTGGATCCCTTCCCCGACTTGGCGAGCAACTGCGCGGTCAGTACCGGCTCCCCGGCCACTACGGGATCTCCGGCCGGTACCGGCTCGTCAGCCCGCTCGGCCGCCTGCGAGTCTCCGCAGGGGTCCTCGCTCTCGCCCGAGCACGCCGTGGCCGTGAGCAGTACGGCGAGCACGACGCCCGTCGCCAGGGCCCAGCGTCTGATCACCGGGCCCGCCCGAGGTGCCGCAGGGCGAAGTCGATCTCCAGCCGCAGCTGCTTGATCCGCTCCTCGACCACCAGCGAACCGTGCCCGGCGTCGTAGCGGTACACCTCGTGCACCTTGCCCAGCTGCTCCAGCCGCCCGACGTAGTTCTCGATCTGCTGGATCGGGCAGCGCGGGTCGTTCACCCCGGCGCTGATGTAGACGGGCGCCTGCACCTGCTCGACGTAGGTGATCGGCGAGGAGGCCTGCCAGCGCTCGGGAACCTCCTCGGGGGTGCCGCCGAAGAGCGTGCGGTCCAGCGACTTGAGCGCCTCCATCTCGTCGGCGTACGCCGTCAGGTAGTCGGCGACCGGCACCGCGGCCAGGCCGAGCGTCCAACTCCCGCTCTGCACACCGAGCCCGAGCAGCGTCAGGTACCCGCCCCAGGAACCGCCGGAGAGCACCAGCTGCGCCGGGTCGGCGAGCCCGGAGGACACCGCCCAGTCCCGTACCGCGCCGATGTCCTCCAGCTCGATCAGGCCGACCCGCTCGCGCAGCGCGTCCGTCCATGCCTGGCCGTAGCCGGTCGAGCCGCGGTAGTTGACGCGGACCACCGCGAAGCCGTGGTCCAGCCAGGCGGCGGGGCCGGCCGCGAAGGAGTCGCTGTCGTGGTGGGTCGGGCCGCCGTGGACCTCGAAGACGGTCGGGAACGGGCCCTCCCCGTCCGGCCGCTGGACCAGTGCGTGCACCCGGCCGCCCGGGCCCTCCACCCAGACGTCCTCCACCGGCACCGAGCTCGGCGGGACCGGCCCGGGAGCGCGCAGTACCACTGCGCCGGAGGTCGACCGTACCGCCGAGGGCTCGGCGGCCGAGGACCAGAGGAACTCAACCGTCCCGTCCGGCCTGGCCGTTGCCCCGGCGACGGTGCCGCGCGGGGTCTCCAGCCGGGTCAGCTCGCCCTTCTCGAGGTCGTAGGAGAAGAGCTCGCTGCGCGCCTCGTACTCGTGCTCGACCAGCAGCGACCGCGCCCCGGGGCGCCACTGCGCCGACAGGTCGCCCGGGAACTCGCCGCCCCGGTCGTCGCGGAGCAGCAGCTCCGTCTCCTCGCCGGTGAGGACGTCCCAGAGCATCGGCTCCCAGCGGCCCCGGCGCTGATGGGCGACCAGCAGCCGCTGGTCGCCGACCGCGGGGGCGAAGCCCAGGCAGGCCACGCCCCGCGGCTCCGCTCGGCCCGTGACCTCGTCCAGCTCGGCCACCGTCGAGCCGTCCGAGGTGCGGACGATCCGGATCGCCGAGTGCATCGCGTCGCCGTGCTCGGTGTGGTCGATCGCGAGCAGGGCGGAGTCGTAGCTGAGGTCGCCGACGCCGCCGTACTCCTCGTGATGGTAGATCGTCTCGGGCGCCGCCGCGCCGGGCTGGCGCAGGTGAAGGGTGGTGCCGTCGTCGTCCGAGGAGGTGCCGACCACGACCGTGCCGTCCCGGCCCAGGGCCAGGCCCGCCGAGTACGCGGCGGGAACGCCCGGCACCGCCTCCTCGTCCGGCCCGCCGATGAAGGGCTGGCGGCGCCAGACGCCGAACTCGTCGCCGTCGGTGTCGTCGAACCACCAGATCCAGCGGCCGTCCGGGCTCAGCTCGGCGTCCGTGGTGCCGTTCGGCCGGTCGGTCACCTGCCGGTGCCGGTCGGCGGTCCGGTCCCAGGCGTACACCTCGTACGTGCCGGTCGCGTTCGACACGTACAGCGCCCGCTCGGGGGCGTCCTCGGCCCAGTCGGGCAGTGAGACCCGCGCCGCCCGGAACCGCTGCTCCCACGCCGGTACGGCGCTCTTCTCGTCACTCATCCCCCCATCCAACCCGATGGCGGGTGGCGAGCGGAACGCCGCGGACACAGCGGTAGGGCACACGTCGATGCCTTCCGATCTCGCGCACGCAGTTGATCTGGCCGCCGCGCGCCGAGTCGGGACGTTCAGGGGCAAACCGCCGCGCTACTGTGTCCTGACCGCCTGCCCCGGTGGGGTGGCGCACGGCGCAGTTTCCACCGCGAAAGGCTCCCCCGTGAGCACACCGCTCCCGCCGAACGGCTCCTCGGCCCTCAGCTCCCGTGGTGAACCCGGCCCGGGCTCCGGGCGGCGGGGCCGCGACCAGCGCTGGCAGGCGCTCGCGGTCTGCCTGGTGGCCGGCTTCATGACCCTGCTCGACGTCAGCATCGTCAACGTCGCCCTGCCCTCCGTCCGCAACGGCCTTCACCTGTCGGAGAGCGGAGTGCAGTGGGTGCTCTCCGGCTACTCCCTCGCCTTCGGGCTGGCACTCGTCCCGGGCGGGCGGCTCGGTGACGCGCGCAGCCGGCGCGCCGTCTTCATGACCGGTCTCGCCCTCTTCACCGCCGCCAGCGCGGTGGCCGGCGCCGCGCAGAACGAGGCCTGGCTGGTGGGTGCCCGGCTGGTCCAGGGGATGGCGGGCGGTGTCCTGGTCCCGCAGGTCTCCGGCTTCATCCAGCAGCTCTTCCGCGGGCCGGAGCGCGGCCGGGCCTTCGGCATGCTGGGGGCCACCATCGGCATCTCCACCTCGGTCGGACCGCTGCTGGGCGGCCTTCTGATCGAGGCCTTCGGCGCCGGGGAGGGCTGGCGCTGGGTGTTCTACGTCAACCTGCCGATCGGCCTCCTCGCCCTGCCGGCCGCGTACCGGCTGCTGCCCGCGCCCACCCTGCCGCAGGCCGGCGGCGCGCAGCCCAGGCGGAGCGACTTCGACCCGGTCGGGGTCCTCCTGCTGGGCAGCGGCACCCTGCTCCTGCTGCTCCCCTTCGTGCAGCAGCAGTGGCAGAACGACGCCAAATGGCTGCTGGTACCGGTCGCGATGGTCCTGCTGGCCCTGTTCGTCGCCTGGGAGCTCCGCTACGGCCGCCGCCGGGAACCCCTGGTCCGGATGAGCCTGTTCGAGGCCCGGTCGTACTCGCTGGGCGTGCTGCTCTCGCTGGTCTACTTCGCCGGCTTCACGGCGATCTTCTTCATCTTCAGCCTCTACCTGCAGGCCGGCCAGCACTACAGCGCCCTGCTGGCCGGCCTGGCGATCACGCCGTTCGCGCTCGGATCGGGGGTGTCCGCGGCGGTCGGCGGCCGGGTGGTGCACCGCTTCGGCCGGCCGCTGGTGACCTTCGGTCTGGTCCTGGTGGTGCTCGGTCTGACCGGGGCCGCACTCGCCGTCCACCTGTGGTCCGGCCGCCAGGTCGGCTGGGCGACGGCGCTGCCGCTGCTGGTGGCCGGGGTCGGCAGCGGCCTCGTGGTCTCGCCGAACCAGACCCTGACGCTCGGTGAGGTCCCGGTTGTCCGGGCCGGCAGCGCCGGGGGAGTGCTGCAGACCGCGCAGCGGATCGGCTCGGCAATCGGGATCGCGGCCGTGGGGTCGGTGTTCTTCTCCCAGGCCGCGGCCCACCATCAGGACTGGGCCGGGGCCTTCCAGCAGGCCCTGCTGGTGGCGCTCGCCTTCGTCGCGCTGGCCCTGCTGGCGGCGCTGGCCGACCTGTTCGGCGGCCGCGCCCGCCGGGCCCTCGCGGCAGCGAGGCCGTAGCCGATCAGGTTCGGGCAACTACGGGGGCGCGGGGAACTGCGCGAGGCGGAAGGTGCGGCGCCGTCACTTCCGATGTCGCGCACTTCCCCGCGCCCCTCTGGTCGGCCCGCGGCCTCGCCTACCGGCGGAGCACCACCCGCAGGACGTCGCCGAGCACCGCCTCCGCGTCGGCCACAGCCCCGTCCGCCCGCCAGGCCACGAACCCGTCCGGCCGTACCAGGACCGCGCCGTCGGCCTTCGTCCCGTAGGCCTCCGCCCAGTCGCTGCCGGGCTCCGGGGCCAGCTCGTGCTGCGGGTCGCTGCTGATCCGGTACGCCTCCAGGGGGATCCCGAGCCGCCCGGCGAGCCGCTGCGCCGCCGCGTGCCAGGAGCCACCGCCCGGCCCCGTGAGGAGCACCAGGGAGTCCTCGAACAGGTCGAGGGTGGACTGCCGTACTCCTGCCCGGTGCACCCACAGGTGCGGGGCGCGGCTGCCCGGCTCCCCGTTCGCCTCGAAGCGGTCCGGCACGGCCGGCCCGTCCTGGTCCGGGCCGACCACGGCGCCCGCGGGGTAGCGGTAGCCGAGGGCCACGGCGAGGACGTTGCTCTGCCGGCCGGTGCCGGGCACCGCGTCGTAGCCGGGGTGCCTGTGCTCCGCCGAGCGGGCCGAGGCCCGGGCACTGGTGGCGCGCGCCACCGGCTGCCGTTCCTGGCCGTAGGTGTCGAGCAGGCCGGGCCCGGCCCAGCCGTTCAGCACGGCGGCCAGCTTCCAGACCAGGTTGTGCGCGTCCTGGATCCCGGTGTTCGACCCGAAGGCGCCGGTCGGCGACATCTCGTGGGCGGAGTCGCCGGCGAGGAAGACCCGGCCGGAGCCGTAGCGCTCGGCGACCCGTTCGGCGGCATGCCAGGGGGCCTTTCCGGTGATCTCGACCTCCAGGTCGGGCACACCGGTCGCCGCCCTGATGTGGGCCACGCACCGCTCGTCGGTGAACTCCTCCAGCGTCTCGCCCCGGTCCGGGTGCCAGGGGGCGTGGAAGACCCACTGCTCCCGGTTGTCCACCGGCAGCAGGGCGCCGGCGCCCTGCGGGTTCGTCAGGTAGCAGGCGATGAAGCGCCGGTCGCCGACCACGTCGGCGAGCCGCTTGGCCCGGAAGGTGATGCTGACGTTGTGGAACAGGTCGCCGGGCCCGGTCTGCCCGATGCCGAGCCGCTCCCGGACGGGGCTGCGCGGCCCGTCCGCGGCGATGAGGTAGTCGGCGCGGACGGTCTGCTCCTCGCCGCTCTCCCGGCTGCGCAGGACGGTGGTCACCCCGTCGGCGTCCTGCTCGAAGGAGACCAGCTCGGTGCCGAACCGCAGGTCGCCGCCGAGCTCACGGGCCCGGTGCAGGAGTACCGGCTCCAGGTCGTTCTGGCTGCACAGGCACCAGCCGGACGGGCTGAAGCGCGCCAGTGCACCGCCCGGGTCGATCTCCTTGAACAGCCACTCCTGGTCCATCCCGGCGAGCGTCTCGGCCTGCAGGATGCCGTGGTTCTCGGCGAGCACGGAGGCCGCCTCGCGGATCAGCTGCTCCACCCCCGCCACCCGGAACAGTTCCATCGTCCGGACGTTGTTGCCACGGCCGCGCGGGTGGTGCGAAGTGCCCGCGTGCTTCTCGACCAGCAGGTGCTTGACACCGAGCCGGCCCAGGAAGAGCGAGGCGGACAACCCCACCAGTGAGCCGCCCACGATGAGGACCGGCACCCGGTCGTCGACCTTCGAGTTCATCACGTTGCTCCAGTCTCTAGCCCAGCTCCAGAGTCCAGTGAGACGCGCGTTCGCGCTCGGCCGGGAGTGTCATGTCCCGGCTTTTCGCTCGGATGGCTTCCAGCTCTCGCGCCATCCGTGGCGGGACACCACGATCGACCTCAGGCCTCAAGGGCCGGATCCCGGCAGCGGGCGGACTGTTCCGATACGGCGGCGCTGACCGGCCCTCAGGAACCGCAGCCCTCAGGAACCGCGGACCGACAGCTCACGCTGCGTCAGGTCACGCAGACAATCTCCGTGCCCCGGTCCGGCGGCTGTTCGTCCTTCAAGGAGAAGTGGAACATGACGACCCTGACCGAACCCGCATCGCGTCGCCCCGCACTCGCCTCCTCCAGGCTCCGCGTGGTCCTGCTGTGCGACATCATGGACGGCGCGCAGCAGCGCTTCCTGGACGCGTACGAGCAGCTGCGCCACCAGGTGGCCGCCGTGCCCGGCCATGTCAGCGACCAGCTGTGCCAGTCGATCGAGGACCCCTCGCAGTGGCTGATCACCAGTGAGTGGGAGAGCGCGCAGCCGTTCCTGGCCTGGGTGGACAGCGCGGCGCACCGCGCGATGGTGAAGCCCCTGCACGGGTGCGTGCGGGACACCCGTTCGCTGCGCTTCAGCATCATGCGGGAGACCACCGGTACGGAGACCTTCGACGGGCCGGCCCCGGTCACCGACGGCATCGTCCGGCACGCCCTGACCTTCACCGTGAAGCCCGGCAGCGAGAAGGCCGTGGCGCAGATCCTGGCGGGCTACACCTCGCCGGCCGCCCGGGTGGACGGGCACACCCGGCTCTGCCGGACCTCGCTCTTCATGCGCGGCAACCGGGTGGTGCGGGCCGTCGAGGTCTCCGGCGATCTCGGCGCGGCCCTGCGGCACGTGGCGATGCAGCCCGAGGTCCGTTCGGTGGAGGAGGCCATCAACCCGCACCTGGAGGAGGCCCGCGACCTCGGCGATCCGGAGTCGGCGCGCTCGTTCTTCATGCGGGCCGCGCTGCCCTCGGTGCACCACCTGGCCAGGGACGGCGCACCGGCCGAGCTCAGCCGGCACGCGCTGCTGTACCCGGTCCGCATGGGCTGCGGAGCGGCGCTGGCCGGGCTGCTGGCCCGCCAGGACCAGCTGGCGATGGACGAGAAGTCGAACGCGCTCGCGGCGAGCACCATCTTCCAGCGGGAGGACACCGTGGTCCGGCTGGTCGATCTGACGGCTCCGCCGGAGTCGGTGCCCCGCCTGGCGCTCGGCATCGTCGGCCCCCGGGCCGCGGGCGTGCTCAGCCGCCTGGTCGAACTCGGCGGGCACGAGCTGCGCACCGACGCGGCGATCGGCCGCTTCCTCGGTGAGTGCGCGATGAGCCTGGTCACCGACCGCCGCGCGAAGGACGCCTGAGCCGCCTGTGCCCCGGCGGACCCACCGTCCGTCAGGGACCTTCCCTGTAACGCTACTTGGAGGCAGTAACCATGACCACGCAGTTCCCACGCATCGTGCACGTCGACGACGCCGAGCCGAACCGCCGACGCGGCGGCGACCTGCGCGCCATGCTCACACCCACCGCGGTGGGTGCCACCAGCGGGTTCATGGGCCTGGCCATCGTGCAGCCGGGGGAGCGAATCGGCGAGCACTACCACCCGTACTCCGAAGAGTTCGTGTACGTAGTCTGTGGTGACCTCGAGGTGGACCTCGACGGGGTCCCGCACGCCCTCGGCCCCGACCAGGGCCTGATGATCCCCGTGGACATGCGCCACCGGTTCCGCAACGTGGGGAGGACCGAGGCCCGGATGGTGTTCCACCTCGGCCCGCTGGCCCCCAGGCCCGACCTCGGCCACGTGGACACCGAGGAGACGCCGAGGGCCCTGCCCCCGGAACATGCCGAGGTGACCTCGTGACCCGGCGGGTGGCGGTCACCGGGATCGGCATCGTCGCCCCCGGCGGTGTGGGGGTCCCGGCCTTCTGGGACCTGCTCACCGCCGGGCGCACGGCGACCCGGGGCATCACCCTCTTCGACCCCGAGGGGTTCCGCTCCCGGATCGCCGCCGAGTGCGACTTCGACCCGCTGGCCTGCGGCCTGGACGCCGACCAGGTCGCCCGCGCCGACCGGTACGTCCAGTTCGCGCTGGTCGCCGCCGCCGAGGCCGTACGGGACTCGGGGCTGGACGTCCGGGCCGAGGACCCCTGGCGGATCGGCGTCTCGCTGGGCACGGCGGTCGGCGGCACCACCCGGCTCGAGCACGACTACGCCGAGGTCAGCGGCGCGGGCGCGCGCTGGGACGTGGACCACCGCCGGGCCGAGCCCCACCTCCACCGGGCGTTCTCCCCGAGCACGCTCGCGTCCGCGGTGGCGGAGCAGACCGGCGCGCACGGCCCGGTGCAGACGGTCTCGACCGGCTGCACCTCCGGGCTGGACGCGATCGGGTACGCCTTCCACGCGATCGAGGACGGCCGGGCCGACATCTGCGTCGCCGGCGCCTCGGACTCGCCGATCTCCCCGATCACCGTCGCCTGCTTCGACGCGATCAAGGCCACCTCCGAGCGCAACGACGACCCGGCGCACGCCTCCAGGCCCTTCGACGCCAACCGGGACGGCTTCGTGCTGGGCGAGGGCGGCGCCGTCCTCGTCCTGGAGGAGCTGGAGCACGCCCGGCGGCGAGGAGCCCGGGTGTACTGCGAGATCAGCGGCTTCGCCACCTTCGGCAACGCCTACCACATGACCGGGCTGACGCAGGAGGGCCGGGAGATGTCCGAGGCGATCGACCGGGCGCTCGCCCACGCCAGGATCGACAGCTCCGAGATCGACTACGTCAACGCGCACGGCTCCGGCACCAAGCAGAACGACCGGCACGAGACGGCGGCAGTGAAGCGGTCGCTCGGTGCGCACGCGTACGAGACCCCGATGAGCTCGATCAAGTCGATGGTGGGTCACTCGCTGGGCGCGATCGGCGCGATAGAGCTCGTCGCCTGTGCACTGGCCCTGGCCAACGGTGTCGTCCCGCCGACGGCCAACTACGACACGCCGGACCCGGAGTGCGACCTCGACTACGTGCCGAGAACCGCCCGCTCGGTTCCGCTGCGCAACGTCCTCTCGGTCGGCAGCGGCTTCGGCGGCTTCCAGTCCGCGGTGGTGCTCCGCCGCGAGGGGGTGAAGGTATGACGGTCTCCCGACCCGACCGCCGTGCGGTGGTCACCGGGATCGGTGTCGTGGCACCCAACGGGGTCGGCGCCGACGACTTCTGGAAGGCGACCAGGGAGGGCGCCGCCGTGCTCGGGCCGGTGACCCGCGAGGGCTGCGGCGAGCTGCCGCTGCGGATCGCCGGCGAGGTCCGCGGCTTCGATGCGGAGGCAGCGGTCGAGGGGCGCTACCTCGTCCAGACGGACCGGTTCACGCACTACGCGATGGCCGCGGCCGACCTGGCGCTCGAGGACGCCCGCTTCCACGCCGACGAGGGTTCGCCCTTCGCCGTGGGCGTGGTGACCGCCGCCGGCTCCGGCGGCGGCGAGTTCGGCCAGCGCGAGCTGCAGAACCTGTGGGGGCAGGGCCCCCACTTCGTCGGCCCGTACCAGTCCATCGCCTGGTTCTACGCGGCCAGCACCGGCCAGATCTCGATCCGCGGCGGCTTCAAGGGGCCCTGCGCGGTGGTGGCCAGCGACGAGGCCGGCGGTCTCGACGCACTCGCGCACGCCGTCAGGACCATCCGCCGCGGTACCGACACGGTCGTGGTGGGAGCGGCGGAGGCCCCGCTGGCCCCGTACTCGATGGTGTGTCAGCTCGGGTACCGCGAGCTGAGCCTCTCCGAGGACCCCGACCGGGCCTATCTGCCGTTCAGCGCCGAGGCCTGCGGGTTCGTGCCCGCCGAGGGCGGTGCGATGTTCGTGGTCGAGGACGAGGGGGCGGCCCGCAAGCGGGGCGCCCGGATCCGGGCGGTGCTGGCGGGCCACGCCGCGACCTTCACCGGGGCGTCCCGCTGGGAGGAGTCCCGGCACGGGCTCGCCCACGCGATCCGCGGCGCGCTGGAGGAGGCGCACTGCGCCCCCGACGAGATCGACGTGGTCTTCGCCGACGCACTAGGCGTGCCGGAGGCGGACCGCGCCGAGGCCCTCGCGATCGCCGACGCCCTCGGCGAGTACTCCGCCCACGTCCCGATGACCGCTCCCAAGGCGGGCACCGGCCGCTCCTACTGCGGCGCCCCACTGCTCGACACCGCCGCCGCCGTGCTCGCCATGGAGCAGGGGCTGGTGCCGCCGACCCCCAACGTCACCGACGTCTGCCACGGCATCGACCTGGTGACCGGCTTCGCCCGCACCGCCGAACTGAGGACGGCCCTGGTGCTGAGCCGCGGGCTGATGGGCTCCAACGCGGCCCTGGTCCTGCGCCTGGGCGAAGCGTCCTGACCGCCCGTCCCTTCCGACAAAGGAGAACCCTCCGATGAACCCTCCGCTGACGTACGGCGAGCTCGCCTCGCTGATCAAGGTTCGAGCGGGCATCACCATCGACCCCGCGGCGATCGAGCACCCCGACGCGAGCTTCGACGACTTCGGCGTCGACTCGCTCGGCCTGCTCGGCATCGTGGGCGAGCTGGAGAACCGCTACGGAATGCCGATCGCCGCCGGCGCCGAGATGTCCAAGACCCCGCAGCAATTCCTCGATGCCGTCAACGCATCCGTGACGACTGGAGCCTGACATGCCCGGACACACCGACAACGAGATCGTCATCGCGGCACCCGTGGATCTCGTCTGGGAGATCACCAACGACCTGGAGAACTGGCCGAAGCTGTTCAGCGAGTACGCCTCGGTGGAGGTGCTGGACCGCGAGGGTGACCTGACCACCTTCCGTCTGACCATGCACCCCGACGAGAACGGCACGGTCTGGAGCTGGGTCTCCGAGCGCGAGACCGACCGCCCCTCGCTCGCCGTCCGGGCGCGGCGGGTGGAGCCGGGGCCGTTCGAGTTCATGAACATCCGCTGGGAGTACGCCGAGGTGCCCGACGGCACCAGGATGCGCTGGATCCAGGACTTCGCCATGAAGCCGAGCGCCCCGGTCGACGACATCGCCATGACCAACCACATCAACCGCAACTCGCGGACCCAGATGGAGCTGATCAGGGACAAGGTCGAGAAGCAGGCGGGGAGAGGATGACCGCGATGCACCGCGCCCTGATCGTGGCCCGGATGAAGCCCGAGTCGGCCGCCGGCATCGCCGAGGTCTTCGCGGCCTCGGACCGGGGCGAGCTGCCGCACCTGATCGGGGTCACCGGCCGCAGCCTCTTCCAGTTCGGCGACCTCTATCTGCACCTGATCGAGGCCGAGCGGCCGCCCGGACCCGAGGTCGCCAAACTGGCGAAGCACCCGGAGTTCCGCGACATCAGTCAGCAGCTCACCGCCTATGTCCAGGCGTACGACCCCGCCACCTGGCGGGAGCCGAAGGACGCGATGGCCCGCGAGTTCTACCGCTGGGAGCGCGCCGGCACCGCGTGAACGCCACGCGCGGTTCGGGCCCGACGGCATCGATGCCGTCGGGCCCGAACCGTGAGGAGCAGCGGGGCTCAGCCGGCCACGGTGCTGTCGAAGGCGTGCAGGTACGGGTTGACGGGCTGGACGTCCTTGACCAGCAGGCCGGCCTCGGTCATCAGCGCGAGCATGCTCTCCCTGGAGTGCTTCGCGCCGCCGACGTTGAGCAGCAGCAGCAGGTCCATCGCCGTGGTGAACCGCATCGAGGGGCTGTCGTCGACGAGGTTCTCGACGACCACCACCCGGGCGCCCGGGCGGGCGGCCGCGACGACGTTGCGCAGGGTCCGGCGCGTGCTCTCGTCGTCCCACTCCAGGATGTTCTTGATGATGTAGAGGTCGGCCTGGACGGGGATCTCGGACCGGCAGTCGCCCGGCAGGAGCCTGGCCCGGGAGGCCAGCGGGCCGCCCTCGCGGAGCCGGGGATCGGCGTGGGCCACCACCTGGGGCAGGTCGAGCAGCGTCCCGCGCAGCTCGGGGTGCTTCTCCAACAGACTGGCCAGCACATGCCCCTGGCCACCGCCGATGTCGACGACGCTCGACACCCCGTCGAGGGAGAGGAAGCCGGCCAGGTCCTCCGCGGACTGCCGGCTGGAGTGGGTCATCGCCTTGTCGAAGACCCGGGCCGAGTCGGCCGCGTCGTCGTGCAGGTAGTCGAAGAACTCTTTGCCGTACAGGTGGGGGAAGATGTTCCGGCCGGTGCGGACGGCCTCGTCCAGCCGGGGCCAGGCCTCCCAGGTCCACGGCTCGGTGCACCAGAGGGCGATGTAGTGCAGGCTGTTCGGCGCGTCCTCGCGGAGCTGCCGGGACATGTCGGTGTGGGCGTAGCGGTCGTCGTCCGTCTCGGTGAAGACCCCGTAGCAGGACAGCGCCCGGAGCAGTCGGCGCAGCGGCTTGGGCTCGGCGTGGACGGCGGCGGCCAGCTCCTCGACCGTCATCGGCTGCTCGCCCAGGGCGTCCGCGATCTTCAGCGAGGCCGCCGCGCGGACGGCCGCGGCGCAGGCCGCGCCGAAGACCAGCTCGCGCAGCCGCATGGCGGACTGCGGCGAGGCGGGTTGGGAGGTGGTGGGTCGTGCGGTGGTCATCGGGCCACCTTTCTCATGGTGGACGCCCGGGCCCGACGAGGACCCGGTCGGGGATCGGCAGTGGCCGCAGTGGCCGCCGGGGTCAGCAGTGGCCGGCCGGCTCGGAGACGCCGCAGGTGTTCCCTGTGAACGTGTTCCCCGTCCCGGTGTCGCGGTCGGCAAGGTCGGCCGGGCCGTTGCGGAGCACGACGTTGTCCTGGACGGTGATACGGGTGTTGGCGGCGCCCACCAGGCTGCGGAACAGGACGATGCCGCCGGACATCTCCGAGGCGCCGCTGTTGTCCTCCACCCGGTTGCCCGTCACCAGCGTGTCCTCCGCGCCGGTGACGAGGATGCCGGTGCCCTGGATGTACCCGAGCCGGGGGTTGGGCGGGCAGTACTTGTTGTTCTCGTACACGTGGTTCCGGCGGACCGTCAGCGCGCCCGCCCGGGGGACTCCTTCGTCGCCCACGACGAACACGCCGCCGCAGTTGGCCGTCATGGAGTTGTCCTCGACCGAGAGCGCCCGGGCACGTCGGATCACCACGCCGATGCGGTTGCCCGTCAGCCGGTTGCGGGCGATCACCGTGCCGCCGGTGTCGATGGCACCGCCCTCCTCGGTGACCGCGTTCGCGAGGAAGACGCCGGCCTGGCCGTTGTTCCGGGCCTCGTTGCCGAGGATGAGGGCCCGGGTGGACTTCTCCTGGCTGATGCCCTGCTGGCCGTTGTCCTGGACCAGGACGTTCCGTACCTGCAGCCGGTCGGTGCCGGAGGCCGAGATGCCGTTCTTGGTGAAGCCCTCGACGGTCAGCGACTCGATCCGCACGTTGGAGACCGTCCGCTCCGCCGTGCCGGTCACGCAGATCCCGTGGCCGGCCGAGGCGCACGCGTTGCCGGGAGACTCGGCTCCCGGTTCGAGCACGACCGCGTGGCCCGTCCCACGGATGGTCAGATCCGAGACGGTGATCAGCACGCTCTCCCGGTAGGTGCCGGGGAGGAGCTGCACGGTGTCCCCGGGCCTGGCGTGGTCGACCGCATGCTGGATCGACTCTCCGGGGCGGACGAGGTGCCAGGTCGCCGCGTGGGCGGGCGGAGCCGCACCCAGGCTTGCGATAAGAACGGTGGTGACGCCCGCGAGATACCGAGCCGATCGTCTGGGCATGGAGTCGTGACCTGCCTTCGAGGTGCGGTTCGCGGACATGCCGGTATGCACGCCCGCCCCTTCGAAGCTATGGGTGATCCCAGGAGGTCGCCACTCAAGGTAGTCGTCGTGCCACTGAACGTGGCGCCCGGTCGAAGTCCGCCGTCGGTGACAGACTGCTGTCATGGCTGACCCCGTCGCGAGCCGGCCCCACATGCCCGGCTACGGGATCCTGCCCGCGGATCAGGGCACCGGCCTCCTGCCGTGGTCCTGGGCGCTGCGCAGGCTGACCGACTCGCACGACTACTGGGTGTCCTCGGTGCGCCCGGACGGCCGTCCCCACGTGATGCCGGTCTGGGGCGTCTGGTTCGACGACGCGCTCTGGTTCAGCAGCAGTCGGCAGTCGCGCAAGGCCCGCAACCTGGCCGACCACCCCGACTGCGTGCTGACCACGGACAGCCCCCGGGAGCCGGTCGTCCTGGAGGGGCGGGCCGAGGTGGTCACCGATCCGGCCGGGATCGCCGGGTTCCTGGACGAGCTCAACAGGAAGTACCGCACCAACTACGCGGTCGACTTCCTGGATCCGGCGGTCAACTCGACCTTCCGGGTACAGCCGGTCACCGCCTTCGGCCTGGTCCAGGGCGACTTCACCGGCTCCCCGACCCGCTGGACCTTCCCGCCGCGGCCACCCGCTTGATGGCAGGAGGCCCGGCCGGATCGCACCGGCAGAGCCTCCGCGCGGGTCTCAGGGCCCTCAGCCTGCTCCCCCGGTGGGAATCGTGAGCTCGCGGCCGCGGTAGAACGCCTCCCGCTCCTCGAGAACGTAGGGAGCCATGGCCGAACGCCGCGCCGCCTCCGACGCCGAGGATCGCCAGGCATCGCACGATTCCTTGCCGTCCCAGAACGAGACCCCGATGATCTCCTGCCCGTCCTCGGACCAGTACGCATAGGCTCTGCGCAGCCCCTGCGGGTAGGGGGCCGGTCGCCAGGCTCCCTCGAAGTCGTCCAACGCGCCGGGCTTGATACGGCGCGTGGTCATCCAGACGAACTGCTCCTCCATCACGGCCTCCTCAGGACCGACGGCCCCCTGGCGTTCTCTGACCACCGTAGGTGCGCGGAGCGGGTTCCGCCTCTGCGAGCCGGGATGACCGACGGTCACCTACCGCCACTCGAGGACGACGTCTCCCGTGCCGAGCGCCGTGGCGGCGTCCCGGCCGGTGATCTGCTTCGGCTCCGCTCCGGGCGTGAGCTCGGTGACGTACGGCTGCTCGACCTTGCCCTGGACCGAGCGGAACAACAGGCGCTTGCCGTCGGGAGAGATCGCGACGGGGAGGTTCTTGCGGTCGGTCACCGGCAGCAGCAGGCGGCCGGGTTCTTCCTTCGCCGGTGACCGGTCGACGTCGAGGGTCCACAGGTTGGTCTCGTACTCCTGCGGCAGGTGCCCGCCCGGACTGATGGCACAGAGGATCGTGTGGTTGTCGACCCAGCCCGAGGGCTTGCAGTTCGAATCCGGGATCCTGGTGGCGGTCGCGCCGGCCGGCAGGATCCCGTTGGCCGTCACCGGCACGGTGTTCTGGCCCTGCCTGTCGACGAACGCGGCAACTCGCTTCCCGTCCGGGCTGAAGTACACCCGCGAGCCGATCACGCCCCGCAGGGGGCTTCCGCCGAGCGCCAGGTTGAGGTCGTCGATGTAGGGGCGGGCGCCCGTCCACTGCTCGGTGAGCTGGTGGTTGCCGCCGACACTGCGGCCGGCGATGTGCTGCTTGTCGGCGCCGTCGCGGTAGGTGAACCAGACGCTGTCGCCGTCCGGGGCGAACAGGGCGTCCCGCTCCTTCGGGGTGGCGAAGCCGCCACCGTCACCGGTGAGGTCGGTGAACTTCCCCGCGCGGTCGACGTACCCGACGTGGCTGGCACCCGTCCTGGCGTCCGAGGTGACCACGGCGAGCCGCGTGAAGTCCCGGTCGAACAGCCGGCGCACCCTGGGGCCGAAGGCGTCGTCGGACGCGGCCGTGCTGCCGAGCGACTCGGCGTCCGGGAGGTTTCCCGCGCACAGGGAGTAGAGCGCGCTCAGCTCGTTCCCGTCGCGCCCGCTGAGCACGACCTGCGCGGGCAGCGTGAACTCGACCGAGGCCACCTTGGTCCAGCCGCTCGGCTCGTACCCCGTGACCCACACCTTGGCAGGACTCGACGCGGGCACCGTGCAGCCCGCGCTGATGACCAGATCCCGGTCCCGGAAGGCGGAGTCGCCGCTCGCGCCCGGCTTGCCGGCCGAGTCCTGGGCGGCCGAGGTCGCGGGCGCTGCCGGGGAGGCCGGCCCGGTCGAACCGCCGCAGCCTGCCAGCAGCGGTAGTACCAGGGCCGCCGCCGCAGTTGGTGCATACAGTGCCTTCCGGAACCTCATCATTGCCCCCTGTGTCGATGCATCGGGAATCAGCGCCTCGGACCGGCAAACGATCTCAGATCCACCCCGTCCACGACCAGCGAGCCCGCGGGTGAGGGGTCGTCACCGCCCGGCCAACACAGGGTCCAGGACCGGCCGAGGTCGACGGCTTCGACCCGGGCGACGGGGAAGCTGCGCGCGGTCAGTGCGGCGAGGGTGTCGTCGATCCGGGCACCGGAGCGGGTGGCTTCCTCGATGATGTCGAGCACATCCGTACTGTAGCGGCGAGTTGGCTGCGAGCTCGGCCGGCGGTCTCCTGACCGATGCGGCCCGTCGAGCGCCGGAGCGGTCGATGTCCTTTCGTGCCAGGAGCGCTGGCGGTCCCTGCTGGACGGCCAGGTTGCGGTGCTCCGATGCTGTACGGATCAGTCGTCGCAGGCCTGAAGCAGAGCCTCGGCCAGCTCCGTTCTCGCGTACAGAACGTATCGACCGGTGCGGTGGGGGCTGACCAGCCCCGCTGCCCGGAGTGCGGTCAGTTGCTGGGAGACCCCGCCCGCGGTCAACCCGGTGCGGCGGGCCAGGTCGGTGGTGGAGGCTGGGGCGTGCAGCTCGGTCAGGAGCAGCGCGCGGGACCGCCCGAGTACCGCTGCGAGGGCCTCGGGCGTGCGTGTCGCTGTCCGTTCCCACAGCGTGGCGATGCCGCGTGGGGGGTAGCGCACGGTCGGCTGCCAGTTCGGGCTGGTGATCGAGTACACCCGGGGCCAGACGAAGACCGAGGGCACCAGCAGCAGGCCGCGCCCGCCCAGCTCCTTGATGCCGGAGGCCTGTCGGTGGGGCACCTGGAGACTGTCGCTGGTCCAGGTGATGGCGGGATCGAGATCGTTGAGCAGCCGCTGTGCTCCGCCCTCGGCGAGCAGCCTGGCCCGATGGAGCGCGTCTCCTCTCAGCAGCGTCAGCATCCGCGGCCAGTACGGAGCCAGCGCCAGCTCCCAGTAGGCCTCGATGATCCCGGCCAGTTCTGCCAGTCCGGTCTCGGGGTCCGTGCGGAGTGCGTCGAGCCGCGTCGAGCTCGGGGTGCCCAGGCCTGCGAGACCGGACCGGACCCGCTCGGCCGACGTGGCGCGAAGGACCGTCAGCTCCAGATCGAGGTCCGGCTCCGGCACGGAGGGCGGCGGTGCGATGAAGACGGGGATCGTCCTGGGCGGGTCCGGCAGGAGCTCGGAGAGGAGCCGCCAGTCCAGTCCGGATGCCGAGAGCCGTGGTCGGACCTGCTCGACCCAGGGGCGGTAGAGGGCGTTGTCGGCCGAGTCCTTCAGCCTCCTGACACTCGCCATCACCTCCCACAGCGGCGAGATCGCGAACCGGGTGTGCGCCAGGTCGCTGGTGGTGAAGGACAGTTCGAGCACGCCGACCTCCGGTTCACTCGGCATGGCCTTCGGCTGGACCACCGGGATCCTCGACATCGTGCCGCTGCCGATTCAGCTCAGTCTAAATTCGTGGAGCCGACGTGCTGACAGCCCGCATGGTCGCCTCATGACCACAGCCCAGCAGGCGCGGCCCTCCGCTCCGACCTCCGCTCCGACGGCCCAGTCCGCGCCGCCCCGCTCCCTCGTCCGCGACCAGGCCTTCCGGCTGCTGTTCACCGCCGCCGCGGTGAGCAAGCTCGGCAGCGCGGTCGGCTCCCTGGCGATCCCTCTGGTCGCGGTGTCGGCGCTGCACGCATCCCCGGGCCAGGTGGGGCTGTTGGCGACGCTCGGCACACTCTCGTTCCTGGTCGTCGGCCTGCCGGCCGGGGCCTGGGTCGACCGGATGCGCAAGCGCCGCCTCATGATCACTGCCGATCTGGTGCGCACCGTCGTGCTGGCCTCCGTGCCGATCACCTGGGCGCTCGGACACCTCACGATCCACCAGCTCTACGCCGTGGTGCTGCTCTGCGGCACCGCCACGGTGTTCTTCGACGTGGCCTCCTTGAGCCATCTCCCGGACCTGGTCGGTCGGGACCGGCTGACCGAGGCGAACGCCCACCTGGTGACGGCCGACGCGCTCACCCAGGTCGGCGGCCGCGGCGCCGGGGGCTTCCTGCTGTCCGTGGTCGGCGCACCGGCCGCGGTCGCCGTCGACGCGGTCAGCTACCTGTGGTCGGCCGCTTGCCTGCTGAGGGTCCGTCGGGCCGAACGGATCCGGGAGTGCCGAGCCGACACGAATCTCGCGCAGGAGGTCCGTGAGGGCCTGCGCTTCGTCTTCGGTGATCCGATGCTACGGTCCATCGCGCTCGCGGGAGCCTTCACCAACCTGTCGATCCAGCTCTGCCAGACCCTGCTGCCGGTGCTGTTCACCCGCGAGCTGGGCCTGCCCGACTGGGCGCTCGGTCTCTTCTTCGCAGTTGGTGGCCTCGGGATCTTTCTGGGATCGCTCTGCGCCCGTCGCCTGGCGCACCGGTTCGGGGCGGGCCGGGTGCTCTGGATGATGGGGCTGGCGGTGGCCCCGTTCGGGCTGCCCGTCGCACTCGTCGACCGAGGCCCGGCGCTCTGGCTCGCCGCCGTGGCCTGGCTGGTGACGACCTTCAAGGTCGGCATCGACAACGTGCTCAAGGTGAGCTTCCGGCAGGCCCTGACCCCGGACGCGATGCTCGGCCGGATGAACGCCACCATGCGGTTCGTTCTGACCGGAGCGCTCTGCGCTGGCTCGGCCATCGCCGGGCTGCTCGGCCAGTTCGTCGGCGTCCGGGCCGCGCTGCTGGTCGGAGCGGCGGGACTCGCGGTGGTCTGGGTCCCGATCTTCTTCTCGCCACTGCGGACCACCCGCGACCTGCCGAAGTGACCACCTCCCCGGTGGCCGCTGCGACCAGCTCCGGGGCTGCCTGGCCGGGGGCAACGCCGGAGGGCGCACAGCCCCTGGCAACGCGGCACCAACGAGAACACCAACGGCCTCCTTCGCCAGTACTTCCCCAAGGGCACCGACCTGAGCAGGCACAGCCGAAGCGGCCTCGACGCCGTCGCCGCGGCCTTTGACGCTACTACTTGGTCCGGATGACGGGATTTACGCTCGCGCCGTCTTCGACCCGAGCACCGGCGGCAGAGTCGCTTACGCGCCGCCGACCTCGGTGTGCACCGGAACACCCTGCGACACCGGATCGCCACCGCCACTCGTCTGCTCGACGCAGACCTCGACGACCCGGACGTGGCCGGCCACACCTGGCCGGCCCTCCGGGAGAACGGCCTGGCCTGACCGCCTCAGGACGGGTTGAGTACCGAACCCGATCGCGGCTTCAGCGACTGCAGGCAGAGGGTGTACTTCTCGCTGTCCCGCTTGTAGCTGAAGAAACCGTCGGCATTCGGGTACTTCTGGCAGGCGGTGCGGCCGTCGATGGTGTCCTCCTCCCGGCCGACGACCTTTGCCTCGGCCTTCGGGTCGGAGCAGGAGAGCACCTCGACATCCGGGTTGTTGTCGTCGACGCCGGGCAGGACGATCGCGTTGTTGTTGCGGATGCAGTCGCCCACCTTGGCGAACTCGGGGTCACCCCGCTCCACGAGGACGATCAGCGAGATGAGGATCGCCGGGATGAGCGCGCCGAGGATCGTCGGCCGCAGATAGACCGGCTTCCCGGGGTTCATCGGCGGGCGCGGCGCGCCGGGCAGCGGCTCGGCCAGCTTGTTGACCTTCAGGCGCTGCGGGATGTTGATCAGCATGACGATCGGGTTGACGATCATCGACGGGATGCCCCACCAGCCCTGCCAGAGGCTGTCGGAGGTCATGTCGCGGTGCGAGGCGATGCCGCAGGTGCGGCAGTACGGGCCCTGGCGCTTCAGGTACCGCAGGATCACGATGAGGCCCTGATGCCCGCGGAAGTTCGCTTCCACGGCCGGGACGGACCCGCAGTAGCGGCAGCTGAGTTGACCCTCGCCGTAGGCCGGCTGGCTCGGGACCGGGGTGTCGATGGTGGGCTCTGCGGGCGGGGCGCCGTAGGGCACCTCGGCGGGCGGAGTGGAAATGGTGAAGCCCCCGTTGTGATCACGTGTCTGGACGCCGCAACCTATCGGCCGCTCGAACAGCACGGAAGTGTGATCAACATCGGCGGACGGATGGTCACCGAACCGTGATCACAAATGGGGTGATCATCGACGAAACAGCTTGGGCAGCCGGCGGGTCGAGGCGGGCGCGCTCGCGGCCCTGGCGGAAGAAGCCGTCGAGGTCGGTGAGCTCCGCAGCGGCCGGGCGGCGCCGAAGGGGGCGTTTCGGGCTCCGGCGGCACCGGGCGGACTTTCTCGATCGGCGCCGGCTCGCGGGCGCCCGCCCGGTGCGCCTGCCTGCGCGCGCCGTCGTACCGCGCCGGGTGCGGCGGGATCGGCTTGCCGTACTGGTCGTGGCACGGCGCGCCGGCCCGGCAGCGCGGGCACGGCTGCTGGCTCGGCCGGTCGCGCAGGGCGGAGTTCTGGGAGGCAGCGTTGGAGGCGAGGCGGGAGATATCGGCGAGCTCGCCAGTGGCCGTGCTCGACGCTCGCCTGAAGGTGTGTCAGTAATGCCGGATGGGGGAGTGGGCCGGGAGTGACATTCCATGATCCACTCCCAAGGAGGTCCAGACATCAGTCAAGGGCCTGATCCTCACTGAGGATCAGGCCTTTGACCTGGTACTACTGCGTCGGGGTGGCGGGATCTGAACCCACGGCCTCTTCGTCGCGAATTGCAGGCAGCGTGGTCGCTGAGGTCATCTGTGCAGGTCACGGGTGGTGGGAGGGGCGCTGACGGTCACTGCTAGATGGCCTGGTTGCTGTACTTCGCTGCTGTATGGCAGACGCTGTGCCGACGCCTCGCCTTGAAGCTGGTGCATCCCCTCTGATGCCCCATGGGGCGGGGTCAGGCCGCGGTCGCCTCCACCCGTGCGCGGCTTCGGTTCTCCTGCCGCACGACACGCCGGCGCCGGGACGGGATGCCCGCGGTTGGGTTGGCGACGCCCCAGGCCGCGCCCTTGCAGATCAGTTCCTTGTAGAGGGCGGCCACGCGGCCCGTGAGGGCGCGGTCGACCGCTCGGTCGTCGGCGGTGACGAACTGGACCAGGCCCTCCTTGCGGCCGAGGGAGATGCACTGCTGGAAGTAGCGGATGGTGACGCTGGGGACCTTGGTGTCGGTGAGGCGGGCGGCGATGGCGTCGGCGGCCTGCCAGGCCATGGGAACGCCCGAGGCGCAGGACATACGGAGGGGCTTTCCGCCCGGGCCGATCGCCATCGCCGCGTCACCCACGGCGTACACGTCCGGGTGGGAGACCGAGCGCGTCGTGGAGTCGACCACGATCTGGCCGCGGTCGGTGAGCTCCAGGGCGGTGGCATGGGCGATCGGGTGGACGGCGAAGCCGGTGGTCCAGACGGTGACCTCGGCGGGGATGGTCGTGCCGTCGGCCGCCGTCACGCCGTCCGCCTCCACGGCGGTGACCGCCGTGTGTTCGTGGACCTTGATGCCGAGCTTGTCCACCACTGTCCGCAGGTGGGCGCGCCCCTTCTCCGAGAGCCAGTCACCGAGAGCGCCGCGAGCCGCCAGGGCGACATCGAGGTCCGGGCGCGCCTCGGCGATCTCGGTCGCGGCCTCCAGGCCGGTCAGGCCGCCGCCGACCACGACCACGGGCCGACCGGCGTCCAGGGCGGCCAGGCGCTCGCGCAGGCGGAGGGCTCCGGGGCGGCTGGAGACCTCGTGGGCGTGTTCGGCGGTGCCGGGTACGCCCTCGTCGTTCCAGCCGCTGCCGAGGGCGTAGACCAGCGTGTCGTACTCAAGATCCTCCGGTGCGGGGCCGTCCACGGCGGTGATCGTCACCGTCTTGCGGTCCACGTCCACGGCGGTGACCCTCGCAAGCTTCAGTTCCACGCCCGCGCCCGCGAACATCTCGCTGAACGGCCGGGGCGCGAGGTCCTGGCCGGTCGCGAGCTGGTGCAGCCGGACACGCTCGACGAAGTCGGGCTCGGGGTTGACGAGGGTGATGGCGACGTCCTCGCGGTGCAGCCGCTTGGCGAGGCGGCCGGCGGCGATGGCTCCGGTGTAGCCGGCTCCGAGGACGACGATGCGGTGCTGCATGTGCCTGCTCCTGTCTGCGCGGGGTCCGCCGTTGTCTTGCGCGGTTTCGCCCCTTGAACCGGGCAGCCCGGCGTTTCCTGACAGGATCGGGATGTGAAGCACGTCACAGCGTGCGTTGTATCGGATCAGAGGGTGCAGAGCGGGGAATCCCCGTGGTCCGCGGCGGCCCACTGCTCGGTCGCGCGCACGAGCTTGTCGGGGTTGACCTGGCTGCGGACCGCGGCGATGCCCTCCGCGGTGACCTCCAGGCACGTGATCCCGACGACCCGGCCGTCCACGACCGCCACGATGGCGGGCTCGCCGTTGGCGGTCGTGGCGTGGATCTCGGGCGCGCCGCCGACATAGGCCCGCTTGGCCTCGCTGGGCTTGAACAGGCCGCGCAGGAACTTGGCGACCGCGAGCGCGCCCTCGAATGCCTTCGCGCGGGCCGGGACCTTCCCACCGCCGTCGCCGACCGAGACGGCGTCCTGGGTGAGCAGGCGTACGAGGGGTTCGGTACGGCCGCTGGTCGCCGCGGCCAGGAATTCCTCGACGATCCTGCGGGCGGTGGCCTCGTCGATCTCGGTGCGCGCCTTGCCGTCCGCGACGTGCTTCTTGGCCCGGTGGTAGATCTGCTGGCCGGCGGCCTCGCTGATGCCCAGGATCTCGGCGATCTCCCGGTGCGGGTAGTCGAAGGCCTCGCGCAGCACGTACACCGCCCGCTCGTTGGGCGACAGGCGCTCCAGCAGGACGAGAACGGCGTACGACACCGACTCGCGCTGCTCCACGGTGTCGGCCGGGCCGAGCATCGGGTCCCCGGCGAGCAGCGGCTCGGGGAGCCACCGTCCCACGTACGTCTCACGCCGGGCGCGTGCCGAAGTCAGCTGATTGAGGCAGAAGTTGGTGAGGACCTTCGTCAGCCAGGCCTCGGGCACCTCGATTCGGTCGACGTCGGTCGCCTGCCAGCGCAGGAACGTCTCCTGCACGGCGTCCTCCGCCTCACCCGCCGAGCCGAGCAGCCGGTAGGCAATGGCCTCCAGCCGGGGCCTGGCAGCCTCGAACCGGTCCACGTCGCTCATGCTCAGGGCCATGCTCGCGGATCCTACTCGCCCCGTCGGCGGAACGGCGCGATAGCGCTCCCTGGTCGGCATCCAGGTCCGGCCTGGTTGTCCTGCGGCCAGGTGCCGATCGGCACCGGCCCAACCGCTGTGCTCGAGGAGCCAGGGGCGCTGGCTCGGAGCTTGCCATTGTGTCGGTGTGGACCGAGCGCCGGTCTGCGGGACGCGGCCTTGGGGGCTCGTCGGTGAATGTCGCCAGGGTCGTCCGTGGCGGCGCTCGACGCTCTGTTGACGGCGTATCAGCAGGACCGCCGAGACCGTTCCCACTGCAATTTCTCCCGGAAGTCTCCCCATAGGCCCGGGAGAAGCACTCAGGGCCGGTGTTACTGGGTTGGGGTGGCCGGATTTGAACCCACGGCCTTCGTCCCGAAGCAACCCAAGCGCTAGGTCGATCTGGAGGAAGAGTACCGCCGACCTGCGCGGGAAGTCCCTGAACATCCGTGGTTGTTCGCCAAGGTGCGGGGCCGTTGTAGCGCAGTTAGACACTCAGCCTCGTCCGCTGGAGCAGGACCTCGTTCCGAGGCCAGGGCGGGTCTCAGCCGCAGGAGTGCCAACCGGGGGACCAGCTGGCCATGGCCGTGCCGTTGGTGTCCTCGGCGTAGGCGTACTCGGACACACAGGTATTGCGGCCGTCAATCTTCACGGGGCCGGCGTAGCTGGCGTAGTTGCCCCGGTCTCCGCCGAACGGCTGGGTGGTGTCGTTGCGCTGGTTGCTTATGTCGACCGCGGTGTAGGTTTTCGTGCCGACATAGACAGCCTTGACGAACACCGTGCAGTTGTAGGTGCCGTCGAAGTACGTGTAGACGTTGCCGATCTTCTTGCCCTGCCAGCTGTTGCCCAGGTTGCCGTAGACCGTTGCCGAGTAGACCTGGTTGCCTGCGCACCCGTAGGCACCGGCATGAGCGGCAGGAGCAGCTATGACGCCACCCAGCAGCAGGCTGCTGGTGGCAGACACGACAGCGGTGACCTTCTTCAAGTGCATCAGTGTGATCCCTCCCAAATGTGTGTCACGATCTTGGACGACCGCTCGCCGACTCTATAGTCGGTGGCAGTCCTCTCCCACATTTGGGTGGGTGCCGGGGTTGCTCCCACCCACCGGACGGCGATGAGTATTGCTCTGAAGAGGAGCGGTGCACAGCCAACTGACCTGTCGGTATGTCGCATTCGCTCTCGCGGGTGGTGGAGCCTCAAAGGCCGGAGTCAAGCCTGCGAGTGTGCTCTGAGCTTGGGGATCTCGCCAACTGATCGGCACGATAAGGGCCCTGACGTGCAGGCATGTCGCTGCGAGACAGCCCGAACCCGTAGCTCGCGGGTCCGCCGGTGACCGTGATTCACCGCTGGTTCCCGTCCCTTGGGGCACGGATGGGGCACGGCACTTCCCAGCATCAGAAGCCAGCTCGATACCTCCGCCAGTGGTTGATCAGGTAGCCCACTGCTACGGCAATGGCGAACAGACAGCCCACGGCAACCAGGCCGACAATCATCAGCACGGCCCAGACAAGCGACGATTCCATGTCCCCTCCCTGGACCGAGCGTAGCCCCGGTGGATGTGGGGCCACCTACGCGGGTGGCGGAGCCTCAATGACCGAGTCAAGCTGCCAACCGCAGGGCACCCGCCTCCGGAGGGCGGCAGGTGCTCACCCGGTGTGACCTGCGCAGATGCCACCTTGGCCCAGACGGGCGAACTGGCCCGTTGACGACTCTGGTTGACCGTGGCGTACCGCTCGATCTGGCACGACTGTGGCACGAGGCCTATCAACCGCCGTCGCGCCGGTTTCAGCGGATCTCGAACCACGCCGATCCGGTGATGCCCTCGGGGTGGCCGGAGGTGGTGTAGAGCTGGTTTCCACCAAACCACGCCGATCCGGTGATGCCTTGAGGATGGCCAGATGCCGGGTACACGTGCACGACGCCAACGGTAGACGCACTATGTTCACGTGATGCTCTTCGGCGCACCGGATCTGCTGAGCCAGCGTCTCGGGCAGCAAGTGCCCGACCACGCGGGTGGCGGAGTCTCAATGGCCGAAGTCAAGCCTGCGAGTATGCTCTGAAGCTTGGGAATCTCACCAACTACGCTCACTCACATGGTCTCTGACGTGGCATTGTGCACCGATCCGCCCTCTCGCAGCCCGGGGCACCAAGGTCCGCTAACGACCGTCATTTAGCGTCCGACGCCGCCCCATAGGGCACGCGAGAGACACGACTGCCTGGCTCCTCCCGACACGGTGCCATCTCACCGGATCACAGCCCACAGTGCAATCGCCAGACCGATGAGACCGAAGGTCGAGAGCCCACCGATCCAGACGCGATATGAGCGCAAGCGGGCCAGTCCCGATGGGACCAACCCGACCTGCGCCGCCCGGGCAGTAGCTGGCATGTGTACGGTCTCCCAACCAGAGGCTCGCTCGAAGCTCTCAAGCCACTTTGCATCCGCCAACTCGTTCTGCCGGTGACGCAGGAGGAGTTGTGCAGCCATCAGAGCAACCACGACCGAGAGAAGCCCCACCGCGACACGAGCCAGGCGCCCGGTGCCCGGCGCGAGACCGATTGTCATAAGGAAAGCTTGTGCGGTGAGTGCGAGGCCTGGCACCTGCCAGACCATCGTGTCGTAAGTCGTTCGCCGCGCGGCTACTACCTGGTACTGGACCAGACGTTCCTCTGTGGTCATCGGGCCCTCTGCATTCCTGGCCATTCGGCCCCACGTGATAGGTGACCAGCGTACGGCTCCAGCCCTTAACGCGCGGGTGGCGTAGCGGTTTTGGCCGGTGTCCGGCCTGGTCTGGGTCCGAGCATGATCGGGGGGCCGTAAGCTGCTGCGACTCAGTGGCAGCTCTACGAGTTGGACTCGGGGGAACCTCACCGCTGCCCGCCCAAGGACGACTCCTACCGGACGGTGGACTCTCCGGCCTTCCTCTCCGGGCTGCTGGCCGGGCAGGTAGCCCGCGCCGGCACAAAGCCGTGCGACTGCCACGGCCTGCGGTACCTGTTCAGCGGCCACGGCGCCGCGAACGGGGCTGCGCGCCGACCGGGGGCAAAGCTGGTGGACGTGGCTCGCGCCGCCGAGGTCTCCACCGGCACCGTCTCCAACGTCCTCAACCGCCCTCACGCGGTGGCACCCGACAGCCGGGGCCGGGTGGAGAAGGCGATCGCCGATCTTGGCTACATCCGGGCATGGGCGTCAGGGGAGAACGCCGCGCACTGGCGTCGGAACGGCTTTGCCACCTGGTTGTTCCACCCCGCGGCAACCGGCTGGTACCCGAAGAAGTCGCCGGAAGAGGCCCACCCGGTGCCCGTGCTCGCCGACCCGTGGCCGGGCATCCCGGAGCGCGGGCGGGGCGCTGCCGGCCGGGCCGAGGCATGCTGGCTGCCGGTCGCGCGTGGCCTGACGCCGCACGGGCTGCGGCACCCACAAGACGATGATGGACGAGCTCGGCACACCGCCGAAGCTCAAGGACGAGCGGATGGGCCATGAGGACGGATCGGTCCAGGCCTGCTACTCCCACATCACCGCCGAGATGCGCCGCACGCTGATGGACGACCTCACGAGGGTGTGGGAGGAGTCCCTCGCGGTCCGCCGGGAGATGTCGCCGGGCTCGCCCGTGAAGGCGCTCGATGCGTTGCTGAGGCTGGGTCAGTCGTAGGTCGCCGCGCTGCGGAGATCGGAATGCCTATCCCTCGCTGGTGGAGCCACCAACCACCACACCTCCTGGTCCGGTGGTTGGTGGCGTCTCCCACCAGGTGGGCAGCTGGCCCCGCGCCGGCTACCGCCGCCGGTCCGCCAGCACCTCGGCCGACGCTTCCCACTGGTGCGGAACCGGCGGGAGGGACGACGGTGCGCCCGCCCCGTCCTGCTGCAGCGAGACCGTGCGCGTGGGCGCGGGGATCGAGATGCCCTCCGTCCCGTACCGCTGGTGCAGGCGCTTGATGAACTCGTGCTTGATCCGGTACTGGTCGCTGAACTCGCCGACGCCCAGGATCACCGTGAAGTTGATCCTGGAGTCCGCGAACGTGTGGAAACGGACGGCGGCCTCGTGGTCGGGCACGCCACCGCTGATGTCGGCCATCACGCTGTCGACGACGTCGAGGGTGACCCTCTCCACGTGCTCCAGGTCGCTGTCGTAGCCGACCCCGACCTGGACCAGGATCGACAGCTTCTGCTCGGGCTGGGAGTAGTTCGTCATGTTCGTCCGCGCCAGGCGGCCGTTGGGGATGATCACCAGGTTGTTCGACAGGTTGCGCACCACGCTGTTGCGCCAGTTGATGTCGACGACGTACCCCTCCTCCCCGCTGGTGAGCCGGATGTAGTCACCCGGCTGGACCGTCTTCGAGGCGAGGATGTGCACACCCGCGAAGAGGTTGGCGAGGGTGTCCTGCAACGCCAGCGCGACCGCGAGACCGCCCACCCCGAGGGCGGTGACCAGCGGGGCGATGGACACCCCGAGGGTCTCCAGGGCCACGAGGACGCCCATCGACAGCACCACGATGCGGGTGATGTTGACGAAGATGGTTGCGGAAGCCGCGACGCCCGTCCGGGACGCGGCCACCGACTGCACCAGCCCGGCCACCACCCGGGCCGCGCTGAGCGTCGCGATGACGATGAGCACGGCCGTCAGCGACTGGTCGACCAGCCCCCCGATCCGCGCGGTGAGCGGCAGGGCCGAAGCGGCCACCGCGGCCCCGGCGATCACGGCCGCCCAGGGGACGATGGTGCGCAGCGCGTCGACGATGATGTCGTCCCCGCTCCACTTGGTCCTGCTCGCGTGCTTGCCCAGCCACTTCATCAGAGCCCGCAGCACCAGACCGGCGACACAGCCGGAGGCCAGCGCGATGCCGGCCACCACCCAGTCGTGCAGGACCAGGTCCCGGGTCACCGTCCCGCCCCCGCAGCATGGAAGGCGAGGGAACGGGCCGCCGCCGCCGGCCGCCGTACGTGCTGTGTCGTCACCTTGTCGCCTGTCAGGTCGTGTTGTGCGCAGCCGCGTTGGAGCGGATGTACGCATTCCGAACGGACTGCCATCCTGCCCCATGGCCCGGCTGCCGCCACAGCCGGACCCCGGCGTTCCGGCCGCTCGGCCGGCCAGCGGGAGGACGGCGGGAGCACGAGAGGAGCTTCTTGATCTTCGCCCTAATGCCGTAGTCCGTGACCCCGACCGCCTTCGCACTGGCCTCGATGACCGTACGAGCCATGATTACTGCCGCCCGGTGGTGCTTGACGCTCAGGCAGCCGTACGCCTCGCTTGCCATCTCGGCGATCCTCGTCGGGACGGAGTCTGGATAGGTCTTGACCAGCGGCTCCGTGGGGTACCAGCCGCTCGCAATGAAGCGGGTGGTGCTGAGGAGGTTCTCGCGTGCCGCCCCTGGGATCTGCCTCTGGGGCGCCAGGTAGATGCCTTGGGCGAGAGAGACGCCTCGGCAGCCTGGGCACTGGAAGACCGCCCAGCCGATCGCGGCCCGGGGCGAAGTTGGTGGATGTCGCCCGCCGAACCGGCGTCTCAACGGGCACGGTCTCGAACGTGCTGAATCGCCCGGAGTCCGTGCCCGAGTGACACGGATCAAGGTTGGGACGGCCATCTCGGACCTCGGCTACATCCGTGGGGGCTCGTCCCGTGAGCCGGCGGCGCACTGGCGGCGCAACGGCTTCGCGACCTGGCTGTTCCAACCGCTGCCACGGGGTAGTACCCGAAGAAGGCCCCGCAGGAGGCGCACCCGGTTCCGGTGCTGGCTCACCCCTGGCCGGGCATGCCCGCGCGAGGCTGGAACGCCTCCGGACGGGCCGAGGTGTGCTGGCTACCGATCGCGCGGGGGCTCACCCCGCACGGGCTGCGGCATACCCATAAGACGCTCATGGAGGAGTTGGGAACGCCGCCGAAGCTGATGGACGAGCGGATGGGCCATGAGGACGGCTCGGTACAGGCCGGTACTCCCACGTCACTCCGGAGATGCGGAGGCGCCTTCTGGAAGGTTTGACGGGACTCTGGGAGGCCGCGGTGGAGGCTCGACGGAGGATGTCGCCGAGCTCGCCCGTCGCGGGTCTCGACACCCTACTGAGAGAGCGTCAGTAATGGGAGTCCGGGAGTGCATTTTCGAGGGCGCGCCTACCGGGATCGCTGCGGTCGTGGCAGGGCGAGAGTTGGCGCGGAACCTTCTCACTGCGCCACCGCTGGCGCTACTTCAGGAGAAGGTGGCGAGTGCGGCGGCCCACTGGGCCGTGGTGGCGCCAGTGGACGCACAGGGGCCTGTTTCCCGGGTGAGACGGAAGGAGGTGGTGAGGTAGTAGGAGGAGAGTTTGAGGGGCGGTTCGATGACGGTCCATTCGGCGGGGAGGGTCGGCGCGGTGCCCGAGTTGGTGCCGATGGCGGCGACCTGTAGCTGGCCCGCTGTGCAGGGGTTCGGGGTGGGACCGGTGCTGAAGACGGTGCCACCCGCATGGCCAGAGGAGGTGGCCGTCTGGCCGGAGGCGGTCAGGCCGCTGAACTCGTCGACGGCGACGTGGTACTTGCTCGCCTGGGGGTAGGTGATGGTGAGCGAATCTGCGGTGGTGAGAGGGCTGACGCCGAACGCCGCGATGATCATCACTCTGTGCCTTGATGAGTCGGCGACGTCGGCGACAACCCGGTACTGGTTGCGTCGGGTGTCGGTCACGGTGACGGCTCCTGGGCAGGTGCTGGTGAGCATCAGGGTGACGATCAGCGTGTGCTTCTCGGCGACCGTCTCCTTGAACGGCAGGGTGACATGCTCGGCGGTGAGGATCTGCTTGTCGGAGGTGGGACGAGCAATCCACCTTGGAGGACCAGCGCTGGAACCCCGGAGGCCCGGGGCGGCTACGGGGTCCGGCGCGGCGGGTTGGGACGCGATGGCACCTGGTTGACAGAGCGCGTAGTCGCCGACGAGCACGGGTGGCGGCGGTGACGCAAGACGCACCAGCTGAAGGGCAATCAAGGTCATGACAACAGCGAAGGCGGCGCCGGTCGAAAAGGCGACGACAAGATGCCTGCGGCCAAAGCGTTTGCCCTGGTGTACCTCTGCCACCTCGCGGAGGTCGGGCGCGAGGGGTTCGGTGATCGCTTCGCGGGATTGCGTGACTGCGATGCCAGGTGCATCCGCAAGCCCGGTAGTCGCGATCAAGGGGCTGGCGTCCACGCCAGCGGTATCGGCCACGGCCGGCCTGTCGTCGTTGGACTCCCTGTCAGGATCCCTGTCGTACTCCCTGAGCTCGGCGCCCTGGATCCGCTTCCACGCTTCGGCCCACTGCCGTACCTGTGGCGGGGCAACGCCGAGCGCACGCAGGACAGCCGCACACCGATCCAGCCGCGGCAGCCTTGACCGCCTCGCATCGAACAGGAGTGCCAGCGTGCTGCGAGGTATCCCCGTCGCCCGGGCGAGGTCACGCAGCGACGGGTCACCCGCATCCACCCGGAGAAGCCGGAGCCCCTGGAGGAACTCCTCCGCCGTGCGGAACGCCGATGGCTCCGGCCGCCTCGCCACCCGATCCGCCTCTGCCCCCAGCAAGACCGCACCTCCGTTTGTCGCCCCCACAACAAGCCGACACCGTATCGCCCGCCAGGTCAGGAGGACAGAGCTCATCTGGATCTTTCCCTCGGCCTGTCCATGAACGTCCAAGCTGGTCCAAGGTCGTCCAGCCCCTATGGCACCTGGGCTCCGGCCGCTGGCAGCATCTCCTCGGCCGCGCCGCATTAGTGACGACCACGACACGGTAAAGGCACCGGTTGCCGGGATTCTGGGCACGGCATCCGCTGGCCAGGGTCAGATTCGACAGCCCTCAAACCCCCCAAACACCACCGCATCGGAAGAGAACCCCGTGCCAAGAACATCGCTTGCATCTGCGACCGCTTCGCGGACACCGCTGCATACGGTCCGCCGACGAATCGTGTCCGCCCTGACTGTCCTCGCGCACCTCGCCCAGAAAGGAGGGCACACAAGGATGAGGATCAGATCCGCCGCCGCGACGCTCGCCCTGTCCGTATTGGCCCTACTGGTGACCGCCGGCGCCGCGCACGCCGATGATGACGACGGCACCATCTGCGGCTACAACACGGCCGCCTACGGATATCACGTGAAGACGTGCATCCACATGCACGGCCTCGACTTCGGGTCCCCCGCGTTCGACGCGACCACCGAGTACACCGGCGGCAGCACCGACGTCCGATTCTGGGTGTACATCAAACGGTCCGACACCTCCGACACCCTCGCCCAGTACCCCGCGGCCGGGCAGCCCGGCCTCCTCACCGTCAGGGACAGTGCCTCCGGACTCTATTCGGGCAGCACCAACCACCTGGTGGGTGCATGGCCGAGGAGCAACGTCTGGGGGCACTGCTACACCGCCACCACCCTGTTCACCGAGTCCGGCACTTGGCACTGGGGCGGCAACAGCGACAACGGTCATACCGTCGGCTTCTGCATCTAACTCGCATCTAACTCGTCATCCAGCGAAAGGTAACCCCCGGCATGAAGTTCACCGCCAGGATCAAGGCCGCCGTGCTCGGCACCGCCATGCTTGCCGCCAGCACCATTGCAGTCAGCGCACCGGCCGCCCACGCCGCCTCCTGTAACCCCAACCCCGGCGGTTCAGCCCGCTACCCCATCGCCACCATCAACCTGAACACCACATGGGGTTCGATGGGCCAGCTTTACCTCGGCTATATCCCCGACTGCCGACTGGAGTACGCCGAGGCCCACATCACAGAAGGAACCCTGTACGCCTCGGATGCCCACATCTGGATCCAGGACGCGGCCGGGCACCGCTTCGGCCAGAAGGACTGGACCCAAGGTGGCTGGCCGGCCAAGCTCGACTTCAGCAGCCCCGGCTGGTTCACCTCAGCGCTCATCCCCATCGACACCCAGGGTCCGTACTACTACAGCGAAGCCCACTTCACGGTGCACAGCGTGAGTCTCGCGATCGGCAACGATGTCGGCGGGAAATTCACCACCGTATGCCCGCAGAAGGAGTACGTCAGCGGCTTCCACAACTACTACACCGGCGACACCGCTTTCTGGAACTCCCACGACACCTGCTGACGACACAGTCGGCGGCGACGGAGCGATGGGTTGCGCCGGCCCGCACTGCAGCCCGCCGCGAGACCGTCGCCTTCCAGGCGGCTAGGCCGTCAACGTGGTGACGGCTGTTCACAGGTCACTGTGGCGATACTGATCCGGATCTTGGGCGGCCCGACGGGGTGCCAGTGTCGGACGGAAGGACGGGGGCTCCAAGCTGGTGCGGAGCCACGCTCGGGATCTTGCTGAAGGTGCGTCGGATCTCGCCGCTGGGGAGTGATTTTCCAAGATCCACTCCCGGATCACTCCCAACGGGTCCCGGAAACCAGTCAAGGGCCTGATCCTCACTGAGGATCAGGCCCTTGACCTGGCACTACTGGGTCGGGGTGGCGGGATTTGAACCCACGGCCTCTTCGTCCCGAACGAAGCGCGCTACCAAGCTGCGCCACACCCCGGTCCTGCGTTTGTTGCTTCCGTCTCCGGCGCAACGAGTAGAACTCTACCGGACGCGCGCCGAGAGACGAAATCCGATTCCTCGGCCCTCTGACCAGCGGGTTCAGCGGTCGCCCGGGGTCAGGGTCAGCAGGGTGGCCTCGGGCGGGCAGGCGAAGCGGACCGGGGTGTAGCGGTTGGTGCCGCAGCCGGCCGAGACGTGGAGGTACGAGCGGCGCCCGCCCGCGCGGTGCTCGGACAGGCCCTTGACCCGGCGGGTGTCCAGATCGCAGTTGGTGACCAGCGCGCCGTAGAAGGGGACGCAGAGCTGTCCGCCGTGCGTGTGCCCGGCCAGGATCAGCGGGTAGCGGTCGGCCGTGAAGGCGTCGAGCACCCGCAGGTACGGCGCGTGCACCACGGCCAGCGAGAGGTCGGCGTCCTCGGACGGCCCGCCGGCGACCTTGGCGTAGCGGTCCCGCCGGATGTGGGGGTCGTCCAGGCCGGTGAACTCGACGTCCAGCCCGGCCAGCTTCAGGCGGCCGCGGGTGTTGGTGAGGTCCAGCCAGCCCGCCTCGTCGAAGCCGTCGCGCAGCTTCTCCCAGGGGTTGTGGACGGCGCCGACGATGCCGCGTCGCCCGGTGCCGTCCGGGTTGTTCAGGCCGTGCACGCCGCTGCGCAGCGCGCGCAGGTACCGGGTGGGGCTCTTCGGGGTGGGGCCGTAGTAGTCGTTCGACCCGAAGACGTACACGCCGGGGAACTCCATCAGCGGGCCCAGCGCGTCCAGAGTGGCCGGGATCCCGTGCGGGTCGGAGAGGTTGTCCCCGGTGTTCACCACCAGGTCGGGCCGCAGCCCGGCCAGGCTCTGCAGCCAGCGCTGCTTCTTGCCCTGCCCGTTGACCATGTGGATGTCGGACACCTGCAGCACCCGGATCGGCCGCGCGCCCTTGGGCAGGATCGGCACCTCGACCCGGCGCAGCCGGAACGATCGCACCTCGTACCCGGCGGAGTAGGCGAGGCAGGCGGCGCCGGTGGCGGCGATTCCGAGGGGTACGGAGTACAGCGGTCGCATCGGTCCATGGTCGCAGACGCCGGATCGGCAGGTGAAGGCGCCTTGTCCCGACGGAGCTGATGGGCAGTCGGAGGGCGGGACACCGCGATATTGGGGAGCGATCGGGCACCGGAGGTGCGAGGATCGGCCTCATGACAACGCTCAAGGAGCAGCTGCAGGAGGACCTCACGGCTGCGATCAAGGCCCGGGACGAGCTGCGCTCGTCCACGATCCGGCTGACGCTGGCCGCCGTCACCAGCGAGGAGGTGGCCGGCAAGACGAAGCGGGAGCTCTCGGACGACGAGGTGCTGAAGGTGATCGCCCGCGAGGCGAAGAAGCGCCGGGAGGCGGCCGAGGCCTTCGACACGGCGGGCCGGGCCGAGTCGGCCGCGCAGGAGCGGGCCGAGGGCGAGGTGCTGGCGCAGTACCTGCCGAAGCAGCTCTCCGACGAGGAGCTGGCCGCGATCGTGGCCGAGGCGGTGGCGGCGAGCGGGGCGACCGGGCCGCAGGGCATGGGCGCCGTGATGAAGCTGGTGAAGCCGAAGGTCGAGGGCCTGGCCGAGGGCGGCCGGGTGGCCGCTGCGGTGCGGGCCGCGCTGGCGGGCTGAGGCCGGCTGCAGGACGAAGGCGTACGGCTGCAGGACGAAGGCGTACGGCTGCACGACGAAGACGTACGAAAGGAGGGCGCCCCGAGCTGGGGGCGCCCTCCTTTCGTACGGTGCCGTCAGTGGCGGCCGGGCTTGGTGGGCCTGCCGGTGTTCCCGCCGAGGACGCCCGGCGGGAGGGTGAACCCTCCGTTGACCAGGCCCGTGGCCCCGTCGCTGGACGGCGGCGTGGCCGGGTCGGTCGGGGCGTTCGGGTCGACCGGGGCCGGGATGTCGACGGTCGGGAACGTGCTCTTCGGGGTACCTGCGACAGCGTCGTCCATCGCGTCCTTCCAGATCGGGCCGGGGCCGGTGGCGCCGAAGACCGCGTCGAAGTAGCGGCCGCCGATGTGGATGTCCTTCATGGAGACGTAGTCGCCGGGGCCGCCGAGCCAGACGGCGGCGGCGAGCTCGGGGGTGTAGCCGTCGAACCAGGCCGCGTACCGCTTGTCGGTGGTACCGGTCTTGCCCGCGATCATGCGGCCGTCGGCGAGCCCGAGCGAGCTACCCGTGCCCTTCTCGGTCACGCCCTTGAGCAGGGTGTTGATGCCGTCGGCGGTGGTCTGCAACATCGCCTGGGTGCAGTTGGCCTGCGGGACGGGCAGCTTCTTGCCCTCCGCGTCGGTCACCCCGGTGATCGCGACCGGGTTGCAGTAGAGGCCCCTGGCGGCGAAGGCGGCGTAGACGCCGGCCATGGCCAGCGGGCTGACCTCCTGGGTGCCGAGCGTCATCGAGCCGACCTGCTTCAGCGGGGTGCCGTTCGCCAGGTTCTTGATGCCGAGCTTGTTGGCCATCTGCTTCACGGGGCAGAGGCCGATCTCCTGCTCCATCTGGATGAAGTAGGTGTTGACCGACTTCGCCATGGCGATCTGCATCGGGTACGGGCCGACCTCGCTGGGGCTCTCGTTCTGGACCGTCGCGCCCTTGTCGCTCGCGAAACCGCCCCCACAGGTGGAGATCTTGGGGTAGTCCATCTTGTTCGGCGAGTCGTACGTCTGGGTGATCGGGACGCCCGCCTCCAGCGCGGCTGCCGCGGTGATCGGCTTGAACGTCGAACCGGGGGAGAAGCCGTTACCGCCGCCCATGGCGTTGTCGACGTTGAGGTTCAGCACGGTCTGGTGCTGGTTGGGGTCCAGGCCGTAGGGGCGGGTCTGGGCCATCGCCAGGATCTCGCCGGTGCCCGGCTTGATCATGGTCATCGCGGCCGAGACCGAGTCGGTGACGCGCACCCGCCCGGTGACCGCGTCGTAGGCGGCCTTCTGCTTGTCCGGGTCGATGGTGGTGTAGATCTTCAGGCCGCCCTGGCCCCAGAGCTTCTTCCGGTCGGCCGCGGTCTTGCCGAAGACGGGGTCCAGCTTCACCACGTGGCGGACGTAGTCGCAGAAGAAGCCCATCCCCGCCTGGGCGGTGATGCACCCGTTGAGCGGCTCCCGGTACTTGATGCCGAGGGGCGCGGCGAGCGCGTCCTTGGCCTCCTGCGGGGTGATGTGCTTGTACTCGAGCAGCTTGTTGATCACCGTGTCACGCCGGGCCTGCGCGGCCTTCGGGTGCAGGATCGGGTCGTACGCCGTCGGGTTCTGCACCAGGCCGGCCAGCATCGCGGCCTCGGGGATGGTCAGGTCCTTGGCGCTCTTGCTGAAGTAGCGGTTGGACGCGGACTCGATCCCGTAGGCCTGGTGGCCGTAGAAGGTGATGTTCAGGTAGTTGGTGAGGATCTGGTCCTTGCTCAGATCCTCCTCCAGCTTGATGGCGTACTTCAGCTCCTGGACCTTGCGGCCCAGGCTCTTCTTGGTGGCTTCCAGGAAGGCCGCCTGGTCGTCACCGGCCTGCTCGACGAAGACGTTCTTCACGTACTGCTGGGTCAGCGTCGAGGCGCCCTGGGTGGCGGACCCGGCCTCGGCGTTCTTGCCGATCGCGCGCAGCACGCCCTTGAGGTCGATGGCACCGTGCTCGTAGAAGCGGTTGTCCTCGATGTCGACCTGGGCCACCCGGATGATCGGGGCCATCTGGTCCTTGGTGAGGATGGTCCGGTCCCGGTCGAAGACCTTGGCGATCAGGCCGCCCTTGGAGTCGTAGATCGACGACGCCTGTGAGAGCGTCGGCGTCTTGAAGTCGTCCGGGACGTTCTCGAAGCTCTCTGCGGTGTCCTTGGCGGTCAGACCGAGCGCGCCGACGGCGGGCAGCGCCATGCCGGCCACCAGGACCCCGGCCAGCACGCTGATGCCCAGGAACTTGATTCCGAGGCCGGCCTTGTCAAGCGGAGATCCCGCGGGTCGCTGAGGTGCCATGGGAGAACACTACGTCGCCGAATCCTGCACATGGGGGCAGGTGTTCGCCTACGCTTGTCACAAGACTGCGACAGCTTCTCTCTGTTCATCATCATCACTCTTGTGAGTGATGAGGTTTGCCCGAATTGACCTCATCTGTGGTGATTGGCGACCCCCGTCTCCGGCGGCGCCATGGCAGAGCGTGACGAAAGCGGTCGGAAGGGGCCTGGCAAGGCCTGCGACCTGCGATCACTCCAACGAGTGAGATAGCGGGTACCCATAGTCCGATCGGGTCATTTGAGATTGAGCCCGAAGGGGCTGTTGCTTGCTGTCGTTCTTCCGTAACGTCCTCAACTGGCAACGGTGAATATGCCGTTGCCGCCGTGGGGGAGCCTCGATTCGGGAGAGGACGGCGCCGGCATGGGCTGGGTAGACGACTGGAGTGCGCAGGCTGCCTGCCGCACGAGTGATCCGGACGAGCTGTTTGTTCAGGGGGCGGCGCAGAATCGCGCCAAGGCGGTGTGCAGCGGGTGCCCGGTGCGGACCGAGTGCCTGGCCGACGCGCTCGACAACCGGGTGGAGTTCGGTGTGTGGGGTGGCATGACCGAGCGCGAGCGCAGGGCGCTGCTGCGCCGTCGGCCGACGGTGATGTCCTGGCGCAGGCTGCTGGAGACGGCACGTACGGAGTACGAGGAGTCGCTGGCGACCGGCGTCATCCTGACGGACTACGCGCAGGCGGGCTGACCGCCGAGCACAAGGGCGGACCACAGCACCCGGGCGGGCTGACCGCCTGGCAGCCGAGCCCCGTCACACCGCGGTGCCGCCGAGGCGGTGCCCGATCTCGCGCAGGCCTTCCAGGTCGTGCACATCGCCCGGAAGCGCGCCCACCTCGACGATCGGCACATCGGGGTACACCGACACGAAGCGATCCCGGGTGCGCCGCTCCCGGTCCATGATCTGCATCCGCTCGGCGTGCAGCCGCAGCAGCCCGGCCGCCAGCGTCTCGGCGGCCACCGAGGCGGACTGCGAGCCGTTCTCCTCCAGGGCCTCGGCCGCCGCCAGCGCCCGCTCCGCCGTGAGCTGCGGGGCGCCGGTGCCGTGCACCCGGTTGAGCACCAGCCCGGCCAGCGGCATCGCGTCCGCCGCCAGCCGGTCGACGAAGTAGGCCGCCTCGCGCAGCGCGTCCCGCTCCGGCGCGGCCACCACCAGGAACGCCGTGCCGGGGGCCTTGAGCAGCTGGTACGTCCGGTCGGCGCGCTCGCGGAAGCCGCCGAACATCGAGTCCATCGCGCTGACGAAGGTCTGAACGTCCGTCAGCAGCTGGGCGCCGAAGATCTTGCCGAGCGTGCCGGTCAGCAGGCCCATGCCGACGTTCAGGAACTTCATCGCGCTGCGTCCGCCGACCTTGGCCGGCGCGGTCAGTATCCGGATCAGCTTCCCGTCCAGGAAGGAGCCCAGGCGGTTCGGCGCGTCCAGGAAGTCCAGCGCGGAGCGGGACGGCGGGGTGTCGACCACGATCAGGTCCCACTCGTCGGCCGCCCGCAGCTGGCCGAGCTTCTCCATCGCCATGTACTCCTGCGTGCCCGCGAAGCCGGCCGACAGGGACTGGTAGAACGGGTTCTCCATGATCGCCTTGGCCCGCTCGGGCTCGGCGTGGGCCAGCACGACCTCGTCGAAGGTCCGCTTCATGTCGAGCATCATGGCCTGCAGTTCGCCGGACCCGGTGACGCCCTTGACGACCCGTGGAGTGTTGTCCAGCTCGCTCAGCCCCATCGACTGGGCGAGCCGGCGGGCCGGGTCGATGGTGAGCACGACCGCCTTCCGCCCGCGCTCCGCCGCCCGCAGGCCGATCGCGGCGGCGGTGGTGGTCTTGCCGACCCCGCCCGAGCCGCAGCAGACCAGGATCCGGGTCTTCGGGTCGTCGATCAGTGCGTCGATTCCGAGCTCTGCCGTCATGCCGCCCCCTGTCGCTTCAGCTCGCCCGCCAGCCGGTACAGCCCGCCGAGGTCCACACCGCCGCCCAGCAGCGGCAGTTCGTAGGTCGGCAGCTTGAGGTGCTGCAGGTCGGCCCGCTGCTCGCGCTCGAGCTCGACCCGCTCGGCGTGCTCGCGGGCCTGGTCCAGCAGCGGGTCGAGCAGTGGCTCCACCGCCGCCCGTACCGTCGCCGCGGTCCGTGAACGCCCGCCCAGGCCCGCCTCGCCGAGGGCCACGGCGACCTCCTCGCGGTGGTCGCCGTGCACGGCCTCCACGGCGGCGGCGTCCAGGACGGGCGGGCGGACCATGTTCACCAGCACCCCGCCCACCGGCAGCTGCGCCTCACGCAGCTCGGTGACGCCGTCCACCGTCTCCTGCACCGGCATCTCCTCCAGCAGGGTGACCAGGTGCACCGCCGTCTCCGGCGACTTGAGCACCCGCATCACCGCCTGCGCCTGCCCGTGGATCGGCCCGATCCTGGCCAGCCCGGCCACCTCGGAGTTGACGTTCAGGAACCTGGTGATCCGTCCGGTCGGCGGCGCGTCCATCACGATCGCGTCGTACGCCCGCCCGCCGTCGGGGCCCTTGCGGCGGGCCGCCTCGCAGGCCTTGCCGGTCAGCAGGACGTCCCGGACGCCCGGGGCGATGGTGGTCGCGAAGTCGACGAAGCCGACCTTCTGCAGGGCCTTCCCGGCCCGGCCGAGCTTGTAGAACATGTCGAGGTACTCGAGCAGTGCCTGCTCGGTGTCGATCGCGAGGGCGTACACCTCGCCGCTGCCCTTGCCCGGCAGGCCAAGCTGGGCGGGGGAGACGGTGGCGACCTTGCGCTCCTCGTACGGCAGCGCGGCGATGCCGAACAGTTCGGCGATGCCCTGCCGGCCCTCGACCTCGATCAGCAGGGTCCGGCCGCCCTCGGCGGCCAGGGCGAGCGCGAGGGCGGCGGCGACGGTGGTCTTCCCGGTGCCGCCCTTGCCGCTGACCACGTGGAGCCGTACGCCCTCCCAGTCCGGGTCGCGCTCGCTCGGTGGGCCGGGGGTGCTCGCCACGCTCCGTCTCCGTCCGTCTCCGAAAGGCCTGCACCGCGAGGTGCCCTCCCGCGAGGGTAACCAGGGACCGGCCCCGATGCCGGGAGCACCCGGTCACCCGAGCGGATTCATGCCCCCTTTGTGTCCCACCTCACACGCGGACCCCGGGCCCTCGGCTCGTCTAGAGTCACCCCCATGACCAAGTGGGAATACGTCACCGTGCCGCTGCTCGTGCACGCCACCAAGCAGATCCTGGACACCTGGGGCGAGGACGGCTGGGAGCTCGTCCAGGTCGTCCCGGGCCCGAACAACCCCGAGCAGCTGGTTGCCTACCTCAAGCGGGAGAAGAGCTGATGAGCAAGGTTGAGGAGAGGCTGGCCGAGCTCGGTCTGACCCTCCCCGAGGTGGCCGCGCCGGTTGCCGCGTACGTCCCGGCCGTCCGCTCGGGCGAGCATGTCTTCACCTCCGGCCAGCTGCCGATGGTCGCGGGCAAGCTGAAGGACACCGGCAAGGTCGGCGCCGAGGTCACCCCGGAGCAGGCCAAGGCGCTCGCGCAGATCTGCGCGCTCAACGCGCTGGCCGCCGTGAAGTCCGTGATCGGCGACCTCGACAAGATCGAGCAGGTCGTCAAGGTGGTCGGCTTCGTCGCCTCCGCACCCGACTTCACCGGGCAGCCCGGCGTGGTCAACGGCGCCAGCGAGCTGCTCGGCGAGGTGCTGGGCGCGGCCGGCGTGCACGCCCGCAGCGCGGTGGGTGTCGCGGTGCTGCCGCTGGACGCCCCCGTCGAGGTCGAGATCCAGGTCCGGGTCAGCGCCTGATCGGCGCCTCGGTCGGAGCCTCAATTGGTGCCTCAACCGGCGCCAGATCGCCGATTGAGGCAGGTGGGCGGGGTTGGGTCTTCCAACCCCGCCCCTCGCACGCTTAGCATCCGGGCATGGATCACCGAGCAATGCCGCTCCCGATGCCGCCGGCCTGGCCCGCCCGGATCCGCGCGCTCGCGGCCGGCGAGCTGACCCCGCCCGTACCGAAGCCGTCCGCCACCGTGGTGCTGCTGCGGGACGGCGCGGACGGGCCGCAGGCGTACCTGCTGCGCCGTCGCGCCTCGATGGCGTTCGCGGGCGGGATGTACGCCTACCCGGGGGGCGGGGTCGACCCGCGCGACGCGGAGGTCGAGCTCGGCTGGGCCGGGCCGTCCCCGGCGGAGTGGGGCGAGCGGCTCGGGCTGGACGCCGCCACGGCGCAGGCGGTGGTCTGCGCTGCCGTCCGGGAGACCTTCGAGGAGGCCGGCGTCCTGCTGGCGGGCCCGGACGCGGCGACCACGGCGGAGCCCCGGGACTGGACCGCCGAGCGGGCCGCGCTGGAGGCGCACGAGCTCTCCTTCGCCGACTTCCTCCGCAAGCACGAGCTGGTGCTGCGCAGTGACCTGCTGGGCGGCTGGGCGCGCTGGATCACCCCGGAGTTCGAGGAGCGCCGCTACGACACCTGGTTCTTCGTCGCCACCATGCCCGAGGGCCAGCAGGCGGCCCAGCAGGTCGGCGAGGCCGACCGGGTCGCCTGGCTGGCGCCCGCGGAGGCCGTCCGGGGCCGGGAGGAGGGCCGGTACGGCATGCTGCCGCCGACCGTGACGGTCCTGCGCGAGCTGCTGACGGTCCGTACGGCTGCCGAGGCGCTGGCGGCGGCCGCCGACCGCAGGATCGAGCCGATCCTGGGCCGGGCCGTGGTGGCCGGCGATCGAATGACGGTGCGATGGTCGGGGTATGAAGAGCTGACCATCGACGGAACCTACCCGCAGTAAGAGTCACCGAGCTAAGAAGCAGTAAGAATCAGCCGAAGGAAGGACCTCGCCCGATGAACCACAACGACGTGGCTCGCCGGACGGCGCGCACCCTGCCCGCCCGCAGTCTCACCCCTCGTACGCTCGGCCTCCAGGAGGGCCCCACGCTGCCGGACCCGACCGTCCGGGCCCTGGAGCGCCCCCTGCAGGCACGCAGCCTGATCCGTATCAGCGAGGGCGGCCGGTGAGCGGTCTCCTTCCGGGTGACCCCGCCGCCACCGTCGGCGGCGAGGCCACCCCTCGGGCGCTCTGCGTCCTGGCGCCCAACCCCTCGCCGATGACGCTGGACGGCACCAACACCTGGCTGCTCTCCGAGCCGGGCTCCCGGCTCGCCGCCGTGGTCGACCCCGGCCCGCTCGACGAGGGGCACCTGCGCCGTGTCATCGAACTCGCGGAGCAGCAGGGCAAGCGCATCGCGCTGACCCTGCTCACCCACGGCCACCACGACCACGCCGAGGGCGCCGCCCGCTTCGCCGAACTGACCGGCACCGAGGTACGCGCGCTGGACCCGGCGCACCGGCTGGGCTCCGAGGGGCTGCACGGCGGCCAGGTCCTGGACATCGGCGGCCTCGAGCTGCGGGTGATCTCCACCCCGGGCCACACCGCCGACTCGCTGACCTTCCACCTCCCCGCCGACGCCGCGATCCTGACCGGCGACACCGTGCTCGGCCGGGGCACGACCATGGTCGCCCACCCGGACGGGAAGCTCGGCGACTACCTGGACTCGCTGCGCCGCCTGCACACCATGGCGGCCGAGCGCGCCGTGCGGACCGTGCTGCCCGGTCATGGCCCGGTGCTCGCGGACGCGCTCGGCGCCGTCGACTACTACCTCGCCCACCGGGCCAACCGGCTCGCCCAGGTGGAGACCGCCGTCGAGGCGGGTTGCCGGACGGCCGCCGAGGTGGTCGCGCGGGTCTACGCCGACGTGGACAAGGCGCTCTGGCCGGCCGCCGAGCTCTCGGTCCGGGCCCAGCTCAGCTACCTGGAGGACCACGGGTTGATCTGAGGCTGACCGAACGAGCAGACGTCGAAGGGCCCGCAAGCCGTCCACCGGCTCACGGGCCCTTCGTCACGTCCGGGTCAGCGCGACCGGCGCGACAGCCGCTCGACGTCCATCAGGACCACCGCGCGGGCCTCCAGCTTGAGCCAGCCGCGGCCGGCGAAGTCCGCCAGCGCCTTGTTGACCGTCTCGCGGGAGGCGCCGACCAGCTGGGCCAGCTCCTCCTGGGTGAGGTCGTGGGCGACGTGGATGCCCTCCTCGGACTGCACGCCGAAGCGCCGGGAGAGGTCCAGCAGCGCCTTGGCGACACGGCCGGGGACGTCGGAGAAGACCAGGTCCGACATGACGTCGTTGGTCCGGCGCAGACGGCGGGCGATGGCCCGGAGCAGCGCGATCGAGACCTCGGGGCGGGCGTGCAGCCAGGGCTGCAGGTCGCCGTGGCCGAGGCCGAGCAGCTTGACCTCGGTCAGCGCGCTCGCGGTGGCGGTACGCGGTCCGGGGTCGAAGAGCGACAGCTCACCGATCATCTCGCTGGGGCCGAGCACCGCGAGCATGTTCTCGCGCCCGTCCGGCGAGGCCCGGTGCAGCTTGACCTTGCCCTCGGCGACGACGTACAGCCGGTCGCCCGGGTCGCCCTCGTGGAACAGCGACTCGCCACGGGCGAGCGTCACCTCGGTCATGGAGGCACGCAGCTCGCCGGCCTGCTCGTCATCGAGAGCCGCGAACAGCGCGGCACGCCGCAGAACGTCGTCCACGTGCTTCCTCCTGCTGGGTGTGGGGCGGTGCTTCTCGTCAAGACTTCTGGTCAAGACTGCATCACCAAGGATGACGCATGTCGCTCCGATCATATGAGGAGGGGGTCGGGCGAGGAGTACGGTACGGGGCCATTTGTACTCATCGGTGACTTTCGAGGGCCACCGAAGCCTTCTCGAAGGCGGCCGAGAGCCGGTCGACGGCCGAGAGCAGCTGCGCTTCCGTGAGGGTCGCGAAGGACAGCCGGAGGTTGCGCGAGCCGTCCCGTTCGATGCAGAACGGAGCGCCGGGCACGACCGCGACGCCCTCGGCGAGGGCGGTACGGGCCAGGCTGCCGGAGTCGATCCCGGGTGCGGTGACCGTGCACCAGAAGAAGAGGCCGCCGCGCGGGCGCTCGAAGTCCAGCCAGGGCAGCCGGCTCTCGATCAGGCCGGACAGGTGGCCTGCCCGGCCCCGGTAGAAGTCCTGCAGTCGAGCGACGTGCCCGGGCAGGAAGCCGGGGTCGGCGAGCAGCCGGGCCAGGACGTGCTGACCCAGCGTGTTGGTCTGCAGGTCGGCGCACTGCTTGGCGCCCGCGAGTTCGGGGACGAGCGACGCGGGGGCGACGAGTCCGCCCACCCGCAGCCCGGGGCAGAGGGTCTTCGACAGGCTCATCAGCCGCACCACCCGCTCGCTGAGCATGTCGACGGAGGGCTGCCGCGTCCCGTCGAAGGCCAGATCGGCGTAGGGATCGTCCTCGACGATCACGAATCCGAATTTCTCGGCCAGGGCGGCCAGGTGACGTCGTCGGTGGACGGACAGTACCGCGCCGCTGGGATTGTGAAAATGCGGCACAACGTACACGACCTTGCATCGGGCGCCGGCGGTGAGCCGTTCCTCCAGTGCGTCGGTGTCCATGCCGTCCGCGTCGCTGGGTATCGGCAGCAGCCGGGCTCCCGCCCGGCGGAAGGACTGTACGGCGCCGAGGTAGCTGGGGTCGTCGAGCGCCACGACGTCGCCCTCCTCCAGGAGGATGCCGGCGACGAGGTCGAGCCCCTGCTGGCTGCCGCCGGTGACCAGGACGCGGTCCGCGGTCACGGGGGCGCCCGTGGCACTGGCCAGCCGGGCAAGGACCTCGCGCATCGCGGGTACGCCCTCGGTCGGCGAGTACTGCAGCGCGGCGGCCGCCGATTCGGTCAGCACCCGGTCCAAGATCCGGGCCAGTTCCTCCGTCGGGAAGGTGTCCGGAGCCGGCAGACCGCCGGCCATCGAGAGCACGCCCGGTGCGGCTCCGGCCGCGAGGATGTCGCGGATCGCGTCGGAGCGGGCGAAGCGGGTGCGCCGGGCCAGCAGGTCGGTGAGCACGGGCGGGGAGGTCGGCATACGGGGGCTTCTTTCGGGAAGGTGCCGGCGGACGTTCATCGGTGCAGCAGTGGCTCGGCCGGCGCCGCTCGTCCGCACGCCACGAGCTGCTGCTGCACGGACTCCAGGATCATCGTCACCGCGCGGGCGCCGGCGAGGTGGCAGCGCCGGGGCTGCCGGCCGGCGGCGATCGCCCGGGCCATGTCCCGGTACACCTCGCCGCGCAGTTCGGAGGCGGACGCGGCGCGGTGGCCGGCCGGTCCCGCGCCGCCGTCGAGCGCGATCCGGCCGTTCTCGACCAGCAGGCACTGGTCCGCGTCGAGGATCGTCAACCGTTCCGTACGCGCGACGGACTCGGCGGTCACGGCGAAACTCAGGGTGCCCCCGCCGGTGAAGCGGACCACTCCGGCCGCCCGGGTGTCGATGCCCGGTACCAGTTGGCGGGCCCCGGCGAGCTTCACCTCGGCCGGCTCGCCCAGCAGCTGGCAGGCCAGGTCCAGGTAGTGCACCCCGAGGTGGGCGGTGATCCCGCCCAGTGCGAGTGCCGGGTCGTGCCGCCAGGACGCCCGCTGGAAGTACGCGGCGGGGCGGTAGCGGGAGACCTCCAGCAGGGCGGTGGCGGCGGGCTGCCAGGTACGGCCGAGCACCTCCTCGGGCACCCCGAACCGGTGCTGGAGCATCACGCCGACCGGGCGCCCGCTCCGTTCGGACAGCTCCACCAGCAGGTCGAGTTCGGCGGTCGAGGCCGCAGGCGGCTTCTCCAGCAGGACGGCCTTGCCGGCCGCCAGGGCCTGTCGGGCCAGCTCGGCCCGGCCGCCCGGCGGGGTGCACAGGGACACCAGCTGCACCGAGGGGTCCCGGAGCAGCTGCTCCCAGGAGAGGTACCTGGCGGTCCCCGCGGGAGTCCTGGCCGCCGGGTTCTGCTCCAGGACGCCGCGCAGGTCCGCGAAGTCGGCCCGCGCAAGGGCCTGGAGGTGCTGCCGGCCGGCGGCTCCGAAACCGACCAGGGCCACGCCGACTCGCGTCACCCCAGGCCTCCCGGCCGGTCCACTGCCTGCGCCTGCATGCTTTCCCACAATCTCGAGGTGCTCGTCTGCGTCCGTGGCCCCCGCCCGCGCCGCTCGCCGTCCGGGCCATCCTGATCTCCGTGCCGTGATCCCGACCAGCCCTCGCGGTGTGCGGATAGCCGCCACGTCGTCCGGGCGCCAGCCGGGCCCGCCGTCTCAGCATCCGGTCCGAGGCCCGCCCGGAGGGCGGATGGCCGGTGCCCTCGCGGGAAGTTGCTACAGCGCTTTTGCCGGTACGGGGGCGGGGCTTCACCTGCCCGTTCACCTCATAGGATCTTCTAGAATCCCGAACGTTCGGCCGGTGATCGTGAAAGGGGGGGGACGGTGCTGGAAACTCTGGGACTGGACTCGTTGTCGGAAAGGGTGTACCGGGCCATGCTCGCGGAGCCCCCCGTGGGGCTCGGCGAGCTGGCGGTGCGGCTGGCGATCACGGAAGCGGAGCTGCGTACGGCCCTGGACCGACTCAGCGCCCTGGCGCTGGTGAGGCGCAGGGGCGGCCAGGGGGCGGGCTTCCACACGGTCAACCCCGAGGTCGCGATGGAGCTGCTGCTGGCCCGGCAGCAGGCGGAGCTGGCCGCCCAGCAGCAGCGTCTGGAGGCCTCGCGGGCGGCCGCGGCCCAGCTGATCGCCGAGTGCTCGATCCTGGGCAGTCCGCAGCCGACGACGGAATCGGAGCGGCTCCTCGGGGCCGACGCCATCCGGGAGCGGCTGGCCGAGCTCGGCGAGACCGCCGAGGAGGCGGTGATGACCTTCGCCCCCGGCGGCGCGCACACCGAGGAGGACCTGCGGGCCAGTCGCGGGCCCAACGCCGCGCTGTTCGACCGCGGGGTGCAGATGCGGACCATCTACCTGGACAGCATCCGCAACGATCAGCCCACGCTGGACCATGTGGCCTGGCTGAACAGCCGGGGTGGCCGGGTGCGGACGGCGCCGTCCCTGCCTACCCGCATGATCATCATCGATCGCAGGCTCGCCGTACTGCCCCTGGACACCAGCGACGCCCGTGCCGGCGCGGTGATCCTGACCGGTGCCACCGTGGTCTCCGCCCTGTGCGCACTCTTCGAGAGCGTCTGGGCCGGCGCCGTCCCCTTGGGCGACTCGGCCTGCCCGGACCGGCACGGCCTGGCTCCGCAGGAGGCGGAGACCCTGCGGATGCTCGCCGAGGGCATGACCGACGAGGCGATCGCCAAGCGGCTGGGCGTCTCGCCGCGCACCGCCCGGAGGATAGCGGCCGAGCTGATGGAGCGACTGGACGCCCGGAGCCGGTTCCAGGCAGGCGTGCACGCCGTCCAGGACGGCTGGCTGCCGCCCGGTCGCTGAGGCCTGGCCGGAATCGGCCGATCGGGCCGGAATTTGCTGGACGGAACATGCCAAGGACGCTTTCGTCCAGCCTTGATCTCTTCCGGTGACCCCGGCGCCCGCAGAGAGTAGGTCGTGCCGGCCGAACATTCAGACAGCCGGAGAACCACTACTCAGGAGACCTGCCGTGACCCGGTCGCGCTCTTCCCGCCCGTCGTTCCTCGTCAAGATCGCCACCCGTGCCGCGCTGGCGGTGGCCGCGCTCGCGCTGGTGTCCACCGTGGCGGCGCAGGCCGACCCCACCCCCGCCCCCCGTACCCACGTCGCCGCCGTCGCGTCCCTCAACGACCTGACCTGGGGCGGCTGACCCACCGCCGCGAATCTGGGCTCGGTACGGCAGACAGCACTTGGCATCGGAGCGGGGAATGGCGAGGGGAACGGTAGCCCCCGAGGCACTGGAGCAGCGGGTCTACGAGACCGCACTGCGGCAGACCGGCTGGACGGTGAGAGAGGCGGCAGCGCGGCTGGGCGTTGCCGAGTCGGTCGTCGAGGAGGCGCTGGACCGGCTGGAGTCGGTCGGCCTGCTCCGCCCGGCGCCGAGCACACCCAGCGGATACGCCGCGGTGGCCCCCGACGTCGCGCTGACCCGGCTGTTCGCGATGGAGGACCGGCAGCTCGCCCGGCACCAGGAGCAGGTCGCGCACACCCGCGAGGCGATCACCACCGTCATGCGGGACTTCCTGGACCTGCGCGCGCCGCAGCGCAGGACGCTGGAGGTCGAGGCCCTCTCCACCACGGAGCAGGTGGACTCCTTCCTGGACGGCGCGGCCAGCCTGGCCCGGCACGATGCCTGGTGGATGCACGCGGGGAGCATCCCGACCGCCCCGGCCCTCGACGAGATGCTGCTGCGGGACCTGGGAATGCTGGGCGCCGGCATCGAGGTCCGCGCGCTGTTCCTCCACCGCCACGCGCGCGACCCCCTGATGGCGGGTTACCTCAGGGAGCTGTCGCTGGCGGGTGCACAGGTACGGGTGGCCACCCACCTGCCCCAGCGGATGCTGGTCGTCGACCGGGATCTGGCGCTGGTCCCGGTCGACCCCGAGGACAGCGCGCGCGGTGCCCTCGCCGTGCACGGCACCGAACTGGTCCCCACGCTGCGTGCGCTCTACGAGCACTGCTGGACCCTGGCGACCCCCTTCCAGGAGGACGTGGTCGCCGATGCCGGCGCCCCGCAGACGAGCCCGGTGGAGGACGTGCTGATCCGGCTGCTCGCCGAGGGCGTGAAGGACGACGCCATCGCACGCCGCCTGGGCGTCTCCTCCCGGACACTCAGCCGGATGATCTCCGCCCTGCTGGAGCGGCTGGGTGTGCAGACCCGGTTCCAGGCCGCGATCGAGCTGAACCGCCGCGGCCGGCTGGGCAACGCCCCGGCCGGCGAGCGCGCGGCCTGAGCGCCGTGTTCCCACCGTCCGTCAACACCCGTCCGGAGCCCGTCGTGACCGACCTCTGGCTGCTCGACGGCTCCACCGTGGCCGAGGACGACGTCGACGCCCGTACCCTCGGCCCCGCCGAGCGCAAGCGGGCCGCGGGCTTCGTCCACGAGCGTGACCGGGTGCGCTACCTGTTCGCCCACACCGCCCTGCGCCGAGTCCTCGGCCGCCGGGTCGGCGCCGACCCGGCCGAGCTGCGCTTCGACCGCGAGCCCTGCCCCTGCTGCGGCGGTCCGAACGGCCGCCCCCGGCTGGCCGACTCCGCCGTGCCGCACTTCTCCCTCTCCCACGGCGGCGACCTGATCCTGATCGGCATCGCCGACCACCCCATCGGCGTCGACGTCGAGGCCGTGCCCGACGCGCAGGCCGTGGCCGAGCTCGCGGCGGTGTTCCACCCCGCGGAGCAGGCGGATCTGGCGGCGGCCCCGGCCGCTCGCCGGGCCGAGGAGTTCGCCCGGCTGTGGACCCGGAAGGAGGCCTACCTCAAGGGCCTCGGTACCGGCTTCGGCCGCAATCCCGCCGCCGACTACCTCGGCAGCACCGGACGCGCCGCCATGCCCCCCGCCTGGACCATCACCGACCTCCCGGCCGGCCCCGCCCATGCCGCCTCCTTCGCCCTACGGGCCCCGGCGGCCGGCGGCGGTCAGGAGTACCGGCTCTCCCGCTCGCTCGGCCCGGGCGGCGTGAGCGGCAGCCGGGCGCGGGGTCAGCGCACCGGAGCCAGCGAGGGCACGTCGCGGATCCCGAACTCCCTCCGCAGCGCCGACCTCGCGGCCAGATAACCCGGCATGCCGTGCACGCCCGGCCCCGGAGGAGTGGCGGCGGAGCAGAGGTAGACCCCCCGGAGCGGCGTTCGCCAGGGGTCCCAGCGCGGTGTCGGCCGGAACACGGACTGCTTCAGCGTCACGGCCCCGGCGGCGATGTCACCGCCCACGTAGTTCGGGTTGTAGTGCTCCAACTCCGCCGCGCTGATCCCCTGCCGGGCGACCACCGTCTCGGCGAACCCGGGTGCGTACCGCTCGATGCGGGCGGTCACCAGCGCCACCGGGTCGGTGGTGTCGCCGTTCGGCACGTGGGCGTAGGCCCAGACCGGCCGGTACCCGTCGGCGGCCCGGCCCGGGTCCGCCGCGCAGGGATCGACCACCAGGACGAACGGTTCGCCCCCGCGCGCTCCCCGGGCCACCAGGCTCTCCTGACGGAAGATCTCCTGCTGCGTGCCGCCGAGGTGGACCGTACCGGCCCTGCCCACCAGCGGATTGGCCCAGGGGATCGGCTCCGAGACCAGGAAGTCGACCTTCGCGGCCCCCGGCCCGTAGCGGAAGGAGCGCAGGCCCCGCTGGTACGCGCTCGGCAGCACGGGGCCGCCGATCGCCAGAAACTCCTTCGGTCCGACGTCGAGGAAGACGGCCCGCGCACTCCGGAACTCCCGGATGTCGGTCACCCGCTGCCCGGTGACGATCTTTCCGCCGTGGGCCGCCACATCCGCGGCCATGGCCTCGGCGATCCGCACGCTGCCGCCCCGCGGCACCGGCCAGCCCGTACCGTGCGCGAGGTGACCGAGCATCAGGGCCACCGCGGCCGACGAGGGCGTGGGCATCCGGCCGACCACGTGCGCCGCGACGCCCGCGAGCAGCGCGGCTGCCTCGTCCCCGGCGAACTGCCGGGTGGCCAACGGCGTGCCGTGCTCGAGGATCCGCCGGGCCAGCAGGAAGGGCACGGCCGGATCGTCCGGCAGGCTCCGCTGGCCCGAGAGCATGAAGTCCACCAGACCGCGGCTGTGTTCCAGCAGCGGGCGCATCAGCGCACGCCACTTCGGCCCGTCCGGGCCGAGGTGTTCGCAGGTCACGTCGAGGCTGCGGTACGCGAGCCCGGCCCGCCCGCCGTCGAGCGGGTGGGCGTAGCCGATCTCCGGCTGCAGCAACTCCACGCCACGGGCGGGGAGGTCGAACTCCCGGAAGAATCCGGACGCCGCGGCCATCGGGTGGACGGCCGAGCAGATGTCGTGCAGGACGTCCTCGCGGAAGAGCGGCTTGGACCGCAGCCCGCCCCCGATGTCGTCCGCCGCCTCGTACATCTCGACGTGAAGGCCGGCCCGGGCCATGGTGACCGCGGCGGCCAGGCCGTTCGGCCCGGTGCCCACCACGACGACTTCCGCTACCACCGTTGGTCCCCTCCTCGGGGGTTGTCGATCAGGATCGGGCATCCCAGGGGCGCGGGGATCTGCGCGAGATCGGAAGGCAACGGTCTGTACCCTCCCGCCGCGCGCAGTTCTCCCCCAGCCTTCGGCCGGGAGGTGCCCCCACGCGCCCCTGTGGTTACCCCGCTGCCTCACCACTCAGGAGCTGGGCTCGTACACGAAGGGCTGGGTGTGGGTGACGAGCTGGAATCCCCGCTTCCTGAGGGTGGGCTCCGAGGTGGGGAGCGCGTCGACGAACACATGGGTGCGGTTCCGCTCGAGCGCCTCCTTCAGGCGGGCGCCGACGAGGGCCGTGAAAAGCCCCTGCTTCCGGTGCGTGGTCTTGGTCCGCCCGCCGGCCAGCTCGGCGTACTCGCTGCCCTCCTTGAAGTAGACCCGCCCGCACGCGACGGGCTCGCCGTCGACGTAGGCGATGTGGATGCTCATCTCCTCCGGCGCGTCCCGCAGGGCGAGCCCCAGCTGGTGCTTCTCCTCCTCGCTGTTCCGGCGGCCGATCTCGCGGGAGATCTCGGCGTAGTCGGCCAGGCCCTGCTCGTCGTGGACGCGCCTGACCTCGCAGCCGGTGGTCTCGAAGGCCGCCGTCGCCGCCTTGTCCAGGGGCAGCACCAGTACGTTCTCCACGTCGTCGGCCTCGAAGCCGGCGGCGACCAGGCGCTCTCCCAGGTCCGACGGAGCGTCATGGCCGTAGACCTTCCACTCCAGGGTGTAACCGGCGGCGCGGGCCAGGGCCATCTCCTCGCGGATGACGTCCTCGATCTCGGCGTCCGCGCAGTGCGAGAAGACGATCCGGCACTCGGAACGGTCGGCCGAGAACTCCCGTACGACGCCTCCGTGCGAGGCCGGCTCGCCGGAGGCCCTGCGCTCACGGTCGAGGCCCGCCAGGATCTCGGCGGTCACATTCTTCTCGCTCACTTCGGGGACTCCTCTTGAAGCTTCAGGATCTCGACGACCGGGCGGTCCTCCACCATGGCTCCGAGGATAGTTCGGAGCCGGAGCATGAACTGCTGAGCACGCTCGGGCGAGAAGATCTCGCTGTTGTAGGTCACCGCCAGCTCCAGGCTGTCCGAGGAGCGGATGAAGACGAACTGGAGGTCGGCCTCCTTCGAGCGGCGCGGCAGCTCCTGCGGTTCGAAGCTGACGCTCCGTCGGCCGTCGGCTCCGTCGCGGGCCGGGCCGTCCAACTGGTCCATCGCGACCATGACGTCGAAGATCGGGCTCCGGTCGGGGCTCCGCTCCCAGCCGAGCTCCCGCATCGTCCAGCCGTACGGGTAGTCCTCGTGCTGGAAGGCCTGCAGGACGTCGTGCTGGGCGCGGGCCAGCATGCCCCGCACATCGTCCTCGGGCCACAGCCGGAACCGCAGCGGGACGGTGTTGATGTGGAAGCCGATCTGGTCCTCGAGGTCGAGGCGGTTCCTTCCCCGGGTGTACGTCCCCATCGTGACGTCCGTCAGACCGGTCTCGGCGAGCAGCAGCAGGCCGACCGCGCAGCGGGCGACGACGAACTCGGTCACGCCGTTCCCGCTCGCCAGCGCGGCGAACCGCTCGGTGAGCGCCTCGGGGACGGCGAGCCGCAGCCGGGTGCCCGCGAGTGCGGTGACCGGCGGCCTCGGACGGTCCGTGGGCAGCGGTACGACCGAGGAGGCGCCCTCCAGCTCGCGGTGCCAGAACTCCCGGTGCTCCGCCAGGCGCTCCGGCGTCAGCCGCTCGTTGCGCCACGCGGCGACGTCCTTGTACTGGAAGCTCAGCGCCGGCAGAGCGGCGTCGCGGCCGGCCGCCAGGGCTTCGTACAGGGCGTGCCACTCCTGCTGCAGCACCTGGGCGGAGCTGCCGTCGGACACCAGCTGATGCATCGACGTCAGCAGGGCGTAGCCCTCCCCGGTCCGGAGCAGGTCGGCCCGGACGAGAGGCTCGACGGCCGGCTCGAACGGCACCCGGATCCGGCTCTCGACGAACCGCCGGACGGCGCCCTCGGGCTCCTGCGAGAGGTCGTGGACGCTGAACGGCAGGGCGAGGGCGCCCGGCGCGTGGACGATCTGGACCGGCTGGTCCGCCACGGTGTCGAAGGTCGTCCGCATGCTCTCGTGCCGCTCCACCAGGAGCGCGAAGCTGCGCTCCAGCAGGGCGGGGTCCACCTCACCGCGCAGCTCGTACCAGTCGTTGCGGTTGAAGGCGGCCCGCTCCGAGGAGGTCCGCTCGATCTCCAGCAGCAGGTGCTGGGACAGCGCCGGCTCGTACGTCCCGGGACCGCCCAGGCCGGTGATCGGGTCGGCCGTTCCCGCGTCCGCCGTCGCCAGCGCCGCTGCCAGGCCGGCGATCGTGGGCTGGGAGAACAGCGTCTCCAGCCCGAGCTCGACACCGAGTCGGCCGCGTACCCGGGCCAGGACCTGGATGGCGCGCAGCGAGTTGCCGCCCACGTCGAAGAACCGGTCGGTCACCCCGATGCCGTCGAGCCCGAGCACCTCCTCCCAGATCTGCACCAGCGTCCGCTCGGCGTCGGTACGGGGCCGGAGCGCGGAGGTCATCCGGGGCCGGGCGACCTCCAGCGCCTGCAGCGCCTTGCGGTCGACCTTGCCGTTGGACGTCAGCGGCATCTGCCCGATCTCGACGAAGTCGGCCGGCACCATGTGGTGCGGCAGCTCCTGGTGGAGGTGGGCACGGACCCGGCTCACCGAGCCGCCGGGCTCCAGCACGACGTACGCGTAGAGCTGCTTGTCCTTGCCGACGTTCTTGGTGACGACCGCGGCCGTCTTCACCCCGGCGCACTCGTCCACCCGCCGCTCGATCTCGCCCAGATCGATGCGGAAGCCGCGGACCTTCACCTGGCTGTCGGTCCGCCCGAGGTACTCGAGGGTGCCCTCCGGCGTCCAGCGGCCGTTGTCTCCGGTCTTGTACATCCTTCGCTCGGGCTGGAACGGGTCGGTCATGAAGGCCCGCGCGGTCTGCTCGGGCGCGTTGAGGTAGCCCCGGCTCACGCCGATCCCGGACACGTAGATCTCGCCCCTGACGCCCTGCGGGCACACCCGCAGATGCTCGTCCAGCACGTAGATGAGGGTGTTGGGGATGGGGCTGCCGAGCGGCGCGGTGTCGCTCTCGACGGGCTCGCTCATCACGTGGTGGGTCACGTCGTCCGAGGCCTCGGTGGGTCCGTACGCGTTCACCACGGGAATCCCCGGGTACGCGCCGAGCCAGCGGTTGACCTGACGCGGCAGGCAGGCCTCACCGGTGACCATCAGGTACTCGAGGGTGTCGAGCGTGATCGGCCGGTCCGAGCGCTCCCAGGAGTCGAGCATCGCCTCCAGGTAGGAGGGCACGACCTCCAGGACGGTGACCCGCTCGGCCTCGATCCGCTCGGCGAAGCGGAGCGGGTCGAGCTGCAGCGACTCCTCGACGATCACCGTCCGGCCGCCGACGAACAGCGCGGCGAACATCTGCCAGAGCGAGATGTCGAAGCTGTTGGAAGCGTTCTGGACCACCACGCTGCGCTCCGAGAGCGCAAGGTCGGCGATCTTGGCGTGCAGGTGGTTGAGCATCCCGAGGTGCTCGACCATCACGCCCTTGGGCACGCCGGTCGATCCCGAGGTGTAGATCACGTACGAAAGTGACGACTCGTCGGCCGGGAGACCGAGGTCGGCATCGCTCTCCCCGGCCGCCGTCGCGGCGGTCAGCTCGACCGGTCGGCAGCCGTCCGCGAGCGCGACCTGCGCCCGGAGCTCCGGCGGGACCTGCGACGGGTCCAGGGCCGCCACGCGGACCTTCGAGGACTCGAGCATCATGCCCACGAAGGCCGGCGGGTAGCTCGGGTCGACCGGGAGGTAGGCCGCTCCGCACTTCCAGAGCGCCAGGATCGACTCGACCATCAGGACCGACCGGTCCATGACGAGCGCCACGACCTCGCCGGGCCGGACCTGGAGCTGCTCCGAGAAGTACCTCGCGAGCCGGTTCGCCCGGGCGTTGAGCTGCGCATAGGTGCGCTGCTCCGTGGCGGAGGACAGGCAGACGCGCTCGGGCGTGACCGCCGCGAAGCGCTCGACGGCCTGGTGGATCTGGAGCGAGCGGTCGAACTCGAGCTCCCGGTGGCCCAGCGTCCGTACCCGCAGCTGCTCGGGCTCGGGGAGGAGCGGGAGCTGCTCCAGCGGGGCGGTGGGACGGTCCAGCATCGCCTCGAGAAGCCCCGCGAAGGCTTCCCAGAGCCGGTCGATCGCGTGGTCGTCGAACAGCCGGGTGTCGAAGCGGATGGCCGCCTCGAGCGTCTCGGCCTGCTCCGCCAGCATGATGTTGAGCGGGAAGACGCTGGTCTCGAGCGTCACGTCGACCGGGGACACCTGGAGACCGGGGCCCGCCATCGCGCTCAGCGGAGCCTGGCCCGAGCCGGCGAACTGCTCGAACTCGATCAGCACGTTGAACAGGTGCGGGGAGTGCGCCAGCCCGCGCTGCTGCAGCTCCTGGACCAGCTCCTCGTACGGGTAGTCGAGGTGGTGCAGCGCATCGCTGAACGTCCCCCGGACGTGGCCGGACAGCTCACGGAAGCTGCTGCCGGAGTCGACCTTCAGCCGCAGCGGCAGCGTCCGCACCAGCATCCCGACGAGCTGCTCGAGCGACTCGCGGTTCCGGCCGGCGATCGAGGTGCCGAGCACCAGCTCGCCCTGCTCGCTGTACCGGGAGAGGAGCGCGGCGAAGGCGCTCAGCACCGAGGTGAAGGCGGTGCCGCCTTCGGCCCGGGTGAAGGCCTTCAGCCGCTGCCAGAGCGGCTCGGGGAGCGCGTAGCTCCGGTACGCACCGCTGAACGCCGGGCCGCCGACGCCGGTCCGGGTCGGGAGGTCGATGACCGGGGGAGCCGCCTCGAAGGTGCTGAGCCAGTACTCGGCGGCCTGCTCGCGACGGCCCGCCGCCCGCTGGGCGTCCTGCAGGTGGTGCTCGCGGTAGTCGACGGTGATCGGCGGCAGATCGAGGGTGGCGCCCCGGGCGAAGGAGGCGTAGAGCGCCCCCAGGTCGTGGGCGAGGAGTTCGAGCGACCAGCCGTCGGCGACGATGTGGTGGGTGCTGAAGGTCAGCAGGTGCCGGCCGTCGCCGAAGCTCGCCAGCTCGGCCCGCAGCAGCGGACCGTGTGCGAGATCGAACGGGCGGGCGGCGAACTCCCGGACCAGGCCGGTGATTCCGGGCCGGCCGGGCAGCGGTCCGCTGACGGACCGCAGCTCCAGCGGTGCGGTGAAGGCGTGCTTCGGGGCGACCCGCTGCATGAGCTGCTCACCCTCGAAGGTGAACGAGGCCCTGAGCCCGTCGTGCCGTGCCGCCAGTGCGTCGAGCGCGCGCTGCAGGGCGTCGGTGTCCACCGCGCCGGTGAGCTGGAAGGTACGGGTGAGGTTGAAGGCGACCGATCCGCCCTCGAACTGGGAGGCCAGCCAGACGTGCAGCTGGGCGGGGGAGGCCGCGAAGGGCTCTGCCTCGGCCGGCTCCGCGACCGCGGGCTCCTCGACGGCGGGCTCCTCGACGGCCGGCGCCGCGGCGGCCTGTTCGGCGCGTACGGTCTCCTCGACGTGCTGGGCGAGCGCCCGCGGGGTCTCGTGGTCGAAGATGGCGACCACGTCGAGCTCGACACCGAAGACGGTCTGCAGCCGGTTGAGCACCTGGATGCCGCTGATCGAGTCGCCGCCGAGCTCGAAGAACGAGGCCTCGAGGTCCAGCGTGTCCAGGCCGAGGACGTCCTTCCAGACCTCCGTCACGGCGTCGAGGACATCGACCGGACCGGTGTGTTGCTCAGCGCCCGCGGAGTCGGCCGCCGCCTGGGCCGGGCTGATCACGTTGGAGTCGTCCAGCCAGCACCGGATCTTCTGGAACTGGTAGGAGGGGAGCTCGATCCGACGGCCCTGGCCGGCGGTCGTCCCCCAGGTCCAGGTGGTGCCGCCGAGGTACAGGTCCCGCAGGAAGCCGGCGAAGGCATCCGGGCCGTCCGGGACCGCCGCGACGTCGTACCCGGCCCCGCCGCGCTCGGCGAGGGCCCGGGAGACCGTCGAGAGCGGCCCCGCCTCGACGAAGAGCACCCGCTGCTCCCCGGTCAGCTTGGCGAGCAGCCGGTCGACGCGGGCGTCGAGGTCGGTGGCCTCGGCCGCGCGCTCGGCCCGGGCCCGGCGGATGGCCTCGCCCAGCTCGACCCGGCCGGCACCGGCGTCGATCACGTGCTTCCCCGCACCCTCCCCGACGACGTGGCGGAAGTCGAGGCCGATGTGGCGGAGCAGCCCGTGGAACGCGTACTGGAAGGCGAACTGACCGTCCGTCGGGTCGCCCCCGGCGGCACGCTCGCACTCGGTGTACAGCAGGTCGAACCGCGGGTACGCACCGCGGAGGGTCTGCGTCAGCTCGGGGGTCGCATGGCAACGGCCCGACACCAGAAGGGCGGTGACCACGCCGTCCTGCGGGCCGGATGTCACCGGTGCGCCGAGCGCCCGGGACAGCTCCGTGAGGTTGCCGGCCGTCACGGCGTGGCGGTGCGGGTAGTGGCCTCGGCCGCTCACCAGCGTCCGCTGGACGTCCTGGAGCCGGAGCTCGGGGCGGTCGTCGATCCACTGCTTCAGCGCTGCGATGTTCGACTGCAGCGAGGCCGCGCTCCTGGCGGAGACCGGGAACCAGTAGCCGGCTGCGGGCGATTCGGCGGCCTCGGTACGAGCCGGCGCCTCCTCCAGGATCGCGTGGACGTTGGTGCCCATGACCCCGAAGGAACTGACACCGGCCCGGCGCACTCCGGCCGCCGGCTCCCAGGGCTTCAGCTCCTGGGTGACGGACACCGCGGAGTCCGCGAAGTCGATCAGCGGACTGAGGGTCTGCGAGTGGAGGTTGGGGAAGAGGACGCGGTGCCGCAGCGCGAGCACCGCCTTGACCAGGCCGACCAGGCCGGACGCACTCCAGGTGTGCCCGATGTTGCTCTTCACCGACGACAGCTCGCAGAAGTGCTTCTCCGAGGTCACCCGGCCGAACGCGAGATCGATGGCCTCGATCTCGATGGGGTCGCCGAGGCGGGTGGCGGTGCCGTGGGCCTCGATGTACGAGATGGTGGCCGGCTCGATGCCGGCCTTCTCCCAGGCCCGCTCGATCACCTCCGCCTGAGCCGCACTGTCCGGTGCGGTCAGCGTGCTGGACCGCCCGGCGACGTTGTTGGCGGCGATGCCCTTGATGACGGCGTGGACCGGGTCGCCGTCCCGCAGCGCCTGGTCGAGCGGCTTGAGGATCACGGCCGCGACGGCCTCGCCGGAGCCGGTCCCGTCCGCGTCCGCGGAGAAGGTGCGGGTCTTCCCGTCCGCCGACCTGATGCCGAGGTCGAGTCCGTCCTCGTCGGTCTTCGGGTCGCCGAACAGGTTCAGGCTGGTGCCGCAGACCAGCGCCAGCTCCGCATCGCCGAGCACCAGGTCGTTCACCGCGTGATGCACCGCCAGCAGGGCGGAGGAGCACGAGGAGTCCACCATGGCAGCCGGCCCGCGCAGGCCGAAGAACCTCGACAGGCGGCCGGCCATGGCCGACACATGAGTGCCCATCACCATCGTCGGCTCGATCGTCCGGGCCAGCTGCTGGTACACCAGCCTGGTGTCGCCGACGTACACCGAGGTGCGGCTGCCGTGGAGGGCCGCGGGGTCGTAGCCCGCGTTCTCCACCGCCTGGTGGGCCACCTGGAGCAGCAGCCGGTGCTCGGGCGCCATGTTCTGCGCCTCGCCCTTGGAGATGCCGAAGAAGGCGTGGTCGAAGGAGTCGATGTCCTCGATGTACCCGTTCAGCTGGTAGTCCTCGTCGAGGGGCAGCGAGGTACGGCTCCTGCGCGCGGCCGAGAGTTCGCGGACGCTGTCGCGCCCGTCGCGCAGGTTCGCCAGGAACTGCTGGACGTCGTCGGCCTCGGGGAGCCGGACAGCCATCCCGATGACGGCTATGTCGCGCGCCTCGGTCCGGTCGCGGCCCGCGACTGCCGTGGTGTCATCAGAAGTCATGCTCGGAAACCTCGTCTTCGGTGGGGCTGAGGATCGGCTCGACCAGCCGGGCCTGCAGGGCGATCGTCGGGAAGGTGAACAGCTGGGCCACGCGGAAGGTCCGCGGGAAGCTCTCCTCCAGCAGTGCGTAGAGCCTGAGCAGCTTCAGAGAGGTGCCGCCGAGCTCGAAGAAGTTCTGGTTGACGCCCGCCACCGGCCGGCCCAGGACCGTGGCCCAGGCGTCGCGGATCCGGTGCTCGGCGTCGGTCCTGGGAGCCTCGGCCGCCGTCTGCGGCTTGTCCCGGGCGAACAGCGGCTCGGGCAGGGCGGCGCGGTCCGGCTTTCCGTTCGGTGTCGTCGGGATCCGGTCGAGGAGCACGAACTCGGCCGGCACCATCGCCCGCGGCAGCAGGTCGGAGAGGTGCGCGCGCAGCTGGTCGCCGAGTGCCGGGTCCGCGGTGCCGGCCACGACGTACGCGACCAGGTGGATCTCGTTCTGCGGGTCCTTGTGGGCCACTACCAGGCAGGCCGAGACCAGGGGATGCCCGACGAGCGCGTTCTCGATCTCGGCCGGGTGGATACGCACGCCGCTGATCTTGATCTGGTGGTCCCGGCGGCCGACGATCTCCAGCAGCCCGTCGGGACGGAAACGCCCGATGTCGCCGGTGCGGTAGAGCCGGTCCCGGTCGTCGTCACGGTGCGGGTTGCGGACGAAGGAGGCGTCGGTCGCCTCCGGGGCGTCGAGATAGCCGAGCGTCCGGAACGGCGTACGGATGACGATCTCGCCGGGCTCGCCGACGCCGCAGACGACCTCGCCGCGCATGACGATCGCCTGGCACTGCGGCAGTGGTGACCCGACGGGCATGACGGGCGGCAGTGGGCCGTGCGGGACGGGGTAGGCGAACTTCGCCATCGTGGTCTCGGTCGGGCCGTACAGGTTCACGATCTCGCCGCTGTCGGGGAACGTCGACCGCAGGCTCTCCACCAGCGAGGCCTTCAGCGGCTCGCCCGCGAGGAAGGTCCACCGCAGGTCGGGCAGCCGGGATCCCGAGGGAGCGTCGAGCAGCCAGGACTGCATCACGGTGGGCGCCGCGTGCAGCACGGTCACCCGCTCGCGCTCCAGCCAGCCGAAGATCGCCTTCCCGCCCAGCACGTCCGACGGCTCCGGGACGACCAGAGTCCCGCCCGACACCAGCGCCAGGAAGGTGTCACGCAGCATCACGTCGAAGGAGGCGCTGGTCAGCTGGGCGCAGCGGTCCTCCTCGGTGATGGCGAAGGTGCTGCTCTGCCAGCGCAGGAAGTGGCTGAGCGAGCCGTGCCGGCCGAGCACGCCGCGCGGCGTCCCGGTCGTGCCGGAGGTGAAGAAGAGGTACGCCGGCGCCTGCGAGGACACGGGCGCGAGCGCCGCCGGCACGGCGGGGTCCGCCGCGGCGGACAGCAGCAGACCGGTCCGGGCGTCGGTGCGGACCGTCGGCAGACCCGAGGTGATCGGGTCGTCCTCGGTGCTCTCCTCGTCCTCGGCCCGTACGAACATCCGGGGCCGGCCGATCGTCAGCAGGTGCCTGCGCCGTCCCTCGGGCAGGGCGGGGTCGACCGGGAAGACGGTCGCGCCGCTCCTCAGCACGCCGAGCAGACCGGTCACGAAGCCGATGCCGCGCGGCCCGGTCACGCCGATCACGTCACCCGGCCCACAGCCCTGCCCGACCAGGTACCGGGCGATGGCCTCGCTGCGCCGGACCAGCTCGCCGTAGGAGATGGCGTCCGCGCCCTGCGTGATGGCGATGCGGTCGGGCGCGGCCGAGGCGCGCTCCGCGATCAGCTCGGTCACCGGCGGCTGCTCGGGCTCGGGGAGAGCCTGCGTCAGATCGGCGGCCACGGCCGCGGTGCCGGGCACGGCCAGCGAGTAGGAGGCGATGGAGTCGTCCGGAGCCTCGGCGGCCTGCTCGAGCACGAACCGCAGCTGCTCGAGCATCGCCTGCGCCCTGGCGGGGGAGAACAGGTCGGGCCGGTGGACCAGCTCGATGTGCATGCCCTCGTCCCGGTCGCTCACGTAGAACGAGAGCGGGAACTTGGCCTCGGGCTCGAAGAGGTGGTCGTCGAACTCGACCGAGACACCCTCGATCGAGACCTCCTCGCGCAGGGCGCCCAGGTAGTTCAGCAGGACGTTGAAGACCGGGGTCCGGTCGAGGTGGCGGACCGGGTTCAGCCGCTCGACGAGCAGCTCGAACGGGGCGGCCTGGTGCTCGTACGCCTCGCGGATGCCCGTGCTGACCCGCTCCAGCAGCTCGGTGAAGGCGGGGCTGCCGGAGAGGTCGGTGCGCAGGGCCAGCGTGTTGAGGAAGAGGCCGACGATCCCCTCCAGCTCGACGCTCTGACGGTTCGCCACCGGGAAGCCCACGACGAGGTCCTGCTGGTCGCTCAGGCGGGAGAGGACGAGGTTCAGGGCGGACATGGTGATCTCGAACGAGGTCGTCGAGGTGCGGTCGGCGAGCTCCCGCAGCTTCCGGAAGGTCGCCGCCGGGACCGTCGTGGACGCCCGTCCGCTCGCCGTGCGGTCGATCCCGGGCTCGGGAACGTCGGTCGGCAGCTCCAGCGAGGGGCCGTCCGTGAGCCGGTCCAGCCAGTACCGCAGATCGCCGTCGACGGCCTCCTGGTGGTCGGGGTGCCGCACCGCCTCCGCGTAGTCGATGTACTGCACGGGCAGCGGGGGCAGCTCCGCGGCCGGCTCGCCGAGGTGCCGCATGTACAGCGCGGACAGCTCGCGCATCAGCAGGCGGAGCGACCACCCGTCCCCGGCGATGTGGTGCAGGGTGACGAGCAACTGGTGCTCGGCGTCGCCGATCCGGTACAGGGCGACCCGCAGCGGCGACTCCTCCCGCAGGCGGAACGGCTTCGCGTCGTCCTCCCGCACCGCACGCGCGGCCGCTTCCCGTGCCGCCTCCGGGGCCAGCGCCGTGAGGTCGCGGATCTCGAAGGCGAGCGGAAGGTCGGTACGGGGAACCTGGAAGGTCTGCTCGCCCGCGTCGACGAAGGTCACCCGCAGCATCTCGTGCCGCTCCACCAGGCTCTGCACGGCCTGCCGGAGCACCTCGGGGTCGAGCGGACCGTCGAGCTTGGCCAGCACGCGGATGTTGTACGCCGAGCTCTCCGGGTCGAGCATGTGCAGGAACCACATGCGTTCCTGGGCGAAGGAGAGCGTGTGCCGTTCGGTCCGCGGACGGGGCGTCAGCTCGGCCGGCAGGGCCGTGCGCGCCGCCGGTGACTCGGTGATCAGCCGGGCCTGCTCGGCGACCGTCCGGTGCTTGAAGACCGCGGCGACCGTCATCGGGAGACCGAAGGTCCGGCTGATCCGCGAGCTCAGCTGGAGTGCGCTGAGGGAGTGGCCGCCCACCACGAAGAAGTCGTCGGTGACGCCGAGCCGGCCGACCGGGAGCAGCGACTGCCAGATGTCGAGGAGGTCCTGCTCCAGCTGCGTACGAGGCGGTACGTACTCGGTGGTCGCGACCTGGGCCCCGGCCAGGGCGACCAGGGCCTTCCGGTCCACCTTGCCGTTCCGGGTGACGGGGATCGACTCGGTCTGCACGTAGTGCGAGGGGACCATGTACCGGGGGAGGCGCAGCGCCAGGCCGTCCCGCAGCCGGTCGGCGGGCGGGCATGCCGGGCCCTCCACGTACGCGCACAGGAAGTCCCCGCCCGTCCGGTCGCGCTGCAGCAGGACGACGGCCCGTTCGACGCCCGGCTGGTCGCGCAGGGCCTGCTCGATCTCGCCGAGCTCGATCCGGAAGCCGCGTACCTTGACCTGCCCGTCCCGGCGCCCGAGGTAGAGGATCTCGCCGTCGGGGAGCCAGCGCGCGAGGTCTCCTGTGCGGTACATCCGGTCACCGGGGCGGAAGGGGTCGGCGGTGAAGCGCTCGGCGGTCAGCTCCGGTCGGTTCAGGTAGCCGCGGGCCACCTGGACACCCGCGATGCACAGCTCACCGGTCACGCCGACGGGGCACGGCTCGTCGTCCTCGCCGAGGATGTAGAGCCGGTTGTTCGGTGCCGGGCGCCCGATCGTGACGGGCCCTGGGCCGTCCTCGACCCGCAGCAGGGTCACGTCCACCGTCGCCTCGGTGGGGCCGTAGTAGTTGAAGAGCCGGGCCGGCCGGCCCTCGGTGGCGGCGAGGAACTTCCGGGCCAGGTCGCGGTCGAGCTCCTCACCGCTGCAGATGCACCGGCGCACCCCGGCGAAGCCGTCGTCGACCGCGGCCAGGTACTGGCTCAGCATCGACGGTACGAAGTGGAGCGTGGTGACGCCGTGGCGCTCGATGGTGTCCCGGATCGCCGCCGGGTCCGACTCGCCGCCCGGGCGCAGCATCACCTGCCGGGCGCCGATCAGGCCCGGCAGGAGCAGCTCCCAGACGGAAACGTCGAAGACGTAGGGGGTCTTCTGGAGGATGACGTCGGTCTCGTCGAGACCCAGGTCGTCGATCATCCAGCGCAGCCGGTTGACGATGCCGCGGTGCTCGATGAGCACGCCCTTCGGCATCCCCGTGGAGCCGGAGGTGTAGATGCAGTAGCCGGGGTCGTCCGGCCCCGCGAGCGGCGGCGGGTTGTCCTCGCGCGGCGAGAGCGAGCCCGGGGAGGCGATGTCGAGGACCGCCCGGGACGGGCCGAGCGTCGAGCGGGTGTCCGGGTCGCGTACCAGGACGAGCCTGCTGCCGCTGTCGTCGAGGATCGCCTCGAGCCGCTCGACCGGGTCCTTGGTGCTGAGCGGCAGGTAGGTGCCGCCGGCCTTGAGGACACCGAGGATCGCGACCATCAGCTCGACCGAGCGGTCCATCAGGACCGTGACCAGGGTCCCCGGGCCCACCCCGTGGTCCTCCCGCAGCGTCCAGGCGAGGGCGTTGGCCCTCGCGTTGAGCTGGGCGAAGGTCAGCGTCCGCAGGTCGTCCGTGGTCGCCGGGCTGTCGGGCGTGCGCCGGACCTGCTGCTCGAAGAGCTGGGGGACGGGCGTGTCGAGCTCGTACGCGGTGTCCGTCCGGTTGAACCCGGCCAGGACCTGCTCGCGCTCACGGGCGGTCAGCAGCGGCAGCGTCTCGACGGGCCGGTCCGGAAGCTGGGCGACGGCCTTCAGCAGCGTCCCGAAGTGCTCCAGCAGCCGTTCGATGCGGTCCGCGTCGAAGAGCTCGGTCGAGTACTCCACCGAGGCCTGCAGCCCGGTGGACGTCTCCTTGAAGAACAGCGTGAGGTCCATCTTGCTGTGGGCGTTGGGTACGTCGAGGTGCCGGATCCGGAGTCCGTCCACCGACTCGGTCGGGCTGCCCCAGCCCTGGTCAGCGAGGACCATGACGTCGAAGAGGGCGTTGCGGTTGGCGTCGGTGGCGACGCCCGCGTCCCGGACCACGCGGTCGAAGGGGTACTCGTGGTGCCGGAGACCGTCGAGGAGGGTGGACTGCACCGCCCGCAGCAGACCCCGGAAGCTCATACCGGGCTCGACGGTGTCCCGCAGCGCCAGGCTGTTGAGGTAGTAGCCGATCTGGTCGTAGAGCTCGGGGACGGGACGCGCCAGCGCGGAGGTGCCCAGCGCGAAGTCCCGCTGGCCGGTGTACCGGTGGAGCTGTACCCGCAGCAGCGCGCACAGACCCGCGTAGAGCGTCGCCTGCTCCTCGCGGCAGAGGGCCTTGAGTGCGTCGAGTGCGTCGAGCGGGAAGGTCCTGCGGGCGACCTCGCCGGCGAAGGTGCGCACCGCGGGGCGGGGGCGGTCGGTCGGCAGGTCGAGCGGCTCCGGGCCGCCGTCGAACTTCTCCAGCCAGTACCGGCGGGACTCATCGAAGGCCCCCTCCTCCAGGAGGCGCTGCTGCCAGCACGCGTAGTCCTTGTACTGGAGCTCCGGGGCCGGCGAGGAGGGCTGCCCACCGCGGGCGTACACGGCGTACGCGGAGGCGATCTGGTCGATCAGCACCGTGAGCGACCAGCCGTCGACCGCGATGTGATGGGCCGACACCACGAGAATGTGCTCGGTCGTCGACCGCTCGATCAGCAGCACGCGGAGCAGCCGGCCGGAGGAGAGGTCGAAGTCGAGTGCGACGAACTCGCCGATCCGGCCCTCCACCTCCTCGCCCTCGGCCACGGCCTCGACCCGCCAGTCGAGCGTGCGGTCCTCGCCGACCCGCTGCACGGGAGTGCCGTCCACCTCGCCGAAGACGGTGCACAGGGACTCGTGCCGCGACAGCAGGTCCTCGAACGCGCGGCGCAGGGCCGCGGTGTCCAGCTCTCCCGTCAACTCGTAGACGGCCGGCACCGTGTACGCCGCGTGCGACGCGCCGGTCTGCGCGACCAGCCACATCGCCAGCTGGCCCGACGAGAGCGGATACCACTCCGCCGAGGGCGCAGGCCCGATCCCGGTCGGGTTCTTCCCGCTGTCCACGCTCACAACATCCTCATTTCCAAGTAACGATCAGGGCCGTGTCGACGGGGCTCGTCGGACGGATTCCTCGGACAGACCGGCCCGGCCGATCACCACCCCGCCCGAGTCGGTCCGGCACACCAGATCGAGGCGCTCGTACTGCTGCCAGTCGGGCAGCGCGTTCCTGACGACGGGCGCCACCGTCCGCAGGAACCGGGTGGCGGGGTACTCCCGGTCGGCCGTGTCCGGGTCGAGACACCCGGCCGGTCGGGCGGCGACGTCGGCGATGGCGATGTTGCGCACCACCTTCGAGTACTGGGACCAGCGCACGACCTTCTTCGCCACCCCGTGCTCGTGCAGCAGGTGGAACAGGCGTTTCGGCTCTCCGTCGCCCACCGGGGTGATCCAGATGTCCTCCATGACCTCCTCCCCCACCCACGCGCGCTGCCAGGCCGCATGGCGGCCACGCCTCGCCCGTACGGCACGGGAGTGCAGTTCCTCCCGGGCCGGCAGCCGTACCGCCCCGGCGGCCGGCCCGTTGGAGTACATCGGCACGCTGGTGAAGGGCCACTGCTCCGACTCCCGCAGCAGCACCAGGACGAGTGCCGCGCAGGCGAGGAGCCCGACCGCCGTGAACACCGCCCCGCCGAGCCCGCTGCCGTCGGCCTCGGGAGCCTCGCCCTGCTGCCGTCCGGAGACCGCGGCCAGGATCCAGGGCCAGTCGAGCAGCAGCAGGTAGCACCACATCTGCACCCAGTACGCCGGCATCATCACCAGGAGGATGCAGATGTGCAGGCAGGCCCAGGCCAGGATCAGCGGCATCCGCAGCGAGGAGCTCGCGATGGCGGCCGGCGCGGACAGCTCGACGACCAGCGTCGACCAGGCCAGGTAGCGGCAGAGCTGCGGGCTGTCGACCAGCAGCCGCGACAGCCGTGGCCAGCGGGCGGCCACCGCCGACTCCTCGAGGTAGTACCGCAGTGCGCTGCCGTCCAGCCAGCCGTGCCGGCCGTACCTGAGCTTCGCGAAACCGCCGGCGAAGATGGTGTACGCCAGGAACACGAGCAGCAGCAGGGGTGCGAAGCCGGACTCGAGGACCGAGTGCTCGGGTACCAGCAGCGGCCAGTGCGTGTGCCGGGCCAGGAACCCGTCGAGCGAGTAGTCGTACGAGACCGAGAAGCTCATGCAGAGGAGCGCGTAGAGCGCCGAGTGCGTGGAGTGGTTGGAACCGAGCGCCCCGGCGTTGACCTTGTGGAGGAATGCGAAGCCGAGAAAGGTCAGGATCCCCGAGACCGGCTGCAGGAACCCGACCGTCGCCGCAGTCCAGGCGACGACCGTCAGAACGGCGACGACGGAGAGCTTCCTCGGCCCGACCCAACGGAGCCCGAGCATGCGCATGGCCCCGACCGGGGTGTAGAAGGCCGGCTCGGTCCCGGCGATGACCTTCGCGGAGTGCAGCGGTGAGGGATGGTCGACGATGCAGAGAATCAGCAGTCCCGCGTAGAAGACGGCTCGCAGTGCACCGGAAATCGGCGGCATTTCGTTGAGCCACCAGTACGTGATCATGGCAGTCCACCTCGAGGAATCCCAGTCGGGTCAACGACTGGGCGACGGCAGGGAAATCACCAGCGACGCGTCTCGGCGAAGAAGTCGGGGACGGCGATCGCGGTGCCGGCACTACGTGCGCGGCTGTGGACGAAGGCGCCGACCGCGAGGTCGAGGACGCCCAGGCCGAACGGGGAGAAGACGACCGGCAGGTCCGTCGGCAGCGACACCTCACCGCTCAGGACCCCGGCGAGCGTGCCGGTCACGAAGTCCCGGGCACCGGTGGCCTGTTCGGCCAGGTGCGGGGAGGTGTTGGCCTTCATGCAGTGCTCGACGTCGTCGAGGATGTTGGCCGCTGCGAGGATCACCTCGGGAGTGAGGTCGCGCAGTGACAGGTTGAGGACGACCTGGCCCGGCTTGAACGGGGTGTCCACGTAGGGCACACCGGCCGTGGTGGTGAACACCACGGTGTCGGCCGCCAGGGCTTCCGCCAGATCGGCCGTGAACTCGGCTGCCTGGCCCAGGTCCTGGCGCAGGTGCTCGACGAGCGAGTTCCCGGACTCCTCGTGAAGGTCGTGGACGAGGTAGGCGTCGGGCCGGCAACCGGCCGCCTGCAGGTAGTCGCAGACGTTGCGGGCGATGATGCCCGCGCCGACAACGGCGATCTTCGTGCCCTGGTAGCCGCCCGGCCGGAGCGCGGTGGCCGCCACCGCCGCGGATGCGGCGGTGCGGGCCGAGCTGATGGTGGCCGCCTCCAGACAGGCGATCGGGTAGCCGGTCTCGTAGTCGTTGAGGAGGAGGACGGCCGAGGCCCGGGGTATGCCGGCGGAGGTGTTGGCCGGGAAGCTCGAGATCCACTTGATGCCGGCGAGCTGGACGTCCGCACCCAGGAAGGCGGGCAGGGCGATGATCCGGGAGTCGGGCTTGTCCGGGAACCGGAGGAAGTAGCTGTCCGGATTCACCGACTCCCCGGCCTCGTGGTTCAGATAGGTGCGCCGGACGATCTCGATGACCGCGCTGCGGTCCTCCTGCAGGATCTCGTGGACTACCGGCCCGGGGACCATGTCGAAGTCGAACACAGGGTGGTTCCTCATTCTTCTCAGCGGGATCTGCGGGATCTGCGGGATCAGCGGGAGACGTACGGCAGGGGCTGCAGAGCTTCGGGGCCGAAGTTCTCCAGGACCCAGCCGTCGTCGTAGAGGGTGCTCAGGTAGCGATCGCCCATGTCGGCGGAGATGCAGGCGGACCGCAGGGTCCGGTCGGGGTCGTGCTGCTCCAGCCACTGCATCGCGCCGCTGACCACCGTCCCGGTGGACCCGCCGAAGAGCAGTCCGCGCGAGGCGAGCGTGCGGCAGGCCCGGACGGTGTCCAGCTCGGAGACCTGGATCAGGTCGTCGAAGACGGTCAGGTCGAGCAGTGGCGGCGTGACGCTGGCGCCCAGCCCCGGGATCATCCGAGGCTCCGGCGGGAGCCCGAAGCTGACGGAGCCGACCGCGTCGATGGCGACGACCCGGGCGGTGCTGCCGCTGTCCCGGAAGTAGCGGGCGCACCCCATCGCGGTGCCGCCGGTACCCACACCGACGAACAGCACGTCGAGGTCCGGGAAGTGCTTGAGGATCACCGGGGCGGTGCCCTCGTAGTGGGCTCCCCAGTTCGCCTCGTTGGTGTACTGGTTCAGCCAGATGTAGCGGTCGTCCGCGGCGCACTGCCGGCGCACCCAGTCCAGCCGCGCCTTCAGGAATCCGCCCTCGGGGTCGGGTTCCTCGATCACGACCAGCTCGGTGCCGAGCGCCCGCATGGTGGCAGCGGTGATCTCGTTGCACCGCTGGTCGGTGACGCAGGTGAACCGCAGGCCCTTGTTGGCCGCGATGACGCTGAGCGCCACGCCCAGGTTGCCGGAGGACGACTCGATCAGGACGGAGTCCTCGTTGATCAGTGAGGCTCGCTCGGCAGCGGCAATCATCGACGCGGCTGCCCGCAGCTTGATCGAGCCGCCGAAATTCATTCCTTCGCACTTCACATGGAGTGACCGGCCGAGCAGCGGCTTCAGATCGACGAATAGGTCGGATTCGGTCAGTTCCTGTGGCGCCGAGATGATTGCCACTGTGCTCCTTCGTGCTTCGATTGGGCGGTCCCGTGATGTCTCATGGGTCGAACCATGGGTGTTGCGCGCTCGGGGAGTTCCTCACAGCGCCGGGACGCCGGACTCCTCCCGGCTGCGGGTCACGGTCACCACGAGATCGGCGGCGGCGAGGACGTCCGCGTTGTGCGAGACCACGATCCAGGCGGCCGGCCACTGCTTCGGCAGGGTCTGCCAGATGGCGCGGGCGGTCGGACCGTCCAGCGAGGAGTCACCGTCGTCGACGACGTAGACCTCGGCGGGACGGCACAGCATCCGCGCGAGAGCGAGCCGCTGGCGCTGCCCTCCGGACAGCTGGCCGGCCGCGCCGGAGTCGAGGTAGGTGTCGAGGCCCTGGGGGAGTTCGGCCGAACCCGGACGCAGGTGCACGGCCGCCATGGCCTTGTCGATCTGCTCGGGCGTGATGTCCTCGCCGCCGAGCACGAGGTTCTCGCGGACCGTGCCGTTCACGAACCTGGACTGCTGGCGCGCATGGCCGACCTGCGGCGAGCTGAGCCAGGCCGGATTCCCGGTGACGTCCGTCCCGTTCCACCGGACGCTGCCCAGCACACCGGGCTGCAGGGCCAGCAGGCTGCGGATCACCGTGCTCTTGCCGGACCCGATCTCCCCGGTGATCGCGACGAGTTGGCCGGGCCGCACGCTGAAGCTGACGGGGTGCGGGGCCGACACGCCGTCCGGGGCGACACAGGTCAGCTCCGTCACCGTCAGCTCCCGGAGCGGCTCGGACCGGTCGGCGGACGCCGTGGGCGGCTCGCCGCCGCTCGCCAGCTCCGCGAGCCGGCCGTACGACACCTTCCCGCCCTGGTAGCGCGCCAGGATCTTGCCGAAGAAGTACATCTGCTGGCCCAGCCAGCTCGCGTAGGTCAGGAAGAGCACCAGCTTGCCCACGGTGAAGTCACCGCTCGCGATCCGGATGCTCGCCGTGAGGAGCACCAGGGCGGTGCCGACCATGACCAGGTTGCGGAACAGGTCGGAGAGCAGGTCCAGATACACCTGGTGGCGCAGCTGCACCTTGCGGCGCTCCGCGAAGCGCTGCTCGAGCGCGGCCAGCCGGCCGTCGACCGCCCCCGAGAGCCGCAGGTCGCGGATGCCGGTCAGGGCATCGGTGATCTCGGTGCCGATCCGGCCCTGCTGGGCGCGGGTCTCCGCCTGCAGGAGGGCCACCCGGTTCTTGAGGACGGTCGAGGCCCACAGCCCGCCGAGCAGCAGGACCAGCGGAATCGTCATGACGAGGTCGCTGTAGGCGAGTACGCCGACGGCCACCACCAGGAGCACCGACCGGTAGATGAGGTCCGTGGTCCACTCGAGCAGACCACCGATCTCGTCGCTGTCGTCGCGCAGGCGGTTGAGGATCTCGCCGTTGCTGCGTACGGCGGCCTGTGCACTCGGGCGGCCCAGCAGCCGTCCCAGGACCTGCACCTTGATCCAGGCACTGGTCTGGAAGATCAGCGTGAAGGTCAGCTGGAGGCCGCCCCAGAGAACCGCCGCCCGGAGCGCCATCAGGCCGACGGCGGCGCCCAGCAGCCACCAAGTCCCGTCGCCGACGGGCGGTTTGTCCGCCTGGTAGAGAATGTCGGAGATCAGTGCGCCGACGATCAGCGGTATGCCGTAGATCAGGCTCCAGGCGCCCATCGCGGCGAGGTAGAGGAACTTGAGCCGACTGCCTGCGCGGTGAAGGAAGCGGCTGAACGGCACGGTGCCGATCTCCGGTCCTCGATCGGTGTTCACCGGGTTCCTCCTTCGTGCGCGGCGACGATTTCCACAACTCGTCCGCTCTTCATGGCCATGACCTCGTCGACGCCGCGGAGCGTGCCCAGCCGGTGCTCGACCATGACGACCGTGCGGTCGCGCATGACCGTGTCCAGCAGCGCCGACCAGCTCCGCTCCGTCTCCGGGTCGAACCGGGACGTGCCCTCGTCCACGATGAGCAGGCTGTACGGGCGGATCAGCGCGCGGGCACCGGCCAGCACCTGCATCTCGCCCTCCGACAGCGCACGGGCTCCCGCACCGACACGCGTCTCAAGACCGTCGGGAAGCTCACGCACCCAGCCGGCGGCGTTGAGCTGCTCCAGGACCTCCCAGACGCGTTCCCGGGGGATGTCCTCGTCGAAGAGCGTGACGTTCTCGCGGACGGTGGCGGTGAAGACGTGAGCGCGCTGGCTCAGCACGGTCACCCGGCGGGCGAACTCCGCCGGCGGCAGCTGGTGGACGTCCACCCCGCCGATCAGCACCCGGCCCTGGTCGGGACCCGCCAGCCCGCAGAGCAGGTTGATGACCGTGCTCTTGCCCGAGCCGGTCGGGCCGACGATCCCGAGGCTGCGACCGGGGGCGACGGTGAAGGACACGTCGCTGAGGACCGGTACGTCGCCGTAGCCGAACGTGACCTTCTCGAAGGCGACCTCCAGCGGGCCCTCCGGCAGCGTCACCGCGGCCCTCTCGGAGGCCGACTCCGAGGCCTCTTCGGCAGGGTGGGACTCGAGCGAGCGCGAGGCCATCGTCAGCACGGCCATCATCTGCTGCATCTGACCGGCCTGCGAGGACATCTCCTCGAGCGGCCTCTGCAGCAGGTCCACGTACAGGTAGATCATGGTCAGCGTGCCGATGGAGATGGTGCCCTGCTGCAGGTTGTGCAGACCGAGTCCGAACCCGAGACCGAAGGCCACGGCGAAGCAGAGCTGAGTCAGCGGCCAGAAGGCCCGGCCACTGATGTACGCACGGCGCTCCGTGTTGAACAGGGCCGCCAGATTGGTCCGGGTCCGCTCGGTGGCCCAGGTGGACTCGCCCAGCAGCACCAGGTCGTCGCGTGCGGCCAGCGAGTCCCCGACGAAGCCGAAGAGCTTGGCCTGCTGCTCGCGGGCGAGCTCCCAGCGCTTCACCGACCGGCGGGAGAGCCGCGACATCAGGAAGCACACCCCGATCACGAGCACCGAGATGCCGATGCCCGCGGCGGGGACCACGATGAACATCGCCGTGACCGTGCCGAGCACGACCGCGACATTGCTGATCAACCCGAAGCCGGACTCGGAGATGGCCTTGCCGACGATGTCGGCGTTGCCCTCCACCTTCTCCAGCACCTCGCCGACCGGGCGGCTCTCCACGTCGAGCACCGGCCGCTCGACCGCCGCGTGGCGCAGCAGCCGCATCCGGAGGCTGTCGGCGACGCGCCAGCCGGCCTGCACGGCCAGGTAGCCGGCGCCGATCCGGGAGGCGCCGCCGACGAGCGCGACAACCAGGTACCACACGGCCACCATCACCAGCAGCGACTGCGAGCTGCCGACGGTGGCGCGGTCCACGAAGTACTGCACCAGCAGGGGCCCGGCCAGGGTGGCCAGCACGCTGACGGTCAGTACGCCCAGTGCACCGGCCGCGACCGGCCTGACGGGGCGGGACTCCTTCCACAGGAGGCGGCTGGCTGAGGCACGCGTCTCGTTCATATGACGGGTGCTCCAGGGAATTTCAGCGACATTGCTAGTCTCCCGACGTTTCGTCGATGCTGGTGGGGCTTTCGGAAATGCCCAGGGCTGTTCGCGGTCAGTGGGACCTGCCGGGGTTCAATCAATGGTCGGCCCGGCGGGAATTCAGGTCCATGGAATTCGGCGTCGTGGACCGGACATGGCGCCATTGCGCCAACGGCCTTACCCGTCCCGGATTTCGGACCAGGTCAGTGGCAGCAGACGCTGCTGCACCAGCTCGACGACCGCGGTCTGCTGTGCGGAGAGGTAGAAGTGGCCTCCGGGGAAGACCCGGAGATCGAAGGAGCCGGAGGTGTGGTCGGCCCAGGCGCGGGCCTCGTCGAGGTCCACCCGGGGGTCGCTGTCGCCGGTCAGGGCGACGACCGGGCAGAGCAGCTTCGGCCGGGGCCGGTAGCGGTACGTCTCGACCGCCCGGTAGTCGCTGCGGATCGCCGGAAGGATCATCTGCAGCACCTCCGGGTCGGCCAGCAGCTCGGCGTCGGTGCCGTCCAGCGCCAACAGTTCGGCCACCAGGCCCTCGTCCGTGAAGGTGTGGACGCTCTCCATCGCGCGGTGGCGGGAGGGAGCCCGCCGGCCGGAGACGAACAGCTGGGGCACCGCGATGCCGAGCTCCTCCAGCCTGCTCGCGATCTCGAAGGCCAGCATGGCGCCCATGCTGTGCCCGAAGAGGGCGAGCGGGCGATCCGCCTCGGCCGCCAGCGCGTCCGTGATGCGGTCGGCCAGGAGGTTGATGTCCGCGACGGCGGGCTCCTGGTGGCGTTCCTGGCGGCCCGGATACTGGACCGCCAGGACCTCCACCGCCGCCGGGAACGCGCGGGAGAACGGGAAGTAGAAGCTTGCCGACCCGCCTGCGTGGGGCAGGCACACGAGCCGGACGCCGGCGTCCGGCGATGGGTGGAAGCGGCGCAGCCACGGGTCGGCGCCGACGGTCGTTCTCATGGGTCGTGCAGCCCTTTCGGACGATCGGACGGTCAGACGAGCGGCGAGAAGAAGAAGGTGTCGCGTCTGCTGAACTGCCCCGCCGGGGTGAGGCGGAAGAAGTCGGCGAAGCGCAGACTCGTCTCCCGGTCGTCGTGCAGCACTCCGTTGAACTCGCCGTGCACGGCGACGCAGTCGCCGGATTCGACCACGGTCGTCAGCGTGTGACGCCCTTCCCGGATCACCCGCTGCACGCGGTAGAAGTGCTCCAACTGGGCTCGTCCGACCAGCGGTTCGTAGCCGGGGCGGTGGTACTCGGCGCTGTCGGCGAAGAGCTCCACCAGGGCCCGGACGGCACCGGAGTCGACGAGTTCGTAGTACTCGCGAACGCGCTGGATCTGCGGTGACTCCAGGGCCGGCTCAACTGCCTGCATCTGCATTCCTCTCCTCGTGCCGGGCGAGCTCCGACAGGTCGGCGAGTGCCGTACGCAACTCGCCGGTGAGCCGGTGGACCTGGGCCTCGCTGATGCCGTCCTCGCGCCAGAGGATGACGATGTGCCACGAGCCGTCGGGGGCCGGGATGGCCTCCAGCATGAGTTCGATGGCGGTCCTCGGCGGGCGCACCCGGACCGGTTCGAGGGCCACGTCGCCGCCGAGGCTTCCCCGTGGGGGTTCGCCCTGGAGGACGACGAAGGCCTGGAACCAGGGGTGCCGGTCCCGGGCCGGGGCGAACTGGCGCACCAGCTCGTCGAACGGCGTGTTCACGTGCTTCAGCGTCGAGACGGCGCGGGTGACCGCCTGATCGAGCAGATCGGCCGGTTCGCCGTCCTTCGGCGCGGACAGGTTCACGACGAACGGGTTGACGAAGTACCCGATCACCGCCTCGAGAGCGGGATCGAACCTGCCCGCGGTGACGGAACCCAGCGAGAGCTCCGTGGTGTCGAAGCTGCGCGCGAGCGCCCGCGCGGCTCCGGCCAGGAGCGCGGCGAGGGCCGGGCCGCCGCGCTGCGCGGATGCCCGCGACAGCCTGCGGACCGTCTCCGCGTCGATCTCCAGCACCGTCTCCAGCCGGCGGGTCTCCGTCGTGCCGGCCGAGGACCCGGCTCCGGAGGGAGCGGGCAGGAAGGGGGGCGGGGTCGTCTCCAACTCCTGGCGCCAGAACGGCACGTCGCTCTGCGCCCAGTGGCTCAGGCGGGTCGCCTCCCAGCTGCTGTACCGGCCGTAGGACAGCCCGCGAGCCGTCGGGTTCGCCTCGCCCGACAGCCGTGCCTGGTAGGCGCGCTGCAGCTCCGTCACCAGGACGGACTCCGACCAGCCGTCGAAGGCGATGTGGTGCACCTGCAGGCAGAGCAGGTGCCGGTCCTCCGCGAGTCGGCACAGCCGGAGGCGGAGCGGGACTTCGTCCTCGAGCGAGAACGGCCTCTGCCACCAGTCGGCCGTCACCGACTCCGCCAGGGCCTGCAGCCCCGGGCCGTCAGCCCCCGGGGGAGGGCCGACGTGCTCCACGGCGACCGTCGCGGCGTCAGGCGGGAGCACCTGCTGGACGGGCGCCTCGTCGAGCCAGGGGTAGGTCGTGCGGAGCGCGGGGTGGAGCCTGACGACGTCGTTCAGTGCCGCGTCCAGCACGTCCGGCTTCAGCGGGCCGGTCAGCGCGTAGGCCAGCACGATCACGTTGTCGGCGGCCCCGGGAGACGTCATCTCCGCGAGCCAGAAGCGCTGCTGGGCGTGCGACAGCGGTGCGGACGCATCGCCGTCGCCGTCCGCCGAGGGCAGCTCCTCGGCCGGAGCCGCCGAGTCCGTGCAGAAGGCGCTGATCGTCTCGACGGTACGCAGCCGGTAGATGTCCGAGGCCGTCAGGCGGGATCCGAAGTACGCACCGAGGCGGGCCGCCAGCCTGATGACGTCGAGCGAGTTCGCCCCCGCCTGGACCAGGTCGTCCCGCTCGCCGAGCTGCGGAAGTCCCAGCAGCTCGCGCACCTGGCGGAGCGCCGCGGCCTCCCCGGACGGGTGCGGTTCGGAGCCAGCTGCCGGTGCGGCCGGTGCCTGCGGTCCGTCGACGAACTGCTCGCGGAGCAGCAGGGCGACCGCCTTGCGGTCGGTCTTGCCCGTGGTGCTGAGCGGCAGCTGGGCGACATGGTGGAGAAGCGTCGGAACCATGGCGTCGAGCAGGGTCCGGGCCGCGAAGGCGCGCAGCTGCCCGGCCTCGAGCGGGCGGCGGTGGGTCGTCGCGTACACCGTGGCGAGCTGGACGCGGCCGGGCGCCGTCTCCACCGGCAGGACACAGGACGCGGCGACCTCGGGGTGGGACTCCAGCACGGCCTCGACCTCGCCGGACTCGATCCGGATGCCGCGGATCTTGAACTGGTGGTCGGCCCGCCCGCGGTACCGGAACAGGCCCTCCGGGTCGAGGACCGCCAGGTCGCCCGTCCGGTAGAAGCGCATGCCCTCGGCCGAGAAGAACCGGCGCGCGGTCTCCTCGGGGTTGCCGGCGTACCCGAGCGCGACCCCGTCGCCACCGATCGCGAGCTCCCCGGTCTCCCCGGGCCCGACCGGCTGCCCGTCGGGGCCGAGGAGGAGCACGGTGGTCCGCGGCACCGGGGTGCCGATCGGGATCTCCGTACTGCCGTCGGCCACGTCGACGGGCCGGATGACGTGGTTGGTGGCGAAGATGGTGCCCTCGGCGGGCCCGTACCCGTTGACCATGTGCAGACCGGGGAACCTGGACAGGACCCGGCGTGCGTTGGACACGGACACCCGCTCTCCGCCGACGAGCAGCAGGCGGAGCTTGCCGAAGATCTCGATCCGCTCCTCGGCCATCACGTTGAAGAGCGAGCTGGTCAGCCAGAGGCTGTTGACGCCCTGCCGGACGGCCCCGTCGAGGGCCTCCGCGTCCAGGGCGGTGACGGCCTGGTCCAGCAGGACGCACCGGCCGCCGTTCAGGAGCGGCGCCCAGAGCTCCAGGGACAGCCCGTCCCAGGGGAGCGGAGCCGCCTGGAGGAAGACCGAGTCCTGGTCCAGCGGGATGGTCGGGCAGTTGACCAGGGTGCGGATCGTGCCCCGGTGCGGGGAGAGCACGCCCTTGGGCTTGCCGGTGGATCCCGAGGTGTAGAAGACGCTCGCCGCCCGGGTGCCGTCCTGCTGCACCTCGGGGGCGGCCGCCTCACGTCCCCGGACCAGCAGGGAGGCGAAGGGGACGGAGCGGACCTCCTCGCCGGCGGTCCACCCGGACGCGTCGGTGATGAACAGGGCCGTTCCGGTGCCCCGCACGGTGTCGGCGATGCGCCCCTGCGGCCACTCCGGATCCACCGCCACATAGGCGGCGCCCGCCCGCAGGACGCCGAGCAGCGCCACCACCAGCTCCGGCGAGCGTGCCATGCGGACGGCGACGTGCTGGCCCGCCGCGACACCGAGCTCGCGCAGCGCCGCCGCGACCACGGTGGCCTGCTCGACCAACTCGCCGTAGCTGACGGTGCGTTCTGCCTGCTGGACGGCCACGGCGTTCGGTCGCCGCTCCGCGTGGAGGGCCACGACACGCTCGATGCGCTCACCGAAGACGTAGGGGCTCTGGCTGGGAGGGAGGGTCATCAGGCCACTTCCACCGGGAGCCGGGTGACGCCGAGGATGAAGTTCGAGCGCAGGCGGCGGACTTCACCGGAGAGCTTGAACGTCAGTCCGGAGGAGATGAGCAGCTCGAAGAGCAGGGACAGCTCGGCCTGGGCGATGGGAGCACCGATGCAGCGGTGGAGTCCGGCGCCGTAGGACAGGTGGCGGTTGGGGTTGCGGGCGATGTCGAAGCGGTGCGAGTCGGGGAACTTGCTCTCGTCGCGGTTCGCGGAGTAGTTCCACAGGGTGACCGATTCACCCGACTTGATCTCGATGCCGCCGCGTGTGATGTCGCGCGTCGCCACCCGCTGCACATAGGCGTTGGTGGAACTCCACCGCAGCATCTCCTCGACCGCGGTGCCCAGCAGCTGCGGCGAGTCGTGCAGGAGCCGGTACTGCTCGGGGTTCTCCATCAGTGCGAGAAGGCCGGTGCACGCGGTGTAGGACGAGGTCTCGTTGCCGCCGACGGCGACGTTCATGCAGTTGTAGAAGATCTCCTCCTCGGTCAGCTTCCGCCCGTTGACCTCGGCCTGGACGAGAATGCTGACCAGATCGTCCCCGGGGTTCCTGCGGCGCTCGGTGACGATGTCGGCGAAGAACTCGAAGACCTCGGCCTGGAGCCAGGCCAGCCGCAGCCGGGCATCGCCGCCGGTGTCCACGAAGATCTCGTCGCGGTAGCCGACCATGCGACGGGTCAGCCCGATGAGGTGGTGGGCGTCCTCATGGCCGATCCCCATGATCACCATGAGCGCGCCGGCCGGCAGCTCCGTCGCGATCAGGGTGGCGAAGTCGCAGCCGCCGTCGGCGCGGGTCTTCGCGATGGCCTGCTCGACGAGCTCGGACACCTGCCCGGCGACGCGCTTCGCCACGGTCGCGGACATCGCCGGGTGGATCGCCTGCTTGAGCATCCGGTGCCTGGGCAGGTCGGTGGAGACCAGCATCTGGCCGGCGGAGGTGTCCTCGTCGCTACGGAGCGAGCCGCCCACGATGGCACCGCGGGCCGAGCCGAAGACCTCGTGGTTGCGGTAGGCCCACTGCACGTCCTCGTACGTGCTCAGGGCCCAGAACTGGCTGCCGTCGGCGCCGTCGTTCCAGTAGATCGGCGCCTCGGCACGCAGGGTCCTGAAGGCCTCGGTGTGGTCTCCGCGGACGAACAGGTCGACGTCGGTGAGGTCGATGGGAGTCTGCAGGCTCATGCGGTCTCGGTACCTTCCCGGGATGCGTCGATCGCCGCCGCGAGGTCCTTGAGGACGGTGTTGTCGAGCAGTACCGGGAACTTGAGGCTGACACCCAGCTCGCGGTTGATCCGGTGGTGCATCCGGAACGCCAGCAGCGAGTGGCCGCCCAGGCCGAAGAAGTCCTCGTCCCTGCCCACGCGTTCGGTGCTGAGCAGGTTCTCCCAGAGCGAGACCAGGAACCGCTCGGTGTCGGTCTGCGGTGCGGCGTAAGCCTCCTCGCGCTCGAGGTGCTTGGCCAGGAGGGCCCGCAGGGCGTCCAGGTCGCGCTTGCCGTGTGCGGTGGCCGGGATCTGGGACTGCACGATGAACTGGCTGGGCACCATGAAGTCGGGCAGGTCCTTCTCGGCCCGCTCGCGCAGCTCCTTGACGCTGAGCGCGTCCTCGATCACGACGAACGCGACCAGCCGCCGGTCGTTGCCCTCGCCGTCGGGCAGCACCACGGCCTCCTGGACCTCGGGGTAGCGGCGCAGTCCGCGCTCGACCTCGCCCGGCTCGACCCGGTAGCCACGGATCTTCACCTGGTTGTCGGCACGGCCGACGAACACCAGCACGCCGTCCTCGCGCTCGCGCACCAGGTCCCCGGTGCGGTACAGCCGGGCGTCGCCGTTCTCGGCGGGCAGCGTGAGGAAGCGCTCGTCGGTCAGGTCGGCGCGGTCCTGGTAACCACGGGCCACGCCGGGGCCGCTGACGAACAGTTCGCCGATCTCCCCCACGGGGACGGGCTGGAGCTCCGGAGACAGGATCCGGACCGACACGCCGTCGAGGGGGCGGCCGATCGGGATGACGTCGGACTCCGCGTCCTCGAGCGTCACGCGGTGGGCGGTGCAGGCGGTGGTGATCTCGGCCGGCCCGTAGAGGTTGTACAGGCTGCCCTTGAACTGCCCGGTCAGCAGCGCGCGGCAGGCGGACGGCAGGATCACGTCGCCGCCGGCCTGCAGGATGCGCAGGGAGGAGAACGCGTCGCGGTCCTCGCGGACGACATGGTTGACGACCATGGTGGGGACCAGCATCGCGGTGATCCCGTACTTCTTCATCTGCCGCTGGAAGTCCGCGGCCAGCAGGTCAGGCACCGGCGGCAGTACGACCGACTGGGCGCCGTGGGCGAAGGTGCTCCAGATCTCGAAGTGGAAGGCGTCGAAGGAGACGCTCGAGATCTGCCCGGTGCGGTCCTCGGGCTCGAGGGTGGGAAGGCTCGGGTTGCGGGCGAACGAGACCAGGTTGCGGTGCTCGAGGACGATCGCCTTGGGCTCGCCGGAGGAACCGGAGGTGAACAGCACGCTGGCCGCACTGGACGGCTCGACGATGCCCTCGCTCGGAGTGCCGTCGAAGCCCGCGCGGTCGGCCAGCGGGATGACCGTCGCCGACAGCGCGCTCAGCCGGTCCTCCCAGCCGGCCTCGGTGAGGATGGCCTTGGCACCGCTCCGGCTCAGCATGAGATCGCGGCGGGTGTCCGGGTAGCGGGTGTCCACCGCGACGTAGGCGGCGCCGGACTTCAGGATTCCCAGGACCGCGACGAAGAGATCGACGGACCGGCTGACGTAGAGGCCGACACGGTCCTCGGTGCCGACGCCGTGGCTGCGGAGCAGAGCGCTGACGGCGTCGGACTCCCGGTCCAGCTGAGCGTACGTCAGCGTCCGCGTGTCGTCGCTGACGGCCGGGCGGTCGGGGTAGCGCTCCACTGAGCGGCTGAAGAGCTCCGTAAGTGTGCCGACGGCTGGCATTGTTGTCACAGCTTTCTCCCGGTGCTCCGTGCGAGTCGTGTACTGCTGGATTGCTGGCTCAGGGCGCCGATTAATTCACCGCTGAAGGCTTCTCCGTCAGAGAAGGCCGAGAATTATCTCCACCCCGAAACGTCGAGGCCGCGGAATTACCGAGTAGTGTTTATCGATCGGCGCGGCCGACAAAAGAAACCCTAACGAGCTGCGGAAAGGGCGTCGACGGTCGCCGGAGTCGGCCAGCAGCCATGGCAAGGAGTGGTCAGCGGCCCGGGCGTTCTCAGGATGTGAGACACGGTCGCCGGGGCGGAGTCACCGGACGGTGCGGCATGTCATGCGTGAAGGGCCCGTCGGGTCTGCGGCGGTGGAGTCGTCGCAGACCCGACGGGCCCGGTGGATGCGCGGGTGCTCAGCGCAGTTGGTCGAAGTGGCGGTGCATGGTCACGACGGGTTCGGACGAGCTCCGGGGGCTGACCGCCGGGCCCCGCGGGGCGGCTGCCGCTTCGCGGTTCAGGACGGCCAAGACCTCGGCGGCCAGAGCGTCTGCCCGATCGTGGATGACGGAAGTCGGTTCCTGGGATGCCCGTAGGTCGTCCAGCTGACGGTGGATGGCGTCCAACTGGCCCTTCGCGCGGGTGCTGAGGCTGAACGGTTGCGGGGTGGAGACGATGAACTGGTAGGCACCGGCCAGGGTTTGGCATCCGGTGCAGTGATCGTTCACGGCATGGCCGAGGTTGGTGGCATTGAGGTGGACGTCCGCTCCGGCCATGGTGACGATCTGGAAGGACAGGGCGACGGACCGGCACGGTCTGAGGGGTGAGCAGCCGGCCGAGACGGCGGTGGCCCGGTTGTCCACGCCGGCGCCGACCACGGAGCCGAGTTCGTGGATGGCAAAGGTGTCCTGGTACCGGTCGGGGTGAGCACGATTGGCGTGGGTGTACGCGCGGTTCGCCACCACGGCGACGTCACGGCTGATGTGCGACAAGGACGGCGCTGCGCCGGCGGGGACGGCGACGGTGAGCGCGGCCAGGCACACGGTTGTCAGCAGGCCGCAGCGCTTGGCCTTCCGGCTGACGGCCTCGCGGCGGACGATCGAGCTGCGGTACGACGCGCGGTGGTTCACGGAGATCTCCAGGTTGGTTCGACGGTCGAAGGTGTGGTGGGCGGCTCGGCGGACGCGTCCCCCTTCGCCGCCCGGGCGACGGACCGGCCCAGCAGCCGCACGGTCCGAACCGCGAGGTAGAGGGCTCCGGCCAGTGGACAGAGCAGCATGAGGCTTCCGAGGACGCCGACGATCCCGTCGGGGAGCTGCCCGTCCGCGAAGGCCGCGCCGGTGCCGGTGACCTGTTCGGTGAGCGAGCGCAGGGCGGTGTCCAGGATCCGCGGCAGATTCCACAGGAAGTAACCGAGTTCGCCGACGAGCAGCGGGACCATGGTCAGGACCCACACGGTGACGACGACGCGGGCGGAGCGTTTCAGGTCCGAGATCTCAGGCCTGACGGGGCGTCCGGGCAGCATGCTCAGGAGGATGGGTCTGATCTTGCCGAAGAGGTCCGGAACGCCGGCGAGGTCACCGAGGATGAAGTACCCGTCCAGGCGGACGGCAGGCATGAGCTGCTCGAGGACCTCGATGTGCGCGACGAGGACCGCGGTGAGGAAGAGCTGCTCCCCGGTGAGGACGTAGGCCCCGGCCAGGCCCAGCATGAAGACGACGTTGAAGTAGACGCCACCGAGGTCGGTTCGGAGGCGGCCGGCGCGGCCGATCCGGTAGACGTCGGTCACGTCGGTGTAGAGGGACGGCCAGAGGATGTACAGGCCGCAGCCGATGCAACCCGGTTTCGCGCCCCCGTAGGCGCAGGCCGAGGCGTGTCCGAACTCGTGGAAGAGCAGAGAAGCTACCGTGAGTGCGAGCACGACGAGGAGGAGAATGGGTTGGTCCAGCACGTGCAGGACGGGTCCCATCGCTCCGTAGAAGCCGAACAGCCAGACGTCCAGGGCGACGGCGGCCAGAAGTACGGCGGCCACCACCGGGGCATGGTGCAGCCAGGTCAGCGACCGGGTGATCCGGGCGACCTGACGTTCGCTCAGGAGAGTGCGGCGACCGGCGAGGCCGAGCAGCAGGTCGGAGCGCGGGCCGTCGACGTGGTCGCCGTCCTGGCCGGGGGGAACGGTGATCCCCATCGGCTGAAGCTTGTTGCCGATGAGGTAGCCGACGTTGTCGGCACTGACCTCCCGGCCGTAGCGGGCGCTGACCCGGTGCGCGATGGTCTCGGTGTCCCGGACGCCGTCGATGGAACTCGCCACGAGGTGCAGCAGTCGCGACAGCTGGACGACCTGACCGTCACCGCGGCGGGCGAGGTACCGGGGCTCGATGAATCCGCCACCCTGGTACTCCCCGTGCAGCCGGAGCCCGGCGCTCAGGCGCGGAATCGGGAACAGAAGCGCCGCTCGACGGTCGTCCGCCGCGACCTGCTCGTCCTCAGCCACCGTGGTCCCCGTCCTTCCTCGAGCGCGGACCGCGCCAGGGCGGGCGCGGTCCGCGGAACGTGCGAGCTGTTACCGCTGGTGGATGCTGATCGACTGCTGGGCCTCGGACTGCGCGAGCGCCCACGGCGAGTGGTCGTTCACGGCCCACGACTCGTTGTGCGCGTCGACGTACGCGACGTTGACGTGGACCTTCACGAACTTCAGCCGGCCCAGCGCCTCGCGGCTCGGCAGGAGCTCCACGGACTCGGCGTTGAGTTCGGCGATGTTCATGCTCATGGCAATGCCTCTCTGTCGGGGCCGAGTCATCTCGGCCCTGTCCAATCTCATCGGACGAACTGTCCGACGAGATTGGACGCTAGCCGTCGCAAGGGTGCATCGCAAGCGCAGACGCGACTACTTTCCGCAATCACTCGGTTGCGGTGAGGAATCGCCAGGTGAGGCGCGTGATCGTCGGCCAGGGGCGGCTGATCACCGTAGAATCGACTCGCCCAGATGGGTTCCACCTGGCCCGACAGCAGGAAGCAACCATCCAGTGGTCAATGCACTGCAGCAGATGATGAGACACCGACTGGACGAGCAGGGCTGGTCCTACGGTGACGTCGCCCGGCGCGGAGAGATCCCCCGCTCCACCGTCCACCACCTGGCGACCTCCGAACGCCTGGTCCGGATGCCGCAGCCCGCCACGCTGGAAGGCCTGGCCCGCGGCCTGAACCTGCCGCTGGACGCCGTACGTCGCGCCGCGGCCGAATCCTGCGGGATCTACCTCTATGCGGACGGCGCCTCCGAGACGGCACCCGACCCCGAGGTGGCAACGCTCATCGCCAGCCTGCAGCAGCTCTCCCCGGCCGACCGCAGGCATGTCGCGGCCCTCGTCGAGTCCCTCCTGAAGCGCGTGGCCGAATCCGGCTGATCGGGAGATCGGGGCTATCGTCTTCTCTTACCCGAGGCCCGTGTGAGCCGCACGAGCCTCCGGCACGTGCTGTGCTCGTCGTTGACGGAGGGGATGTGCTTGTCGTCCACGGTGGCTCGAACACCGTCGTCGTCCGCGATCAGACCGGACGCCCCGTCGTCATGCTCTCCGGCGAGCGGCCCGAAGCCCTCACCTCCGCCATACTGGCGGGCCTGCTCGATCTCGCCGCCGCCGTGCTGACCGCAGGCGAGCTGGAGCGCCTCGAACGCCGACTCGCAGCTCTGCGGAACGGAGGCACGGTCAAGAGCACGCGTCTTGAGATCGAGGGCGTGGTCCTCACCCTCTATGGCGACGGCGCCTGACCCTCGACCGCTTCACGAGCTGCTCAACGCGCGAGGAATCCGTAGGACACGGCCTGTCCTCGACCATTTCCGACCGGGTGAATCAGCTCCGAGCGGTTGACCCGTCCGGCCGCCCGGGTTCTTCCGGAACTGTGGTGCTCGGCAATACCTTCGGGGTGGCGAGCACGACGAGAAGGACCGCCTCAGCTCACGGCCTTCTTGATGAGCTCGCCGATCCGCGCCTCATCGGCGGCGGTCAACTCCGCCAGGGCGTAGGTGGTCGGCCACATGGTGCCTTCGTCGAGCTTCGCCTGGTCGCTGAAGCCGAGCGTGGCGTACCTGGACTTGAACTTCTGTGCGCTCTGGAAGAAGCAGACGACCTTGCCGTCCTTGGCGTACGCGGGCATCCCGTACCAGAGCTTCGGCGAGAGGGCCGGTGCGCCGGCCTTGACGATCTCGTGCAGCCGCTCGGCGAGGACGCGGTCCGCCTCCTCCATCTCGGCGATCTTCGCGAGCACCTCGCTCTCCGGATCCGCCTTGGCCGCGCGCGGGCTGCGGCGCGCGGACGCCTTCAGCTCCCGGGCGCGCTCCTTCATCGCGCCCCGCTCCTCATCCGTGAAGCCGTCGTACTTCTCGTCGACCGGGCCGGTGCTCTTGGCGGACGTCTGCGTGCTCGTCATGGCAGGTTTCCTCTCTTGCAAGGCTTGATCGGGGCAATCTCGTGCCAGGGATCCGCCGCGGCGGCGGCTTCTTCGAAACTGATCGGTTGTTGCCCGGGGAGAACGTGGAGAGCCCTTCCTCCAGGGGAGGGCTCCGTCGGTCATCGGTCATTTCACCGAGGCCGCGGCGGCCAGGCCGGGCAGGTAGCAGCGGCAGTCAGGGCGCCGGTGTCAGCGATGCGGCCTCCCACGCGAACCCGTCCGGGTCGGCGAAGGAGCCGGCATCGCTGCCGATCACGAGCCGGTGCGAACCGGTGCCGTCGACCGGGACGCCGACGTCCTTGGCAAGGGCACGGTGCCCGTACAAGGCCAGCTTGACGGGGCTCGACCCGGTGGCGAACTCGACGTACTTGCTGCCGAAGCTCTTCGCCACGGCGAGGCCGCGGTCAACGTAGAACCGCTTGCTCGCGGCCACGTCCGCGGCTCCCAGCAGGAGCACGATCTCGTCGATCTGCAGGGTGGCCGGGCCGGTGTCCTTCTTCGCCGACGTCGCGACCTTCCAGATCGTCCCGTCCGGGGCCTGTACGACGCCGCCGTAGCCCCAGAACGACTTCTTGGCAGGCTTCAGCGGCGTGGCACCGGCGTCGAGGGCGGCGCCGATGAGGCCGTTGACGGTGGCCGGCTGGGACACCGTGAGCGACAGCGCGAACCCGCGGAAGCCGGTCGTCGGCGCCTCCGAGGCCCGCAGGCGCACCTGGGTGCCGAGACCGAAGGCGGTGTAGAAGCGGTTGGCGGCCGTGGGGTCGGCCACCTCGAGGGTGAGGGATTCGATGGAAGTCATAGCAATCACGCTAGTTGCGGCTCGGTCGCCGGCGCTTCTCGATTCCTGACCGGTCTGGTCACCTGCTTCGCGACGCACGACGGCATCCCCGCCGCAGCGTCCGCCGCCCGCCGCTGGTAGGTGCTGGGCGGCATGCCGACCAGCTCGGTGAAGCGGGTGCTGAAGGTGCCCAGCGACGAGCAGCCGACCGCGAAGCAGACCTCGGTGACATTGAGGTCGCCACGACGCAGCAGCGCCATCGCGCGCTCGATGCGACGCGTCATCAGATAGGCGTACGGCGACTCGCCGTAGGCCAGGCGGAACTGGCGGCTGAGGTGACCGGCCGACATGTTCGCGCCGCGGGCGAGCGCCTCGACGTTCAGCGGCTGCGCGTACTCCCGGTCGATCCGGTCGCGGACGCGGCGCAGTCGTGCGAGGTCGCTCCGGCGCTGCGCCGCGGTGAGTGCCTGCATCCATGCAGGATGACACATGAGAGAACTCCTTCATCGATGTCCGCGAGCACCGGGTTACATGCCGAGGCAGGCGGCGGGGTGCACGCCGGTGAGTGTGGAGCGGGCGGCGGCGAGGTGAGGCCGGTGGTCGGCTCGCCCGCGACGTGGACGCCGCGTCTCTCGGCCATGTGGGTGGCCGACTTGAGCCGCTGCCGCTCGCCGCCGCACAGCGTGATGAGAGGCCGGGCGAGGCTGAAGCCTTGTGGGCGGCCGGCGTGCATTCTTTGCAGGTGGTCGCGACGCCGGCTATCAGGCCGGAGCGGTTACTGAACGGCTCAGCGAAGCTCCTGGATGCGCACCAGGTTGCCCGCGGGATCGCGGAAGGCGCAGTCGCGGATGCCGTACGGCTGCTCGGTCGGCTCCTGGACGACCTCGGCGTCGCCGGCCTGCAGCTTCTCGAAGGTGCCGTCGAGGTCCCGGGTGGCCAGCAGGATCCAGCCGTAGGTGCCCTTGGCCATCATCTCGAGGATGGTGCGGCGCTCGTCCTCGGTGACCCCGGGGTCGGCGGCCGGCGGCGCCAGGAGGATGGACGTGCCGGGCTGGCCGACGGGCCCGACCGTGATCCAGCGCATCGTGCCGTGTCCGACGTCGCTGCGGACCTCGAAGCCGAGGGCGTCGCGGTAGAAGGCCAGGGCGGCGTCCGGGTCGTCATGCGGGAGGAAGCTCGTGTGAATGCTGATGTCCATGGCTGCCACGGTAGTTGCGACTCGGCGGCCGGCGCTTCTCGATTCCTGATCTGTCCGGCCCACCTGCTTCGCCACGCACGACGCCGGGATCCAGCACCACACCGCCGGCACCGCACCGGCCCAGCCGCAGCAAGGTCCCGTGTTCGAACTGCGAGGCCCTCGCGCCTGTGCGATCCATTCGGTGCTCCTCAGGTCGATCACGCAGCCAGATGAGATCCCCCCTGAGGACGAGGCCCGTGGGCGTAGCCTTCGTGCATGGCAGAGAGCAAGGTCCGGAAGGCAGCGGCGCCGGCCGTGAAGGCGAGGAAGCCGGAGTCGCAGTTGGCGATGGTGCGGCGGGCGCGGAAGATCAACCGTGCGTTGGCGGAGCTGTATCCGTACGCGCATCCGGAGCTGGACTTCGACAACCCCTTCCAGCTGCTGGTGGCCACGGTGCTGTCCGCGCAGACCACCGACCTGCGGGTGAACCAGACGACGCCCGGGCTGTTCGCGAAGTACCCGACGCCGGAGGACATGGCGGCGGCGGTGCCGGAGGAGCTGGAGGAGATCATCCGGCCGACCGGGTTCTTCCGGAACAAGGCGAAGTCGCTGCTCGGGCTTTCGGCGGCGATCCGGGACCGGTACGACGGTGAGGTGCCCGGCCGGCTGGAGGACCTGGTGACACTGCCCGGCGTCGGCCGGAAGACCGCCAATGTGGTGCTCGGCAATGCCTTCGGGGTGCCGGGGATCACCGTCGACACGCACTTCGGGCGGCTCGCGCGGCGCTTCGGGTGGACGGCGGAGGAGGATCCGGAGAAGGTCGAGGCGGCCGTCGCGGAGATCTTCCCGAAGTCCGAGTGGACGATGCTCTCGCACCGCGTGGTCTTCCACGGCCGCCGGATCTGCCACTCCCGCAAGCCCGCCTGCGGTGCCTGCCCGATCGCCTCGCTCTGCCCCTCGTACGGGGAGGGGGAGACCGATCCCGAGAAGGCGCGGACCTTGCTGAAGTACGAGATGGGCGGGCAGCCGGGGCAGCGGCTCAGGCCGCCCGCGGATTACCCGGGAGAGGCCGCCGCGAGGGCGACGGCCGCCGAACACGAGGGGGCTGTGCCGGATATGGCGGACGTGGAGGTGGCCGAGTGACGGGCGGCGTGGCAGTGGTCGAGCGGGACGGGTTGCCGGAGTGGCTGCTGCCGGTGCGGGCGGCAGCGGAGACCGTACTGCCGGAGCAGCTCAGCCGGTTCCTGCCGCCGGCCGAGGGCGGCAGGCGCTCGGCCGTGCTGATGCTGTTCGGGGAGGGGCCGGCCGGGCCGGACCTGCTGCTGATCGAGCGGGCGCGTTCGCTGCGCTCGCACGCCGGTCAGCCGTCCTTCCCCGGTGGTGCGCTGGACCCGGAGGACGGTGACCCGGAGGGCGCCGGTCCGGTGGCGGCGGCGCTGCGCGAGGCGGAGGAGGAGACCGGCCTCGACCCGACAGGGGTCCAGGTCTTCGCCACGCTGCCCTCGCTCTACATCCCGGTGAGCGAGTTCGTGGTCACCCCGGTGCTCGGCTGGTGGCGCCGGGAGACACCGGTCGCGCCGGTCGACCTCGCGGAGACCGGCGCGGTGTTCCGGGTGCCGCTCGCCGAGCTGACCGACCCGGCCAACCGTGCGAGGCTCAAGCACCCGTCGGGCTTCGTCGGCCCGGCTTTCGAGGTGGCGGGCCGGCTGGTCTGGGGCTTCACGGCGGGCGTGATCGACCGGGTGCTCCACTACAGCGGCCTGGAACGTCCGTGGGACACCAGCCGTACCCTGAGCCTTTCCGAGGAGGCCCTCGGCCTCTCGTACCGCGGTGCCCCGAGCGCCAAAGCCTGACCGGCGGCGACGGCCGGACGACGGTTACCCGGGGCCGGTGCCCTCCGAGGGCGAGCACGTGGGAGGGTATCGGGGTGAATGTCCTGGATCTGCTGCTGATCGCCGCTGCGGTGGGCTTTGCCGTGTCCGGGTACCGGCAGGGCTTCGTGGTGGGTGTGCTGTCCGTTCTGGGCTTCCTCGGGGGCGGGCTGATCGCGGTGCAGCTGCTGCCGCTGCTGCTCCGCCACCTCAGCCCGGGCACCATGGCCTCCGTCGTCGCCGTCGTGGTGGTGATCGTGTTCGCGGCGGTGGGGCAGGCCGTCACCACCCACTTCGGCTGGAAGCTGCGCGGCCGTATCGGCCGCGGCCGGGCCAAGACCCTGGACGCGGTCGGCGGCTCGGTGGTCAACGTGATCTCGATGCTGCTGGTCGCCTGGCTGATCGGCTCCGCGCTGGCCGGCACTTCGCTGCCGACCATCTCCAAGCAGGTCCGCACCTCCACGGTGCTGGGCGGTGTGCAGGGCGCGTTGCCGGCCGACGCGCCCAACTGGTTCTCGGACTTCACCAAGGTGCTGGCCCGCAACGGCTTCCCCCAGGTCTTCAACCCCTTCGAGCACGAGCCGATCACCGAGGTCGAGGCGCCGGACCCGACCCTCGCGGGGAGCCCGGCGGTGGCCAGGGCGAGGCAGAGCATGGTCAAGGTGGTGGGCACCGCCACCGCCTGCGGCAAGACCCTGGAGGGCAGCGGCTTCGTGTTCGCCCCGCACCGGGTGATGACCAACGCCCACGTGGTCGGGGGTGTCGACGAGCCGACGGTCCAGATCGGCGGCACCGGCCAGCTGTACGACGCGACCGTGGTCCGCTACGACTGGCAGCGCGACATCGCCGTCCTGGACGTCCCGAAGCTGAACGCCCCCGCGCTGAACTTCGCCGCCGACGCCCGTACCAACGACAGCGCGATCGTCGCGGGCTTCCCCGAGAACGGCGCCTTCAACGTCCAGCCCGCCCGTATCCGCGGCCGTATCCAGGCCAACGGGCCGGACATCTACCACCGCGGCCAGGTCGTCCGCGACGTCTACTCCGTCCGCTCACTGGTCCGCCAGGGCAACAGCGGAGGACCGCTGCTCAGCCCGGACGGCCGGGTGTACGGGGTGGTGTTCGCCAAGTCCCTGGACAGTTCGGACACCGGCTACGTGCTGACCGCCGCAGAGGTCCGCGAGGACGCGCAGCTGGGCTCGACGGCGACCGCGCGGGTGGACACCGAGGGCTGCGCGCTCTGAGGCCTGCTGCGGTCCGAGGGTGGGCGGGGCTTGTGGGTGGGGCTTGTGGCTGGGGCTTGCTGGGGCGCGAACCTCAGGCGTCACGCCTCACGTCGGAGCCGTGCGCCCACCCACCGGGCGCGTCGGCCGAGAATGCGCGGGATGCCCATCCGATGCGCCCCTGAGCGCCGCTGCCGCCCCTCCCCGTCGTACGGCCAGTCGGGCTGCTGGGACACGTGCTGGGAGAGGTGCTGCGAGCTGCTGCTGCGGCGACGTCGGCGCGGGACAGCATCGCGGTGGGGCATCCAGGTCATACCGGATGGATGCCCGTGGGCCGAGGAGAGTAACCGCACCGCCATGGCTCAATTGGCCTATGCGATTGTCATATGAGCGTCCATTAGGAGTCCTGGCGGCAGTCTGATCGCCGATCTGACCGCCGACCTGACGGGCGACCTGACCCTCGAACCGATGGGCGAGCCGGTGCAGGCTCGCCGTCAGCCCGTTGATCAGCCCTTGTGCTCCTGCACCCAGCCGATCAGCTCCGTGGAGAACCGCTCCGGCGCCTCCTCGTGCGGGAAGTGCCCGACCCCGGGCAGCAGCCGCCACCGGTACGGCGCCTCGACGTACTCGCCCGCGCCGAGTGCGGTGTGCGCCAGCAGCACCGGGTCGGCGGCCCCCTGGATGTGCAGGGTGGGGGCGGTGACCGGCTTCTTCATCCGGCGGGCGAACTGGATCCCGTCCGGGCGGGCCATCGAGCGCAGCAGCCAGCGGTACGGCTCGATCGAGCAGTGCGCGGTGCTGGGGATCTGGATGGCCTGCCGGTACGCGGCGAGTGCCTCGGGCTCCAGCTGGTTCGGGCCCGTCCAGGCGGTCAGGTACTCGGCGACCAGGGCCGCGTCGTCCGCGACCAGCCGGCGCTCCGGTATCCATGGCCGCTGGAAGCCCAGGACGTGGTCGAAGGCCGCCATCTGGCGACGGTCCGTCAGCAGCGCCCGGCGCAGGTGGCGCGGGTGCGCGGCGGAGACCACCGTCAGGCTCTGGATCACCGAGGGCCGCATCACAGCCGCCACCCAGGCCAGCGAACCGCCGGTGGCGTGCCCGACCAGGTGCGCCCGGCGCTCGCCGAGCGAGCGGATCACACCGGTGATGTCCAGCGCCAGGTTGCCCGGGTCGTACCCGCGCGGCGTACGGTCGCTTCCTCCCATACCGCGCAGGTCGAGCGCGACGGCCCGGAAGCCGGCCTCGGCGAGCGCGGTCAGCTGGTGCCGCCAGGCCCACCAGTACTCGGGCCAGCCGTGCACCAGGAGGACCAGCGGTCCCTCGCCGACCTCGGCGATGTGGAAGCGGGCCCCGTTGGCAGCGAGGTCGCGGTGAATCCACGGCCCGCTCGAGCGGACGTTCCAGGCGGTCTCGGCGGGCCGGGGGTCGGCGGCCGGAACGGCGGGTACGGGCTTCTGGTCCAACGGCATACCGAGAGCCTGTCATACCCGGACCGAGAACACGTCCCCGGCACTCGCCTTGCCCGTGAACGGTGCGCTACGGGCGGGTTGCGCGTGCCTTGGGAACCGGTGTCCGGGGCCTGCTCGCGTGCCGGGCCGTTCGTTCCCCGAGAACTACGGCCGGCGGCCGAGGGCCCGGTCGATCTCCTCCTGGGTGGCCGGGCGCGGCCGGGCGTTCTTCAGTACGTCCGCCGTCGCCTGAGCGCCCTCGATGGTGCGGTGCGGCTTCTCGATCTTCTTGAACGAGCGCAGCGCCAGCAGTCCGAGGATCGCGGCCAGCAGCAGGTAGGCGCCGGCCACGATCAGGAAGGACCAGCCGAGGGTCAGGCCCAGGGCCTGCAGCCCGTACGCGGACGCGAAGCTCAGCATCGGGATGGAGGCCAGCGCCACCACGCCCGCAACGGTCAGTGAGACGCCACCGGAGACCCCGCGCTTGACGTCCTGTCGGATCTCGGCCTTGGCCAGCGCGATCTCGTCGTGCACCAACGCGGACAGGTCGGCGGTGGCCGCGGCGAACAGCTGCCCCACCGAACGCTCGCCCTCGTAGGGCGCCCGGCCGTTGCTGGACGGGTCTGCGACTCCTGTGGGCATCAGCGGTTCTCCTTCGCACGACTTCTGGTTGGTCGACAGCTCAGAATCATGCCTCTACCGGACAGTCAGGCACCACTCCGGGGGCGCTCCCGGGTGGCACGGGACCCTCCTGGCCGAAGCAGCACGGCCGGAGCAGCATGGCCGAGGGAGTGGGCGAGGGGGCGTCAGTGGCCCTGCTGCTGGTACACGTCCGGGATGCCGTCGCCGTCGGAGTCCCGGTCCTCCTCCTCGCACAGCTGCCGGTAGTGCAGGTTGCGCAGCTTGAGCAGCACCGTGGCGACCAACGCGCAGAGCACCGAGCCGACCAGTACGGCGGTCTTGGCGGTGTCCGCGAGCGCCGCGTCCTCCGGGAAGGCGAGCTCGCTGATCAGCAGGGAGACCGTGAAGCCGATACCGGCCAGGGTGGAGACGGCGAACACGTCGGCCCATTTGAGCTGAGGATTCAGCTCGGCCCGGGTGAAGCGGGCGGCCAGCCAGGTGCCTCCGAAGATGCCGACGGTCTTGCCGATCAGCAGGCCCAGGATGATGCCGAGCGGCGTGGCCTGGGTGAACACGTCCGCCAGTGCTGGGCCGGAGATCGTCACCCCCGCTGCGAACAGCGCGAAGACCGGCACCGCGAGGCCGGCCGAGAGCGGGCGGACCAGGTGCTCGATGTGCTCGCCGGGTGATTGCTTCTCGTCGCCGACCGTGTGGCAGCGCAGCAGCAGGCCCATCGCAACGCCGGCCACCGTGGCGTGCACCCCGCTCTCGTGCATCAGCGCCCAGATCACGAACGCCAGCGGCACGTACAGGTACCACCCGTGGACCCCGCGCCGGTGCAGGTACCAGAAGAGGACCAGACCGGCGAGGGAGAGCCCGAGGGCCCAGAACTTGATGCCCGAGCTGTAGAAGACGGCGATGATCAGGATCGCGATCAGGTCGTCCACGACGGCGAGGGTGAGCAGGAACGCCCTCAGCGCGGAGGGCAGATGACTGCCCACCACGGCCAGCACGCCGAGTGCGAAGGCGATGTCGGTCGCGGTCGGGATGGCCCAGCCGCCCGGGTGTCCGCCGGCTCCGCTGTTCGCGACCGCGTACACGATCGCGGGCAGCGCGACCCCGGAGACCGCGGCGACCACGGGCAGCAGTGCGGCGCTGGGGGTGCGCAGCTCGCCCGCCACGAACTCGCGCTTGAGCTCGATCCCGGCCACGAAGAAGAAGATCGTCAGGGCCCCGTCCTTGGCCCAGGCCTCCAGACTCAGGTCGAGGTGCAGCGGCGATGACGGGCCGATGGTCCAGTCGAGCACGGTCTCGTACGCGTGTGGCCAGGCGTTCGCCCAGACGAGTGCCACGACGGTGGCGACCAGCAGCAGGATGCCGCCCACGGTCTCGGTGCGCAGTGCGTCGGTGATGAAGGTGCGCTCGGGGAGTGAGAGCCGTCCGAGGAACTGGCGGCGCTCGGTGGGCGGCGGGGTGGCCACGACGGGGGACCTCCAAGGCGGGGAACGGCAGGTGGATGCACCGGTGGTGCGGTGCCGACCAGACTTCCCGGCGCGCCTCAGAATCCTTGTTGCGCTTTTGGCAGTCTACCGGGCACTTCGGCGCGACCGGCTTGTCGCATTTTATGGTGATCTTGCCTGGTTCGAAGGTCTGGCCTGTCACGCGCCGAGGTAGCGCAGCACCGCCAGGACTCGGCGGTGGTCGGCCGCCGAGACCGGCAGGTCCAGCTTGAGGAAGATGTTCGCCACGTGCTTCTCGACCGCCCGCTCGGTCACCACCAGCTCCGCCGCGATCGCCGAGTTGGACCGCCCCTCGGCCATCAGCCCGAGCACCTCGCGCTCCCGGGGGCTGAGCCCGGCCACCGTGCTGCGGCTGGGGCTCGCACCGACCAGCTGGGTGACCACCTCCGGGTCCAGCGCGGTGCCGCCCGCCGCCACCCGCTCCAGCGCGTCCACGAAGTCCCGGGTGTCCAGCACCCGCTCCTTCAGCAGGTAGCCGACCCCGGCCGAGCCGCCGGCCAGCAGGCGACTGGCGTACTGGGTCTCCACGTACTGGGAGAAGATCAGGACGGCCAGGCCCGGCTGGGCGGCCCGTAGCTCGATCGCGGCGCGCAGGCCCTCGTCGGTGTGGGTGGGCGGCATCCGGATGTCCGAGACCACCACGTCGGGGCGGTGCACGGCGACGGCGGCCCTGAGCTGATGCGCGTCGGGAACGGCGGCGGCTACATCATGACCCTCGTCCTCCAGCAGCTGCACCAGACCGGCTCGCAGGATCGCCGTGTCCTCCGCCACCACCACTCGCATGGGCCGCACTCCTGTCGGGTCGTCAGATCATTGTTTCCTCGAGTCACAGTCTGCCGGGAAGATCTACGGTCACCGTGGTCGGCCCACCGGGCGGACTGTCCACGGCCACTACGCCGTCCACCGTACGGACGCGCTCCGCCAGCCCGCGCAGGCCGCTGCCGGCGCCGTCCAGCCGCGCCCCGCCACGGCCGTCGTCCGAGACCACCAGCCGCAGGCCGTCCCCGAAACCGATCACGGTCACGGCGACCTGGCTCGCCCCGCTGTGCTTGCCCGCGTTGGCCAGCAGCTCGGCGGCGGCGAAGTACAGAATCGTCTCCACCGAGGCAGGTGGCCGGTGCGCCAGCTCGACCCGTACGCCGGCCGGGACCGCCGAGCGCGCCGCCAGGGTGGTGAGTGCAGGCGCGAGGCCCGAGTCGAGTGCGGGCGGGTGGATGCCGCGTACCAACTCGCGCAGCTCCTGGATGATCTCCTTGGTCTCCTGCCGGGACTCCCGGAGCAGCTCCTGCGCCTTGCCGGCGTCGCCCTTGGACAACCGGCTCTCCGCCCGGCCGAGCCGCATCCCGAGGGCGACCAGCCGCGCCTGCGGACCGTCGTGCAGATCGCGCTCGATCCGACGCAGGGTGGCTGCCGCCTCGTTGATCGCATGCTCCCGGGTCTCGGCCAGCTGAGCCAGCCGCAGGGACGTCCGGGACGGTCCGAGCAGCCTGGGCAGCAGCAGGCGGTCGAGGGCCAGTGGCGCTCGGGAGACCCAGGGCGCGGCCAGCAGCAGCAGTACGCCGGCAACGCTCACGGCCATCGCGCGCGGCCAGGTGTCGAAGTAGAAGCCGTTCAGCTGCAGGCCGTAGACGTGCTCCACGCCACGCGAGTCCACCTCCCGGGACGGCTCCAGCTGCCAGAGCAACGGGTAGAGCAGGAACAGCAGCCCGTACACCCACCAGGCGAAGCCGAACGCGAACTCGACCACGCCGAGCGGTGCCCGCAGCGCCAGGTAGCCGACGGTGCGCCAGGCGGCCGGATCGGCCAGGTAGTAGCCCATGAATCCGAACAGGCCGGGGGAGCGGACCGGGCGGGGCGGTGTGTCGATCTCCAGCCGCAGCAGCGTGCGGGCCAGCGAGCGGTGCAGCTGCCCGAAGGCCCGGTCCAGGCCGACCAGCAGCGCGAGCAGCGGCATGATCAGGAAGCCGGCCGAGAGCAGCCCGAGCACGATGGTCAGCAGCACCGCCGCCAGGCCCAGCACCGCGAGCGGCAGGCTCAGCATCGAGTAGAGCAGCTCGCGCCAGGCACGCGACGTGAACGGCTCCCGCAACACCCGCCTGACAGTCATGGGCAGAGTCTCCCGCATGGCTGCTCAGACGTTCCGCGTGTTGAGCGACCACCGGGCGGCGGTGAACAGCGCGGCCGCCCAGGCGAGCAGTATCAGGAACCCGCCGGGCGGAGAGTACACATCGCTCGCATTGTGCCCACTGCCCATCATCACGGCGCTGTTGGCAGGCAGGGCCCGCGCGATGTGCGCCCCGGCCTCGCCCGGGAGCAGGCCGAGCACCCCCGGCAGGACGAATTTGGAAGGCATGGCTCAACCGTGCCGTCCGGGGGCGCCCCCGGACGAGGGCGCTGCCACCCCTTCTTCGGGGTGTGGCCAGCACGAACCCGGCGGTGGTGCGGGCACGCGTTCGCCGCGCGCGGTGCCTGGTCAGGCGCTCGCTCGGCCGTGCGCCGACCAGGCCGTGCGCTCTCTGGGCCGTGCGCCGACCAGGTCGTGCGCCCGCCCGGACGGCTTCGGCCGGATACGAACGAATTGGGCCGACCGTATGGTCGGGGGCATGCGTCGCTCCTTCCCGGGCGACGCCTTTTCTCGATCCGGAGGCATCTCATGCCCAGTCAGCTACCCGCTCACATACAGCTGGGAGGCGAGGGCGCCCAGACCGCCCCGCCCCTGTTGTCCGCACCCTTCCCGGTCGTCTCTCCCGAGCTGATCCGGACGGGCAAAGGGCTCCGCCGCCGTGAGCCGGCGGCTCCGACGTAACGGCCTCGGCCCGTCCCACCGCGTGCGGTCGGCACAGGGCGGGACGGGCCGGTCAGAGCTCCGGTCGTCGGCGTCCGGTCAGTCCTCGCTGCCCGCGGACGGCAGCTGGGACTGGATCAGGTTCATCACCGAGGAGTCGGCCAGCGTGGTGGTGTCACCCACCTCGCGGCCCTCCGCGATGTCACGGAGCAGGCGGCGCATGATCTTGCCGGAACGGGTCTTCGGCAGCTCGCTGACCACCTTGATCTGCTTCGGCTTGGCGATCGGGCCGAGCGTCCGGCCGACGTGGTCGCGCAGCTCGGCGACCAGCTCCTCGCTGTCCGTCGCGGTGCCGCGCAGGATCACGAAGGCGACGATCGCCTGACCCGTGGTGGCGTCGGTGGCGCCGACCACCGCCGACTCGGCGACGGCCGGGTGCCCGACCAGCGCCGACTCCACCTCGGTGGTCGAGATGTTGTGGCCGGAGACCAGCATCACGTCGTCCACCCGGCCGAGCAGCCAGATGTCGCCGTCCTCGTCCTTCTTGGCGCCGTCACCGGCGAAATAACGGCCCTCGAAGCGCGACCAGTAGGTGTCGATGTAGCGCTGGTCGTCGCCCCAGATGGTGCGGAGCATGGACGGCCACGGCTCGGTGAGCACCAGGTACCCGCCGGAGCCGTTCGCCACCTCGCGGGCCTCGTCGTCGACGACGGTGGCCGCGATGCCGGGGAGCGCGCGCTGGGCGGAGCCCGGCTTGGTCTCGGTGACACCGGGAAGCGGGCTGATCATGATGGCGCCGGTCTCGGTCTGCCACCAGGTGTCCACGATCGGGGTCTTCCCGGCGCCGATGTGCTCGCGGTACCAGATCCAGGCCTCGGGGTTGATCGGCTCGCCGACACTGCCCAGCAGGCGCAGGCTCGACAGGTCGAACTTGGCCGGGATGTCGTCGCCCCACTTCATGAAGGTGCGGATCGCGGTGGGGGCGGTGTACAGGATGGTGACGCCGTACTTCTGGATGACCTCCCAGAAGCGGCCCTGGTGCGGGGTGTCGGGGGTGCCCTCGTAGATCACCTGGGTGGCGCCGTTGGAGAGCGGGCCGTAGACGATGTACGAGTGGCCGGTCACCCAGCCGATGTCGGCGGTGCACCAGAAGACGTCGGTCTCCGGCTTGAGGTCGAAGACCGCGTGGTGGGTGTAGCTGGCCTGGGTCAGGTAGCCGCCGGAGGTGTGCAGGATGCCCTTGGGCTTCCCGGTGGTGCCGGAGGTGTAGAGGATGAAGAGCGGGTGCTCGGCGTCGTGCGCCTCGGGGGTGTGCTCGGTGGACTGACGCTCGGTGATCTCGTGCCACCAGACGTCGCGGCCCTCGGTCCAGGAGATCTCCTGGCCGGTGCGGCGGATCACCAGGACGTGCTCGACCCGGTCGACTCGCGCGATCGCCTCGTCGACGGCCGGCTTGAGTGCGGTCGGCTTGCCACGGCGGTAGCCGCCGTCGGCGGTGATGACCAGCTTGGCGTCGGCGTCCTCGATGCGGGAGGCCAGTGCCTCGGCGGAGAAGCCACCGAAGACCACCGAGTGGGTGGCGCCGATCCGGGCGCAGGCCAGGATGGCCACGACGGCCTCGGCGATCATCGGGAGGTAGACCGCCACCCGGTCGCCCTTGGTCACACCGAGCTCCAGCAGGGCGTTGGCAGCCTGCGAGACCTCGTCCTTGAGCTGGGCATAGGTGATCGAGCGGCTGTCGCCGGGCTCACCCTCGAAGTGGATCGCCACGCGGTCGCCGTTGCCGGCCTCGACGTGCCGGTCGACGCAGTTGTACGCCACGTTGAGCTTGCCGTCGGCGAACCACTTGGCGAACGGCGGGTTCGACCAGTCCAGGGTCTCGGTGGGCTCGACGGCCCAGCTGAGACGGCGGGCCTGCTCGGCCCAGAAACCGAGACGGTCCTCGGAGGCCTGTGCGTACGCGGCCGCGGTCACGTTGGCGGCAGCGGCGAGCTCCGCGGGCGGGGCGAAGCGCCGCTCTTCCTTGAGCAGGTTGGCCAGGCTCTCGTTGCTCAACGCGCACTCCTCATCGAGTCTCTTCTGCCGGGCGATCCCGTGCGGAGGGATTGTCCCGTGTGTCCCAGCGCACAGCTCACCAGGCGAACGGGCATGTTGACAAGAGGCGCCGGAAAATTGGTGTAGACCTTTGACTCGGTCGGGCGCCTGGGCGGACGCGCGAGGCATCCGCCCAGGCACGTGCTGTTGCCGCGAGCCTTGACGAGTCGTCCGAGCGGTACTCCACTGACAGCACGGGTCCGCTGCCGCCTCGCAGCCCGCCTGCCGTGCACTGCTCCCAGTCCAGCTCCGTTCTTGCATGGGGGGCCGGCCATGCCCGGAACTTCTGAGACCTCCCCCGCCCCTCCTGGGGCTCCCCTCCCCGGCGACTTCGCCGTGGTCCGCATGGGCGGCCACGTCGGCCGCCTGATCAGGTTCGGCCAGTGGATCAACGGCGATGGCTTCGCCGACTATGAGCACGCCTTCGTCCATGTCGGCGACGGTGAGCTGGTGGAGGCTCAGCCGGGCGGCGCCGAACTCCGGCCCGTCACCGTCTACGACGGCCGGCCGACCCTCTGGTCGACCGGCCGCATCACGCTCACCGAGGAGCAGCGCAGCGCCGTCGTCGCGGCAGCCCGTGGCTACATCGGGGTCCCGTACAGCGTGGCCGACTACTTCGCGCTGGCCGCCCACCGCTTCCATCTGCCGGTCGGGCCGCTGATCAAGGGCTATGTGGCGTCGACCAAACATATGATCTTCTCGCAACTCGTGGACCAGTGCTACCAGGACGCCGGAGTCCGGCTCTTCGCCGACGGTCGCTGGCCGGGGTACGTCACACCGGCCGACCTCGCCGAGCTCCTCCGTCCCTGAGGGTGCCTCAGGCGCATGCAGCGTCCGCTCCTCGATGTCGCCGGGCCCGGCCCTTCCCGCCGGGCCCGGCCCTTCCCGCCGGGCCCGGCGACATCGGAGTGCGCGAACTCAGGAGCGGCCTACGCCGATTCAGGCGGCCAACGGCCGATCCTCGCGCTGCTCCTCCGACACGGACCGGAACTGCCCGCTGTCCCGGTCCAGGACGTACGCCTGGGCGGTGGCGAAGTCGAAGTACATGCCGACCAGGCGGAGGGTGCCCGTGGCGACCCGGCGCTCCACCGCCGGATTCGCCAGCAACTGGTCCAGCTGCTGGACCACGTTGGTGATGCAGAGCTGCTCCACCAGATCGACCGTCGCCCGGCCCGCGAACTCGGCGGGCGCCCGTCGCAGCCGGGCCAGCGACCCGCGTCCGTTCCGCAGCCAGCGCGCGAGCGCGGTGGGCGGCCCTGGCAGGTCATGGACGCCGTCCAGAAGGGCCTTCATCGCCCCGCACCCGGAGTGCCCGCACACGGTGATGCTGCGCACCTCCAGCACCTCGACTGCGTACTGCACGGCCGCGGCCACCGAGTCGTCGGCCGCGCCGGGCTCGTGCGGCGCCGGCACCAGGTTGCCGACGTTCCGGACGGTGAACAGGTCGCCCGGCCCGCTGTTGGTGATCATGCTGGTGACCAGCCGCGAGTCCGCACACGTCAGGAAGAGCTGGGAAGGCGTCTGCCCCTCGCGGGCCAGCCTGGCCAGCTCCTGGCGGACCAGCGGTGCGGTGTGCTGCTGGAAGCCGCGGACTCCGTCGAGCAGCCGCCCGTGCGGATCGTCGGCGCCCTGCTCGATGCAGTGATGACCGCCCCAGGGCGTCCAGGCGCGGCACCGGTGCGGGCCGGGGGAGCTGCCGGACCGTACGGTGCCGTCGGGATCCAGCACCTCGTCGTCATGGCGTTCCGTCAGCATCGAGACCCGGCCGCCGGCGGCCTGGTGCCCGACCCGCCAGGCATGTACCTGCTCGAATGCCGCATGGTCGAGGAACGAGCCGTCGTGGCAGACCGTCACTCGGGCCCCGGGCGGGATGAGGGCCAACGACCGGTTGAGCCGTGGGACGGCTGCGAAGGTCAGCGGGCCATGAGTGCGCACCGTGTACGAGCCGTCGGCCTCGGCCAGGACGTCGACATGGGCGCGAGTCAGCCGGTACAGCGCCAACAGGACGGCCACCGAGCCGCCGAGCACCACACCCAGGGGCACGCCCAGGAGGACGACACCCAGCACCGTGGCCAGGTAGACCGGGAACTCCCGGTGCCGGTGCACCTGCCGGATGTGCGCGAAGCTGACCATCTGGATGCCGACCACCAGGACGAGTGCGGCCAGCGCGGCCAGCGGGATCCGTCGCAGCCCGCCGGTCAGGGCGAGTGCGGCCAGCAGCACCCACAGCCCGTGCAGGACGGAGGACCAGCGGCTGACCGCCCCGGCCCGGACGTTGGCCGAGCTGCGGACGGCGCCACCGGCCACCGGCAGGCCGCCCAGGAGCCCGGTCAGGACGTTGGCGGCGCCCTGCCCGCGCAGCTCGCGGTCCAGATCACCTGGGCCGTGGGTCATCCGGTCCACCGCGACGGCGGACAGCAGTGACTCCACGCTCGCCACGGCCGTCACCGTCAGCACGGCGGCGAGCAGCGTGGGCCAGGACCGGACGAACAGCTCGCCGCCGGGCGCCGTGGCGAGGCTGTGCTGCCCCCAGGAGGGCAGCTCCACCCGGGCGAGCCGGAGGTCGAGGAGGAGGGAGAGCGCGGTGGCTGCCGCGACGGCCAGCAGCGCGGCGGGGATCCGGGCCAGCTGGGTGCCGATGCGCCGGGCCGGGCCGGGCAGTCGGCCGAGCCTGGGCCAGCCGCAGAGGATCGCGATGGCTACCGCTCCGACGGTGAGGGCGGGGAGGTGTGGGCCGGAGATTTGCCCGGGCAGGGCGACCAGATTGGCCAGCGCCGAGCTCTGCGGCGAGCCGCCGAGTACCACGTGCAGTTGGGCGATCGCGATCGTCAGCCCGACGCCTGCGAGCATCCCGTGCACCACGGCGGGCGAGACGGCGAGCGCGGTCCGGGCGACTCGAAGCGAGCCGAGGAGGAGTTGCAGAAGGCCGGCGGCGACCGTGACGGCGCAGGAGACCTGCCAGCCGTACTGGGCGATCAGCCCGGCGGTGATCACCGTCAGGGCGGCGGACGGGCCGCTGACCTGGAGCGGTGTGCCGCCCAGGGCACCCGCCACCAGGCCGCCGACTGCGGCGGCCACCAGGCCGGCGGTGAGGGGCGCGCCGGTGGCCAGGGCGATGCCGAGCGAGAACGGGACGGCGATCAGGAAGACCACCAGAGAGGCCGGCAGATCGTGGACGATGAGCGCCCGGCGCGAGGCCGGCTTCGAGGCGCCTGCCGATGAGCCGTGAGCGGAGCCTTCGATCGCACCTTCGATCGTGCACCCGGCGGCGGTACCAGTAGCGGTAGCAGCAGCGGGGCCTGTGGCCGTGGGCGGCGCGTGGTCGGTGGTGTCCGAGGCGATGGGGGCGCTGGAGATGTCGAGGGTCATGTCTTCCCGTCTTTCCGGGGGAACGAACGCAGTCAGGTCCGGCGGTGCAGCTCGGGGTCGGATCGGCTGTCGTGGGTCGCGACGGTGTGGCGGGATGGCGTGGGCGCAGCGGGGGCGTGTCACGTGCGGCCCATGGACCATCAAGAATCAAGAATCGGTAAACTGAGAGTAATGAGATCTTTGCACAGCGTGAAATAGGGCGACAGGCCGGAGGTCTGGATTCACCCCTATGGGTGGTAGTCGAACCGTCCGGGAATGCACAGCAAGCGGGCCGGTGGCCCCCCTCCTGGGAGGTCACCGGCCCGCTTCCCGCAGCCTGGTCAGACGTGCGCGGCGTCCAGCTCGTCGGCGCCGAGCACGAAGCCCTCGTCCACCTGGGTTGCGAGATCGATGCCCAGCTTCGCGTTGCCCCAGCTCTCCGCGTTGCGCAGATGGAAGTGGACGGCCTGCCGGGTGTAGCGCCGGGGGTCGCGCGCGCCGTAGGCCTCGTCCGCCTGGTTCCTGAGCTGTTCCAGGACGGCGCGGTTGGCGGGCTCCAGCGTTCGCAGTGCCGGCTCGGCGCCCTGCTCGAGGCGGCGCACCCAATCGGAGTGGCCGAAGGTGGTCAGCAGATCCTCGCCCACCTCGCGCCGCAGGAAGGCCAGGTCGTCGGGGCCCTGGACCTTGTTGCCCACCACGCGGAGCGCCACGCCGAAGTCGCGGGCGTACTCCTTGTACTGCCGGTACACGGAGACGCCCTTGCGGGTCGGCTCGACCACCAGGAAGGTCAGGTCGAAGCGGGTGAAGAGGCCGGAGGCAAAGGAGTCGGAGCCGGCCGTCATGTCGGTCACCACGTACTCCTCCCGGCCGTCGACCAGATGGTTCAACAGCAGCTCGACCGCGCCGACCTTGGAGTGGTAGCAGGCGACGCCCAGGTCGTCCTCGGTGAAGGCGCCGGTGGCCAGCAGGCGTACGGACCCCTCGTCGAGCGCGATCGGCCGGGCGCAGGCGGCGTACACCGGGTTCTCCTCGACGATCCGCAGCAGGCGTGATCCACGGCCGGGCGGGGTGGTCTTGATCATCTCCTCGGCGGACCTGATCAGCGGGTTGCTGCCGCGCAGGTACTCCTTGATCTGCGGGAGGTGGGCGCCGAGGGAAGGCAGTGCCGCGGCCTGATCATCGGTCAGTCCAAGGGCTGGGCCCAGGTGTTGGTTGATATCGGCGTCGACGGCGATGACGGGGCATCCGGCGGCGGCCAGATGGCGGATGAACAGGGCGGACAGCGTGGTCTTGCCGCTGCCGCCCTTGCCGACGAAGGCGATCTTCATCTGAGACTCCGGCTCTCGCTCCAGCGTCCAACTGCCGCTGGATTGTTGTTGGAAATCGTTATCGTCACCGATAGTGGCCATGCTATCGGTGGTTTGGGGTGTCGCATGTGCGGGAACCGTGGATTGCCTCTAAAGGGTGATGTCGGGGTTGCTGTGTGGGTCATGCCGGGGGAGTCATTACTCTCGGGTAGGTGAGCACTGGAACAGATCCCCTCGCCCCGCTGGCCGAGCTGCCCGGCGTGCCCGAGGCCGTCGCAGAGGTACGCAGGGCCGTCGACCGGCTGTACGGGCACCGCGTGATGCGCCGCCGCGCCGCCGAGGTGACCTCGGAGGCGGCCCTACGCGGGGCCAGGGCCTCCGCCGCCCTGGACGGGGCCGACTGGCCGCTGGAGGAGGTGCGACGGCGCAGTGACTTCGGGGCCGATGCCGAGGCCCGCACGGTGGGCGGCGCGCTGCGGATCTCGGCCGAGGCCGGCCAGCTGCTCAGCGTCTGGCGGCACTCGCCGCTGCAGGTGCTGGCCCGGCTGCACCTGCTGGCGGTCGGCGACGCGGCCGAATCGGCCGGTCGGCCGCGGCACGGGAGCGAGGACGCCGAAGCGCTCTTCCCGCTCGAGCTGAAGGCCGCCGAGGGCATGGCCGCCGCCGGTGGCGCGGAGGCGACGGCGCTCCCGCCCGCGCCGCCGGCCGACGAGGCCGCCGCGCGGCTGGACCAGCTCGCCCAGCTGCTGGCATCCCGGACGGAGGGTGGCGCGACCGGCACTCCGGCCCTGGTGGTGGCTGCCGTGGTGCACGGTGAGCTGCTGGCGCTGCGCCCGTTCGGCTCCCACAACGGTGTGATCGCGCGGGCCGCCCAGCGCATCGTCCTGATCGCGGAGGGGCTCGACCCGAAGGCGATCTGCCCGGCCGAGGTCGGGCTGGCGGAGCTGGGTACGGCCGCGTACCGCGTCGCGCTGCAGGGCTATCTCAGTGGCACGGCGGACGGCATGGCGGCCTGGATCTCGCACTGCGGCCAGGCACTTCGGCTCGGGGTCCGGGAGAGCACCGCGGTCTGCGAGGCCATGCAGCGGGGCATGGTCTGACCGCGCGGGTCACTCCCGCGCGCTGCGGCGGCGGAAGCCGGTCGGGTCGGGCACGTGGACACGACGGCTCGGTGGACGCGATGGGCCGACAGGCAGGTTGCGCCGACCGGCAGTCGACCGGCAGGCGACAGGTACGCCGACCGGCAGTCGGCGGACAGAGAGATGCGGCGACGCCTGATCATGCTGGGCGCCGCCGCTGGTACAGGTACCGGGTTACCAAGCATGCACCGGAAGTGCCCATCAGGTGGGGATCCTGCCCGTTCACCTGGTGCGGCGGCCCGACAGCGGGTCGGCTGCATGTGGGTGCTCAGTTATCTGTACGCGGTCCGTGGGGCCTGAACTGCGTTGTCGGTTTGACCTCTTCGGGTCCTGACCGGGTCTCGCGGGCCGTAACTCATTTCTATCGCGATTTGACGTAAAGCGGAACCCGAAACGAGAAGTCTTTACCTTTTGTCCGTTTCGGCCATGTTTAAGCGAGAGGCGCGAGGGTTCCCAGGGGCCCCAGAGGCCTGCGTCGCTTGGCGGCGTACCAGAGGACCCCGGCGGTCAGCAGGGCGGTGCCGACCGCGACGGTGAGGACCACGGAGCGGCTGGGGGCGGAGAACTCCGGTAGCCGGCGGTGGAGTTCCACCGGACGGTCGAAGACCAGCACCGGCCACTCGCGAGCCACCGCCTCCTTGCGCAGTGCGCGGTCCGGGTTGACCGCCGACGGGTGGCCGACCGCCTCGAGCAGCGGCAGATCGGTCGCGGAGTCGCTGTAGGCATAGCAGTTGGCGAGGTCGTAGCCCTCGGTCGCGGCCAGCTCCCGGATCGCGGCCGCCTTGTTCTCCGCATAGGCGTAGTACTCGATCTCGCCGGTGTAGCGGCCGTCCTCGATCTTCAGCCGGGTCGCGATGACATGGTCCGCGCCGAGCAGTTCGCCGATGGGCTCCACCACTTCGGAACCGGAGCTGCTGACGATCACCACGTCGCGGCCGGCCGCGTGGTGCTGCTCGATCAGCGATGCGGCCTCGTCGTAGATGATCGGGTCGATCAGGCCGTGGAGGGTCTCGGCGACGATGTCGCGGACCTGCTGGACGTTCCAGCCCCGGGTGAGCGCGGAGAGGTACTCGCGCATCTTCTCCATCTGGTCGTGGTCCGCGCCGCCGACCAGGAAGACGAACTGCGCGTACGCGCTCTTCAGTACGGCCCGACGGTTGATCAGGCCGCCCTGGTAGAAGGGGCGGCTGAACGCAAGCGCGCTCGACTTGGCGATGATCGTCTTGTCGAGGTCGAAAAAGGCGGCGGTGCGCGCTGCTCCGTACGGGTTGCGAGGGGCGCCGACGGGCGTCGGCTCGGTGTCGTCCGGCGCGGAACCGCGTGCGGAGTTCCGGCCGTGGTCGGCGATGTCGGCGTTCTCGGTGGTGTCCACGGGAAGAGAGGATAGAGGGCCGGGCAAAACACCCCGCCATTCGGCGTACTCGTGGGCGCGCGGGTTTGTGTTTCTGGGCTGTCGGGTACACCATGGAAGTCACGGATCGTTCGCGACCGTGCTAACCCGGTCCGGCTCCTCCCCCCCGAGTCGGGCCGTGGATAGACGACCCCCGCTCTCCCCCCCGGCGGGGGTCGTCGCACGTCCAGGGCCATTTTCCGGGCCTTCTGGGCCTTGGGGTGGGGCTCGCCGCCAGAACTTGACAAGGTCGGCGCCTTCGCACCGAGCCGCGGCTGATCGGGACTGATCCATCACTCTCCGTGTTCGATGACCGAGTGTGGCGGATGGCCGGACGGGCCCTCGGAGTGGATCTCCCGTTGTGCCACGGGTAGTGATCCCGTTCTTCTCGACAGTGCTGTCGGCGTCAATTCTTTGACCATTAGCCCCCCGCGCGAGTGAACAAAGTTATCCACAGCCCCGAGTTGTCCACAGGGAATCGGAAGGGGGCTGACGGATTCCGCCGCCGCCCTCACCTTGGTGTCCGGGCAGTCGCCTCTCTTCCGGGAGAGCCGCGGCTGACGCCGTGCCAGCAGGCGCGGGCCGAGCAGGCGGGCCCGGCGTCTGGACAGCGCCTCACCGGGGGAGACAGCCATGTCGACACCGACCACCGATCGCCAGCCTGCCGACCAGGCGGCCCCGTCGGGCCCGCTCATCGTGACCGAGGACGCGGCACTCGCCGAGCACCTCCTGCGGCTCTGCGCCGCCGCCGGTACCGACCCTCAGCTGCTCTGCGGTGCCCCGCCGCCGCAGGGGCTGTGGGAGAGCGCTCCGCTCGTACTGGTCGGGGACGACCTGGCCGAGCGCTGCGCGGGCCTGAGCCGCCGGGCAGGCGTGCTGCTGCTGGGCCTCGACCTCGATGACTGCGAGGTCTGGGTCAGGGCCGTCCAACTCGGCGCCGAGCACGTGCTCTTCCTGCCGGACGCCCAGGCGTGGCTGCTGGACCGGATCGCGGACGCGGCCGAGGGGGTCGGCCCGCCGGCGTTGACGGTGGCCGTGCTCGGCGGCCGTGGCGGGGCCGGGGCGTCGACCCTGGCCTGCGCCCTCGCGGTCACCGCAGCCCGCTCCGGCCACCGGACCATGCTCATCGACGCGGATCCGCTGGGCGGCGGGCTGGACGTGCTGCTCGGCGGCGAGAGCGCCGCAGGCCTGCGCTGGCCGGATCTGGCCGGCTCCCGGGGCCGGGTCAGTGGCGCCGAGCTCGCCAAGGCGCTGCCGGTGCTGCACCACCTGACCGCACTCTCCTGGGATCGGGGCAACACGCTCGCCGTGCCGCCCGAAGCCATGCGGAGCGTGCTGGCGGCCGCCCGCAGACGAGGCGGCCTGGTCGTCCTCGACCTTCCCCGACATCTCGACGCAGCCGCCGGACAGGCCCTCGAACAGGCCGATACCGGGTTGCTGGTGGTGCCCGCCGAGCTGCGCGCGATGGCGGCGGCCGACCGCGTCGCCGCCGCGGCCCGGATGCGGCTATCGGACCTACGGGCGGTGGTCCGGGTGCCGGGCCCGGCCGGTCTGGCGGGCGCGGAGATCGCCCGAGGGCTGCGCCTGCGGCTGGCCGGAGAGCTGCCGCAGGAGCCCGGGCTGACCATCGACGTCGAACGCGGATCACCGCCCGGCATCCGGGAGAGGGGCCCGCTCGCGCGCTTCTGCAGCAGTTTTCTGGACGAGGCCATGCCGCCGGTGCCGGCGGTGGAAGGAGGTGTGCTGTGACGGACCGTCTGCGCAGACCGGCCCGAGCGGGCGAGGCCACGAGTACCGCCGGGCCGCACCGCCGGCCCCTGGGGTCGCGACGGCCTGGTGCCCGCCCCGGGGCGGGCCGGGTGCCACAGGGCCCGCTCACCGCGGACGAGGCGGCTCGTGACCGGGTGGCGGAGGAGCGGGCCGCGGCGCTGATCGACGCCGTGCGGCTTCGCCTCGCCGAGGCGGGCGCCGCGCCCACCACCGGTTCCCTGGCGGCCGCGCTCAGGGCCGCCAGGCCGCCGCTCGGCGGCGACGACGTCCTCGACGCGGTACGCGCGCTCCGCTCCGAGCTGGTCGGGGCCGGTCCGCTGGACCGCCTGCTCGGCGAGCCGGATGTGACGGACGTCCTGGTCAACGGTCCTGACGAGGTGTGGGTCGACCGTGGGGGCGGGCTGCAGCGAGCGCCGGACATCCGCTTCCCGGACGCCAACGCGGTACGGCATCTTGCGCACCGTCTCGCCACGGCGGCCGGCCGACGGCTGGACGACGCCAGGCCCTGGGTGGACGCCAGACTCCCGGACGGTACCCGCCTGCACGCCGTGCTTCCGCCGATCGTCGCCGGATGCACCCACATCTCGCTGCGGACCTGTCGATCGAGGCCGTTCACCCTCGACGAGCTCGTGGCGGGCGGCGCCCTGCCTCCCGTCGGAGCCGAGCTGCTCGCGGGCGTGCTGCGGGCCAGGCTGTCCCTGTTGATCAGCGGGGGCACCGGCACCGGGAAGACCACTTTGCTCGCAGCGCTGCTCGGGCTGGTCGGGCCGGGCGAGCGGATCGTCCTGGCCGAGGATTCGGCCGAGCTCCGGCCCGACCATCCGCACGTGGTGCGGCTGCAGAGCCGACCGCCGAACCAGGAGGGGCTGGGCGAGCTCACCCTTCGGGACCTGGTCCGGCAGGCGCTGCGGATGCGGCCCGACCGACTGGTCGTCGGGGAGGTCCGGGGCGCGGAGGTGGTCGACCTGCTGTCCGCGCTCAACACGGGCCACGAGGGCGGCTGTGGGACGGTCCACGCCAACACCGCCGCGGACGTCCCGGCGCGCCTGGAGGCCTTGGGCTCGCTTGCCGGGCTGGACCGGCTCTCGCTGCACAGCCAGCTGCGGGCAGCGCTGGACGTGGTCGTGCACCTCGTCCGCGACGCGGGGACGGGGCTGCGCCGGGTGGCCGAACTCCACCTGCTCGCCGGTGATGAGAGGGGACTCGCGGTGACCGTCCCCGCGATGACCTTCACCGCCGCCGGCGGCTGTGTGCCCGGCCCTGGCTGGGGCCGGCTGCGGCAGCGCTGCGCGGTCCGGGGGATCGACCTGCCCGGCGGACTGCGATGAGCGGGCGGCAGGCGGAGGCGCTCTGGGCCTTGCTGCTCTGCGGGGTGGCCGCGGCGGCCTGGCGGCTTCTGCAGTCGGCGACGAAGGGCCTGCCATGAGCCGAACCGAACCGGCCGCGATGGCTACTGAAGGCGTTGTGAAGGCGAGAGGGGACAGCGGTGACGTGGCATCAGATGCCGTTGGCGTTGGCGGTCGGCCTCAGTGGGGCCATGGCGGGACTCTGGCGGAGGCGCGGGCGGAGATCGCGGGCGGACCGGCGTACCCGAGCGCTCTTCGCCGAGTCCGCCGGCCGAGGGGCCGGTACCCGGCTGCGCATTTGGCTCGCGGGGCTCCGGGCGGCACGGCCGTTCTGGCTGGTACCAGAACTGCTGCTCCTGCCCCTCGGGTTGGCCCTCGCCCAGGCCAGTCGGTCGCCGGTGCCGCTGATCGTGGTGGCAACGGGCGTGGTGCCGGCGCGGCGGTGGCGGGACCGCCGTCGGCTGGCGGTCGAGGCCCGGCGTAGGGCCTCCGCAGTGATCGAACTCTGCGCAGGGCTGGCGGCAGAGCTGCGCAGCGGCGCCACCCCTGCGCAGGCCCTGTACACCCTGACCGCCCGGACCACCGTCCTCTGGAGTGGTCTCGGGGCCGAGCCGACCGCCCGGCTGGCGGCCGGCCGGTACGGCGGGGACATCCCCGCGGCTCTGCGGTCCGTCGCCGAACTCCCCGGCGGCCGTGGCGCCGCAGCCGTCGCCGCCTGCTGGGAGGTCACCGCCGGGAGCGGCACCGGGCTGGCTGCCGGGCTGGACCAACTGGCCGAGGCGCTGCGGGCCGAGCGCGCCCTGACCGAGGAGATCGCGGGCGAGCTGGCCGCTCCTCGGACGACCATCGCCGTCCTCGCCGCGCTGCCGCTGATCGGGCTGCTGCTCGGCGCGGCGCTCGGGGCGGAGCCCGTACATGTTCTGCTGCACACCCCGGCGGGGCTGGTCTGTCTGCTGGTGGGTGCGCTGCTGGAGGCGGCCGGCCTGGTGTGGACGGCGCGGATCGTACGGGCGGCGGAGGATGTGCCGGACGAGCGGCCGTTGAGCGCGACCGGAGGCGGGTGCGGGCTCTCACGGCTTCGGGTCGGCCGCGTGGAGCCGGCGTGGTGACCGCGGCACTGGTGTTGCCGGTCGTGGTGGTCGGGGCTGTGACGGAGGCGCTGGAGGCCGGTCGGCGACGAGCGGTCAGGCGCCGGATTAACCGCTGCGCGGTGTCCGGCGGTCGCCCGGAGCGGCGGCGAAGGAGGCGAGCGCCGGCCGCCAGGATGGTGGGCGCTGAGAGGCTGGGCCGACTGGCGGCGTCCGAGTGGTCGGTACCGGTCGTGGCCGGGCTCGGTGCGGCGGCGCTGGTCGGAGGCCCAGCGGGCCTGTTGGCCGGAGTGCTGTTGGGCGCCGCTGCGCGCAGGTGGCTGCCGCGGGTGCAGTCACCGGCCGCCCGGCGCGCCGCGCTGGAGCAGGAGCGGCTGACCCGCCAGCTGCCGCTGACGGCCGAACTACTCGCCGGCTGCCTCGGGTCCTGCTCATCGCCGGCCGTAGCGGCGGCGGCAGTGGCCGGGAGCGTGGGCTCGCCGATGAGTGAGCGGCTCGCCGGAGTGGCGGCCGAGTTGGCCCTGGGTGCGCCTCCGGAGGGCTGCTGGGAGCGGCTCGGCGCGGACTGTCCGCCCCTGGCCCCGCTGGCCCGCTGCCTCGTCCGGACCACCGTCAGCGGAGCCCCTCCGGCGGCCCCGCTCGCCGGGCTGGCACACGCCCAGCGGGCCACGGCGAGCCGGGCCGCCCATGCGCGGGTACGGCGGGCCGGAGTGCTCGCCACAGCTCCGCTCGGGATCTGCTTCCTGCCCGCGTTCATCCTGATCGGCGTCGTACCGGTGGTGATGGGGCTGACCACCCTCTTCGCCCCGCGCATCTGACCAGGCCACCTGAATCCTCGAATCCCTGAAGGAGATCCGCCATGACCGCTACCGCCGCGCCTGCTACCGCCATGACCCCTACCGCCGCGACCGCTACCGCCATGCGGGCCGGCGCCGGCCTCCGCCGGGTCCTCGCACTCTGTCGACGGCGGTCGAGCTGGCTCTCCGTCAGACTCACGCGACTGCGCGGAGATCGCAGCGACGCGGGGATGACGACGGCCGAGTACGCCGTCGGCACGGTGGCCGCCTGCGCCTTCGCCGCGATCCTCTACCGGGTGGTGACCGGCGGCACCGTCTCGGGTGCCTTGAGCGAACTCCTGGAACGGGCGCTCCATGCCGTCTGAGCGTCGCTACCGGTCCGACGGTGGGTTCGTGACGGCCGAGACCGCCGTGGCCCTGCCGGCGCTGGTACTCCTCGCCGCGATGCTGATCTGGGGCGTCGTCGCAGCGGCAGCCGAGATCCGGTGCGTGGACGCGGCCCGGGTCGGGGCTCGGGCCGCCGCCCGCGGCGATGCGGACGCGGCCGCCCTGGCTCAGGCGGCTGCCCCGGCCGGAGCAGCCGTGCAGGTGGCCCAGGACGGCGACACCGTACGGGTGACGGTGGAAGCGCCGTGCTCAGGGCCGGGGCGCCTCGGGGCGGTGCTGTCCCTCCGGTTGAGCGCCTCCGCGGTCGCGGCACGAGAGGACGTCATCGGCGAGGACGGGGGTGGTGGCTGATGGCCGCCTTGAGGCAGAGGACGTCCGCCGCCCCTCCCGACCAGGGTTCGGCAACGGTGTGGCTGGTGGCACTGGCCATGCTCGGCTGCGCGGTCTTCGCGGTGAGCCTTGCCGTCGGGTCGGTGGTGGCCGCCCGGCACCGTGCCGAGTCGGCCGCGGACCTGGCCGCGCTCGCCGCCGCCGACCACCTGCTGCTGGACCCCGACGGCGGCTGCGGGAGAGCGGCGCGGATCGCGGGCGAGCATCGGGCCTCGCTGGTCTCCTGCTCGGTGGACCAGGGCGCCGACGCGGTGGAGGTGGTGGTCGAGGTGCCGACGGGCGGTCTGCCGATCCCGGTGGGTCCGGCCAGGGCCCGATCCCGGGCCGGACCGGTCTGGGCCTGGGGTACCGACGAGCTGGAGGCCGCCCCCGTTCCGGTCCCTACCGTCCTGCTGGCCCTGCCACACCCGCCGGTCCCTACCGTCCTGCTGGCCCTGCCACACCCGCCGGTCCCTACCGTCCTGCCGGTCCCGCCACACCCGCCGGTCCCTACCGTCCTGCCGGCCCCGCCACACCCGCCGGTCCCGCCCATCCCCCCGCCTCAGGTCGCAGACCTGCCCGGGGCACCCGCCAACAGCACGTCCAGCAGCCGGACCGCCGCCGCCTTGTCCAGCGGATCGTTGCCGTTCCCGCACTTGGGTGACTGCACGCAGGAGGGGCACCCGCGCTCGCACTCGCATGCCGCGATGGCGTCCCGGGTCGCCGCCAGCCATTGCTCCGCCCGCTGGAAGCCCCGCTCGGCGAAGCCGGCGCCACCCGAGTGGCCGTCGTACACGAAGACGGTAGGCAGCATGGTGTCGGGATGGAGCGGCACCGAGACACCGCCGATGTCCCAGCGGTCGCAGGTGGCGAACAGCGGAAGTAGTCCGATCGAGGCGTGCTCCGCCGCATGGGCCGCTCCCGGCAGCTGGTCGAACGGGACCTCGGCATCGAGGAGTTGGTCCTCGGTGACGGTCCACCAGACGGCCCGGGTGCGGAGCGTCCGGGGTGGCAGGTCGAGCTTGGTCTCGCCGAGGATCTCGCCGGTGGAGATCCGCTTCCGCAGATACCCGACCACCTGGTTGACCACTTCCACCGAGCCGAAGCTGAGCCGGGCCTCACCCCAGTCGACGGTGGTGTCGGTGGAGAGCACCGAGATGGAGGTGATGTCCCGGGCGGACGTCGTGTAGGGCGGGTCGGCGGGCTCGACCAGCGCGACCGAGGTCTCCAGGTCCAGGTCCTGTACGAGGTACGTACGCCCCTGGTGCAGATGGACCGCGCCGGTGTGCACGGTGGTGTGTGCGGCGGCCGCGTCGACGGTGCCGAGCAGCCTTCCGGTCGGGCCCTCGACGATCTGGACCGGGTTGCCGCCGGCACCGCGCAGGTCCACCGCATCGGCGGCCCGCTCGCGCCGGGTCCAGTACCAGGAGCCGTCGGCGCGCCGCCGTAGCAGGCCGCGCTGCTCCAGAACCGGGAGCAACTGCCCGGTGGACGGCCCGAAGAGCTCCAGATCGCTGTCGGTGAGCGGGAGTTCGGCGGCGGCCGCGCACAGGTGCGGGGCCAGGACGTGCGGGTTGTCCGGGTCGAGCACGGTGGCCTCGACGGGAGTGGCGAACAGGGCCTCCGGGTGGTGCACCAGATAGGTGTCCAGCGGGTCGTCCCGGGCGATCAGTACCGCCAGCGCGCCCTGGGCCTCCCGTCCGGCCCGTCCGGCCTGCTGCCAGAGGGAGGCGCGGGTGCCCGGGTAGCCGGCCATCAGTACGGCGTCGAGACCCGACACGTCGACCCCGAGTTCGAGAGCGGAGGTGGAGGCGAGCCCGAGCAGGCGTCCCGAGTGCAGGTCGCGCTCGATCGACCGCCGCTCCTCCGCGAGGTAGCCGCCCCGGTACGCGGCGACCCGGGCTGCCAGCGGCGAGCCCAGCTGATCCTGGGCCTGCAGTGCGACCAGCTCCGCCGCCCGGCGGGAGCGGACGAAGACGACCGTCCGGGTGCCCGTCTCGACCAGCTCGGTGAGCAGGTATCCGGCCTCGGCCGTTGCGGTCCGGCGCACCGGGGCGCCGTGCTCGCCGACGTTCTCGGTGAGCGGTGGCTCCCAGAGGGCGAAGACCAGCGGGCCGCGCGGCGAGGCGTCCTCCGTCACGGCCACGGCCGGCAGCCCGGTGAGCCGCTGCGCGGTGGCCGCAGGGTCGGCGGTGGTGGCCGAGGCGAGCAGGAAGGTGGGCGTGGAGCCGTATCGGGCACAGAGCCGGCGCAGTCGGCGCAGCACCTGGGCGACGTGCGAGCCGAACACGCCGCGATAGCTGTGGCATTCGTCGATGACGACGTACTTGAGCGCCTTGAGGAAGGAGGCCCAGCGGGCATGGGCGGGGAGGATCCCCCGGTGCAGCATGTCCGGGTTGGTGAGCACGTACGAGGCGTACTGGCGGACCCACTCGCGTTCCTCGGGCGGCGTGTCGCCGTCGTAGAGGGCGGCGCGGACACGGCCGGGCACGAGTTCGGCGGCGCGGCGCCGCTGGTCGGCGGCCAGGGCCTTGGTCGGCGCCAGGTAGAGCGCGGTGGCGCCGCGCCCGTTCCGGGCCTCGGTTCCCTCCAGCAGTTCGCTGAGGACGGGCGCCAGATAGCCCAACGACTTGCCCGAGGCGGTACCTGTGGCAATCACCATGGTTTGGCCCGTCCTGGCCAGTTTCATGGCCTCGGCCTGGTGGGCCCACGGCTGCTCGACCCCGAGGGCCTGCGCGGATGCCACGACCTCCGGCCGGATGCCCGCCGGCCAGGGGGCGTAGCGGGCCTGACGGGCAGGCAGATGCTCCGTATGGGTGAGGCGATCGGATCGGCCCCGGCCGGCGGACAGAGCGGCGAGCAGGGCCTCGGGCGGGCGTTGGCGGGGCGGCATGAGGACCCAGTGTGTCACCGGAGGGACGGAGAATCGCTCCAAGCCATCGTGCGGGCATGGTCACAGGTGGTTGAATGAAGCCGTGACGGCCGCATGGCCGAGGGTCGCAACGCCGAGGCTCACCACGCCGTGGCGTGTCGTGCCCGGCCTGCGACCCAGCGGTGGCGGCCGCCCGGCCGAGGATCGCAATGACGTAGCAAGGCAAGGTGCTGGAGGTTCCGTGGACCTGTCCCTGTCGACCCGCACTGTCGGTGACCGTACGGTCGTCGAGGTTGGCGGCGAGATCGATGTGTACACCGCCCCCAAGCTGCGCGAGCAGCTGGTCGAGCTCGTCAACGACGGCAACTACCACCTGGTTGTCGACATGGAGGGCGTGGACTTCCTCGACTCGACCGGTCTGGGTGTCCTGGTGGGTGGCCTGAAGCGAGTCCGTGCACACGAGGGCTCCCTGCGCCTGGTGTGCAACCAGGAGCGCATTCTGAAGATTTTCCGGATCACCGGCCTCACCAAGGTCTTCCCTATCCACACCTCGGTGGAAGACGCCGTCGCGGCAACCGACTGATTCACCTTCAGCACGCCGATTCCCGGTACCGCGCGTAGGCACGTGGAGCGTACGCACGTGGACACGACGCAGGTACCACGACGTCGGCGTACCGGCGGGGCCGCCCGGCCCCGCCGGTCTGCGAGGGGCCGGCATCGCCCCAGCGCCTCCGCGAGGCGTGGGGGAGTAACCCCGGAGGGGGAGACATGGCAACCGTCGAACTTCGATTCAGCGCGCTGCCCGAGCACGTGCGCACCGCCCGGCTGGTGGCCGCGGCGGTGGCCAGACGCGCCGGGGTCGACGAGTCGGTGCTCGACGAGGTGCGGCTCGCGGTCGGCGAGGCCTGTTCGCGTGCGGTGGCCCTGCACCAGCGCGGCGGCCTGGACGGCGCAGTACGGGTCGCGCTGACCGATCAGGAGAAGCGTTTCCTCATCGAGGTCGAGGACGAGGTCGGCTCGGTGGGGCAGCCTGCGGCTGATTCCGGGGAAGGCGACGACGCCGACGAGGATGCCCTGGGCCTCGCGGTGATCACCGGCCTGGTGGAGGACCTGGAGGTCACCACCGGCGCAGGGGGCGGCGGCCTGATCCGCATGAGCTGGCCGGTGTCGACGGCTGCCGTGGGCGCCTGACGCCGCCGCGGTCCCGCTGTCACCATCCCGCCCGGTCGGCGAAATCCCGCCCGCTCGGCGAACACTGGTTGACAAAATGTTGAATATGGCGGTTCCCTGCTCTCGGCGCGACCGGTTCGATTCGATTCGGTTCGACTCGGTTCTGTTCGAGAGAAGGACACCCCCATGCGGATACGCATCCTGTGGCCGGCCGGTCAGACGACGGCCACGTTGAGCGCGACGCCCACCGCCGAGGCGCTCTGGGAGGTCCTGCCGGTCAGTTCGTCGGCCAGCACCTGGGGCGAGGAGGTCTACTTCGAGACCCCGGTGAGCGTTTCCCGGGAAGACGGTGCGCAGCAGGTCGTGGAGCCCGGCACGGTGGCCTTCTGGACGGACGGCGACAGCCTGGCCCTGCCCTTCGGCCCCACCCCGATCTCGCGCGGGGACGAGTGCCGGCTGGCCAGCCCGTGCAACATCCTCGGCGCGCTGGACGGTGACCCGCAGGTGCTGCGGACCGTCCGCAGCGGGGATGCCATCAGGGTCGAGCGGGCGTAGCTCACGGCGCCGGAGCCCGGTACGCGCCTGCGGGCCGGCCGGGCGGCCGTGTAGGTTCGCAGGTCGATGACCGCAATCGAAAGGGCTCCCCGGTGAAGAAGCGACTGCTGACCGTACCCGCGATGGGTGCGCTGCTGGCGTTCGGCGCCGTGGCGTGCGGCGGCGACAACACCGAGCAGCTCAGCAGCTGGGCGAAGAGGGTCTGCGAGGCCGCCCAGGCTCCGATCACACAGTCCCAGGCGGCGCTGGCCGACACCGGGAAGGTCCAGCAGGGCGAATCCCCGGCGGATCTCCAGAAGCGGCTCTCGACCGACCTCGGGGCGCTGGCCAAGACCAACCAGCAGCTCGCCGACGCGATCGACAAGGCGGGCGCGCCGAAGGTCGACAGCGGCGACCAGGTGCAGCAGGGCGCGGTGGGCGAGCTCAAGCAGGCGGCGCAGGGCTACCTGGACGTCCAGAAGAAGCTCAACGCGCTGCCCAACGGCGACCAGGCGAGGTTCGCGGACGGCCTGCGGAGCGTCGGTGACCAGGTGCAGCGCCTGGCCCAGCAGTCGACGGAGGCTCTGAACAAGATCCAGAGCGGCGATCTCGGCACGGCGATGGCCAAGCAGCCCGGCTGCAAGGCCGGGGCTGCAGCGCCCGCGGCCACCGGGACGTCGGCCGCCACGCCGGCGCCCGCGGAGACCGCGGGCGGTAGCGCGTCGCCGTCGGCCGCTGCCCCCGGCTCGTCGGCCCCGGCCCCGGCCGCCTCCTCCGGCGCGCCGTCCGCCAAGTCGTCCGGCTCGCGATCGGCCTCTCCCTCGGCCTCCCCGTCGAAGAGCTGAGACCCCGCCTCCGGAGGTGAGACCCCGCCTCCGGAGGTGAGATTCCGCCTCCGGAGGTGAGGTGCCGCGTCCGCGAGACAATGGCCGGGTGACCAGTAGCCCCGCTCTTGACCTCACCCACCTCGCGAAGCTCCGCGAGGCCCTGCTCGCCGCCTCCTACACCGCCGACGGATGCCTCGACCTGCTCGGGTCCACCGGCTACGCCGCGCTGGCCCGGAGCGAGGCGGTGCCCGCGCTGCGGGCCACCCGGGGCGGGAGCCCGTTGGAGACGCTGGTGCGGCTCTTCCTGCTGCAGCAGCCCGTCCCGTACACCGCAGCGGCTGCCGCTCTGCCGGTCGAGGACTGCCTGATGGACGGCTGGCTGAGCCAGGACGGAAGCCAGGTGCGGGCCACCGTGGACGTCCGCCCGTACGCCAACGAGGTCGCGGGCCTGCCCAGTGCGGATGCCTGGGTGGTGTCGGACCTCGGCTGTGCGGTCGGGGGTGCGGGCGGAATCGGCTCGGGAGAGACCGCGCAGGGCGTGGCCCGCAGGGAGCTGGTGCTGGGGGTCGGCGGTGCGTCCACCACGCTCGCCAACCTGGCCGTGCGCCGGCCTGTGCGGCAGGCGCTGGACCTCGGCTCCGGATCCGGCGTACAGGCGCTGCACGCCGCACGCCACGCGCAGCGGGTCACCGCCACGGACCTCAACCCGCGCGCCCTGCACTTCACCCGGCTGACCCTCGCCCTCTCGGGCTTCGAGAACACCGAGGTGGCCGAGGGCAGCCTCTTCGAGCCCGTGGCGGACCGGAAGTTCGACCTGATCGTCTCCAACCCGCCGTTCGTGATCTCGCCCGGCAGCCGCTTCACCTACCGCGACGGCGGGATGGCCGGTGACGACCTCTGCCGCAGCCTGGTCCGCGGCGCCGCCGCGCACCTGGAGCCGGGCGGCTACTGCCATCTGCTGGCCAACTGGCAGCACGTCAAGGGTGAGGACTGGCACGACCGGCTGGCGGGCTGGGTGGCCGGCACCGGACTGGACGCCTGGGTGGTGCAGCGCGAGGTCCAGGATGTCGCGCAGTACGCCGAGTTGTGGCTGCGTGACGGCGGGGACCACCGCAGCCCGGGCTCGGACTACCAGGCCCGCTACAACGACTGGCTGGACGCCTTCGAGGCGGCGGAGGTGGAGGGGATCGGCTTTGGCTGGATCACCCTGCGGGCCGGGGGCTCCGATCAGCCGACCGTACGGGTCGAGGAGTGGCCGCATCCCGTCGAGCAGCCGCTCGGCCCGCACATCGAGGACTGGTTCGCGCGGCAGGACTTCCTGCGGGCGCACGACGACGCGGCGCTGCTGGCCTCGCGCTATGTGCTCGCCGACGAGGTGGTGCAGGAACAGGTCGGGGCGCCGGGCGCCGAGGACCCCGAGCACGTGATTCTCCGTCACAACCGCGGAATGCGGCGGGCGACCAAGGTCGACACGGTCGGCGCGGGCTTCGTCGGGGTGTGCGACGGCACGCTCACCGCAGGGGAGATCGTCGACGCCATCGCCCAACTGCTGGGCGAGGACCGGGTCATGCTGCGTGACCGGGTGCCGGAGTCGCTGCGGATGCTCACCGAGCAGGGCTTTGTGAACCCGGTGCTGTGACGCTGGCCCCCGAGGCCCCCGAGGCCCCCGAGGCCCCCGAGGCCCCCGAGGCCCCCGAGGCCCCCGGCCGTGACCGGGAGCCTCGGGGCAGCAGGTTTACGGGTGGTACAGCTCCGAGATGTGGGTGATGTGCCCGACGGAGTCCACGGTGATGTCGTAGTTGCCGCCGAAGCAGCTGTACGGCTGGGCGACCTCGCGGTGCTGGGCACAGTCGTTGACGTGCTGGATCAACTGCGGGACGGAGACGGCGCGCTGGGAGACGGTGCTGTCGAGGGTGACCAGCTCGGCGGTGGCTCCGGCGGCGAGCTGGTAGGTGGCGGAGGCGCCGACCGGCTCGTAGTAGCCGTCGTTATCCACGTTCGGGCCGCAGACGAACTTCGTCGCGGTCGCGGTGAGTTGGGTCGAACCCGCTGCGCCGCTGACGACGTTGAGCACCTTGTGACCGGGGTGCTGGGCGGCGGCCGTACAGTCCCCGGAGGGTGCCTTCGAGGTGGAGGGCTTGGCGGTGACGGGGGGCTTCGGCTTGCCCGTGGTGGGCTTCGTGCCGGTGGGCGTGGTGCTCGCGGATGCCGAGACGGTGGCCGAGGGAGTGCCGGAGGCGGACGGACCCGCGCCCGTGTCCCCGTCCCCGTCGCACGCGGTGAGGGTGAGGGTGGCCGTGGCGAGCAGGGCCACGGTGGCGAGCAGTCGGCGAGCAGACATGGTGAAATCCCCCTGAGTTCGGTCCGGTTGGCGAGCGCCGGTGGGCACGCGCGGCGTCCGGCACAGGCCTACACGGCGGTACCGGAGCTCGGGGTTGCCGCTGTTGCACGGTTGTGACGGCTGGGCCCGATCAGGGTGTCGCCGGGGGCGCCGCCGGGGTGCCTTGCAGGTGCCGGCGTCCAGCGGCAGCCCCGACGGCATGCCCTGGGCTCAGGGGTGGAAGAGCTCCGAGATGTGGGTGATCTGCCCGGCGGAGTCCACGGTGATCTCGTAGTTGTTGCCGAAGCAGCTGAACGGCTCGGCGACGGCGCCCCGGTCGGTGCAGTCGTTGGCGTGCTCGATCAGTCGGCTGAACGGCACCGTCAGATTGGCGCCCACACCCCGGAGGGTGGCCAGATCGGCGGTGATCTCGGTGACGGCCGAGTACCGCACCGTCGGTCCGGTGGGCGTGTACGCGCCTCCGCTGGGTGTGTTCGGGCCGCAGCTGAACTTGGTGGCGCTGGCCATGAGTTGCTCGGCGGCCACATCGCCCGAGACGACGTGGATCACCTTGTGCCCGGGAAGGTCGGTCCGGGGGGTACAGCCCCCGCCGCCCGCCGGCGCAGAGCCGGACGCCGATGCCGGGACGGATGCCGCTGCCGAGGCCGATGTGGAAGGCGAGGCCGAGGCGGAGGCGGTCGACGCGGTGGGCGAGTCCGAGACCGTCACGGACGAGCTTGCCGTCGCGGCGCCCTTGGAACCGCACGCGGTCAGGGTGAGGGCGGTGGCGGCGAGCAGCGCGGCAGTGACCGGCAGTCGGCGAGCGGGCATGGTTGAGGTTCCCCCTGGAATCTGTGCAGTTGTGAGCGGCCGTTGTGCGGCACCCCGTCAGGTCTACCCGGGGGTGGCGTCGGCCGACAGCCCTCGTTGCCGAGCTGTGACACCGGCGGCGTCCTGGCAGGTCTGCGGCGTGGCTGTTCACCCGTCTGTCCCCCCGGCGTTCCCTACCGTACTTCGAACGTCAGTCCCGGGTTGTCCGCGGGCTGCAACGCTCCCGTCCACAAGGCTGTGGACAGGGCGAGGGCGGGGAGACGAACTGTGGAGACGCCGACGGCGATGGCAGCGGGGATCGTTCTCACCCTCTTCGGCAGCGCGCTGCTGCTCTGGTGCGCCGTCGAATTGCGCCTTCGCCACCACCTGCGCCGACACGGCGTGCCCGTCACCGCGCGGGTCGTCGCGGACGGCGACCCGTACGGAGAGCCCTACGGCGACACGTACGGCGAACTCGACACCGCCCCGCTGCTCGCCTACTCCGTCCTGCCCTCCGTCGGACGCCCGGCGGGCCGGGGCGAGGCCGAGGCCGGCCGCGGCGAGACGGTGCTCGCCCGCCCCCGCGGACACACCCCGCTGCGCCGCCCGGCCGGACTGGCGCCCGGGGCCGTGGTCCGGGTCGCGTACGACGCCCGGCGCCCGAGCCGCGTGGTGATCGCGGCGGGCGACACCACCCCGGCGCTGCCCAGCGACATCTTCTGGACACTGCTCGGTACCAGTGCGCTGGCCGGCGGCCTGAGCCTGCTGAGCGAGGTTCTCGCCGGCTGAGCCGGCCCTCGAGCCACCCCCGAGGCGCCCCCCGGGGCGGACGCGAGTACGCCCCGCACCCCGGCTCCCGCTGCGCGGGGGCACCCCGCAGCAGCTCAGAACCCGCCTCCCGGCCTGATTCACCGTCAGTAAATCGGCCTTTCGCCCATCGCCCCCGCCGCCCCGCGACGCGGCCGAATCCCGCCCCTGAGACACCCCGCCACCCCCTTCCGGCGGCGTGAATGCCCCCGGCTGCGCAGCGAAAAGGCACGGCATCGGGTTACCGTTCGAGTGGCGTCGGTCGGCCTAGCCGGTGAAAAAGCGGGATCCGTCCGTTTGACAAGGGTGGCCAGGGTACGGTCACACTCCGCTGGTGGGGCCGTCGCACAGCGGCAGCCCAGGACGGTGGCTGGTCGGGCGGAACCCCTCCCTCACCGGCCGCGCCGCAAACACGTAACGACCGGGAGAGAAGAGCGAAGGTGTCCCCGAGCAGCGAGACCGCGCACGGCAAGCGACTCGTCATTGTCGAGTCGCCGGCCAAGGCGAAGACGATCAAGGGCTACCTCGGCCCCGGCTACATCGTCGAGGCCAGCGTCGGGCACATCCGCGACCTGCCCGGCACGGCCGCCGAGGTCCCGGACCAGTACACCGGCGAGGTGCGCCGCCTCGGGGTCGACGTCGACCACGACTTCGCGCCGATCTACGTGGTCAACGCGGACAAGAAGGCCCAGGTCACCAAGCTCAAGTCGCTGCTCAAGGAGTCCGACGAGCTCTTCCTCGCCACCGATGAGGACCGCGAGGGCGAGGCCATCGCGTGGCACCTGCAGGAAGTGCTCAAGCCCAAGGTGCCGGTCAAGCGGATGGTCTTCCACGAGATCACCAAGGCCGCCATCCAGGAGGCCGTCGCCAACCCGCGCGAGCTCAACCAGCGCCTGGTCGACGCCCAGGAGACCCGCCGCATCCTCGACCGCCTCTACGGCTACGAGGTCTCGCCGGTCCTGTGGAAGAAGGTCATGCCGAAGCTCTCGGCAGGCCGCGTCCAGTCCGTCGCGACCCGGCTCGTGGTCGAGCGCGAGCGCGAGCGGATCGCCTTCCGCACCGCCTCGTACTGGGACCTGACCGGCACCTTCTCCACCGGCCGTACGCCTGCCGACGCCGCAAACCCGGAGAGCTTCGGCGCCCGCCTGGCCGCCGTCGACGGCAAGCGGATCGCCAGCGGCCGTGACTTCGGCCCGGACGGCAAGATCAAGACGGCCAACACCCTGCACCTGGACGAGCAGGCCGCCCGCGCGCTGGCCGCCGCCCTCGAGCAGACGGCTTTCAGCGTCCGCAGTGTCGAGTCCAAGCCCTACCGCCGCTCGCCGTACGCGCCGTTCCGCACCACCACGCTGCAGCAGGAGGCCAGCCGCAAGCTGGGCTTCGGCGCGAAGCGGACCATGCAGGTGGCCCAGAAGCTGTACGAGAACGGCTTCATCACCTATATGCGTACCGACTCGACTACGCTCTCGGACACCGCGATCGCGGCCGCCCGCGCCCAGGTCACCCAGCTGTACGGGGCCTCCTACCTGCCGGACGCGCCGCGCACCTACGCGTCCAAGGTCAAGAACGCCCAGGAGGCGCACGAGGCGATCCGCCCCTCCGGCGACCGTTTCCGCACGCCCGCCGAGACCGGGCTGCACGGTGACGAGTTCCGGCTCTACGAGCTGATCTGGATGCGCACCGTCGCCTCCCAGATGAAGGACGCCGTCGGGCAGTCCGTGACCGTCAAGGTCGGCGGGCGGGCCGCGACCGGCCAGGACGTGGAGTTCTCCGCGTCCGGCAAGATCATCACCTTCCACGGCTTCCTCAAGGCCTATGTCGAGGGCGCCGACGATCCGAACGCCGAGCTGGACGACCGCGAGCGCCGCCTGCCCCAGGTCACCGAGGGCGACCCGCTGGCCGCCGAGCAGCTGAACCCCGAGGGCCACTCCACCAAGCCGCCGGCCCGCTACACCGAGGCCTCGCTGGTCAAGGAGCTGGAGGACCGGGAGATCGGCCGCCCGTCGACGTACGCGTCGATCATCGACACGATCATCAACCGGAAGTACGTCTTCAAGAAGGGCACGGCGCTCGTCCCGTCCTTCCTCTCCTTCGCCGTCGTCAACCTGCTGGAGAAGCACTTCGGCCGACTGGTCGACTACGACTTCACCGCCAGGATGGAGGACGACCTCGACCGGATCGCCGCCGGTGAGGCGCAGTCCGTGCCGTGGCTGAAGCGCTTCTACTTCGGTGAGGTCGAGGGTGAGGGCGTCGCCACCGGCGGTGCCGCCGACGCGGGCAACGGCGACGGTGACCACCTCGGCGGCCTCAAGGAGCTGGTGACGGACCTCGGGGCGATCGACGCCCGCGAGATCAGCTCCTTCCCGCTCAACGAGGAGATCACCCTGCGGGTCGGCCGCTACGGCCCGTACGTCGAGAAGGCCTCGCCCGTCGAGGGCGAGCCCGGCCAGCGCGCCGACATCCCGGACGAGCTGCCGCCGGACGAGCTGACCGTCGAGCTGGCCGAGGAGCTGCTGGCCAAGCCCAGCGGCGACTTCGAGCTCGGCCACGACCCGGAGACCGGCAACATGCTGGTCGCCAAGGACGGCCGCTACGGCCCGTACGTCACCGAGATCCTGCCCGAGGGCACGCCGAAGACCGGCAAGAACGCGGTCAAGCCGCGCACCGCCTCCCTCTTCAAGACGATGTCCCTGGACACCGTCACGCTGCAGGACGCCCTCAAGCTGCTCTCGCTTCCCCGGGTGGTCGGCACCGACGCCGAGGGCGTGGAGATCACTGCGCAGAACGGCCGCTACGGCCCGTACCTCAAGAAGGGCACCGACTCGCGCTCGCTGACCAGCGAGGACCAGCTGTTCACGGTCACCCTCGACGAGGCCCTGGCCATCTACGCCCAGCCCAAGCAGCGCGGCCGGGCGGCGGCCGCCCCGCCGCTCAAGGAGCTGGGGAACGACCCGGTCAGCGAGCGCCCGGTGGTCGTCAAGGACGGCCGCTTCGGCCCGTACGTGACCGACGGCGAGACCAATGCGACGCTGCGCAAGGACGACGACGTCGAGACCATCACGCCGGAGCGCGGCTACGAGCTGCTCGCCGAGAAGCGGGCCCGCGGGCCGGTGAAGAAGGCGGCCAAGAAGGCCCCGGCGAAGAAGGCGACGGCCACCAAGGCCACGGCGGCCAAGAAGACGGCCGCGAAGAAGACCGCCGCCAAGAAGACGACGGCCACCGCCAAGAAGACGACCGCCAAGAAGGTGGCCGCCAAGAAGACGGCGGCGGCTCCCGACGAGAGCTGATCCTCCAGGTCACCGCGGGCCCGCGCCGACAGGTGCGGGCCCGCGGTGCGTCACAACCGTGTCATGACAGCGTTCCGGAGCCCCCTACCCCCCTTTTGTAGCAAGCCCCGACCGCTACCCTGACCGTATGACGAGCGAGGAGCAGCCCACCCCCACGAGCACCGGCGCACCAGATCTCCCCGAGGTCGCCCCGGCCGGGACTCCCGGCGAGCGGGCCCGCGCGCTGCTGCGGCTTCGCCCGTACCGGAGGCTGTGGACGGCGCAGCTGGTCGGCGGCACCGGGGACCGGCTCGGACTGCTGGTACTGCTCGCGCTGACCTGGGTAGCCGCCGTGGTCGGCGGTCAGTTCGGCCACGGCTACCGGGCGGAGGCCCTCGCGATCGCGGCCGTCTTCGCGGCCCGGCTGCTCGCGACCCTGATCTTCGGCGCGGCGCTGCTCGGCCCGGTGCACAACCTGGTCGGCACCAAGCTGGACCGCCGCTGGACGCTCGTCGGCGCCGACGTCTTCCGCGCCGTGCTGATCGGCATCGCGCCGTGGTGGCTCACCTGGGCCGACGACTCGGCCGTCTACCTGCTGCTCGGCACGGCCTTCCTGACCGGCGCCGCCGAGCGGGTCTGGACGGTCGCCAAGGGCGCCGCCGTCCCGGCCCTGCTGCCCGCCGCGAACCCCTACGCGCCGCCGTCCGAGCAGCGTCCGTCCGCCGCCAACCTCGACTCGGTGCGCACGCTGGACCTGCGGACCGGCTGGGCGACCATCCCGCTCGCGGCCGCCGTGCTGGTCGGGCTGACCCTCCTCAACAACATCTTCGCCGCGCTCGGCTCGCACTGGCTGCGGGCGAACCAGGTCACCTCGGCCGGTGTCGGCGCGGCCGTGCTGTTCACCGCGTCCGCCGTGCTGATCTTCCTGCAGGAGCTGCCCGCCGGGACGTCCGCCGTGCCGCGCTCGCCGCTGCAGGGCCTGCGAGCCCCCACGGACGCCACGCCCGGCCCGGCCATGAGCAAGGGCCGCACCGGCTCCGCCCCCTACTTCACATTCTCCGTGGCCGCCGCGTACGCCTCGATGGCCGGCGTCGCCGCGCTCGCGCTGCTGACCGCCGTCGACCACCGGGCCGGCCCGATCGGCTACGGCCTGCTGGTGCTCGCCGCCGCCGGTGCGCCGGCGCTCGGCGTCCGGCTGAGCCGGGTCACGCTGCCCGCGCTCTCGCGCCGCCGACTGCTCGCGCTCTCCCTGCTCACGGCGGGCGTGGCGCTGATCCTGGCCGGGCTGGTGCTGGACTTCGTCCTGGTGCTGCTGCTCACCGTGCTGGCCGGGCTGGCCGCCGGGGTCGTCATCGCCACCGGCCGTACGCTGCTCGCCCAGGAGGTCGAGGAGGCCCGGCTGCCGAGGGTGACCGAGCACCTGTACGCGGTGCTGAGGGCCGTGGTGGCGAGCGCGCTGATCGTCGTACCGCTGATCGCCGCCGCGTACGGCGAGGTCGAGTACGGGCAGGTCAAGCCCGGCAGCTTCACCTTCATCCACGGCGGGGCCGCGCTCGCCATCGCCACCGCCGGGCTGCTGACGCTGGTGCTGGCCGCCGTGGTGCTGCTCAAGACCGACGACCAGCGGGGCAGCGTCCCGCTCGGCCGTGAGCTGGTGCAGTCGCTGCGCGGGGCGGCCGCCATGCCCCCGCACCGCACCAGCGGCACCGGCTTCTTCATCGCCCTGGAGGGCGGCGACGGCGCCGGGAAGTCCACCCAGGCCAACGCACTGGCGGAGTGGATCCGCAGCAAGGGCCACGAGGTGGTGCTCACCCGCGAGCCCGGCGGCAGCCCGATCGGGCAGCGGCTGCGCGCGCTCGTCCTGGACGTCGGCAACACCGGTCTCTCGCACCGCGCCGAGGCGCTGATCTACGCGGCCGACCGGGCCGAGCACGTGGAGAACGTGATCCGTCCCGCGCTGGAGCGCGGCGCGGTGGTGATCACCGACCGGTACATGGACTCCTCGATCGCCTACCAGGGCGCGGGCCGCGACCTGGCCGCCACCGAGGTGGCGCGTATCTCACGCTGGGCCACCGGCGGTCTGGTGCCCGACCTGACGGTCGTGCTGGACGTCGACCCGAACGCGGCGCGCGAACGCTTCACCGAGGCGCTGGACCGGCTCGAGTCCGAGCCGACCGAGTTCCACTCCCGGGTCCGGGCCGGCTTCCTCGCCCTGGCCGCCGCCGACCCGGCGCGCTACCTGGTGGTGGACGGCGGCCAGCAGCCCGCCTTCGTGACCACCGCGATCCGCCACCGGCTCGACCGCGAGCTGCCGCTCTCCGGCCAGGAGAAGGCCGCGCAGGTCGAGCAGGAGCGCCTCGCCCGCGAGGAGGCCGCCCGGCGGGCCGCCGAGGAGGCCCGGCAGAAGGCCGAGGCCGAGGCGGCCGAGCGCAAGCGGCTCGAACTGCTGGAGCAGCTCCGCGCCGAGCAGGCCGAGAAGGACCGGCTGGCCAAGCTGGAGGCCGAGCGGGCCGCCGCCGAGGCGGCGCGCAAGGCGGCCGAGGAGGCCAGGCTCAAGGCGGAGGCCGAGGCGAAGAAGCGTGCCGAGGAGGAGGCCGTCCGGCGGGCTGAGGAGGAGGCGCGGCGCAAGGCCGAGGCGGCCGAGCAGGAGCGGCTGGCGGCCGAGGCCGCGGCGCAGGCCGAGTTCCAGCGGCAGCGCGACCTCCAGCGCGCCGAGCAGCGCCGACGGGCCGAGGAGGCTCTGCAGCGGGCGGAGGAGGCCCGGCTGAAGGCGGAGGCCGAGGCGGCGGAGGCCGCCGCTGCTGCCACTGCGGCTGCTGATGCTGCCGAGAGCAACACGACGACCATGGAGCTGCCGCAGGTCGCCGACACCGAGGACGCGACGCAGGAGATCTCCGAGCGCGACCGGCAGGCTGCCGTGCGGGCGGCCGAGGCGGCGAAGGCCGCTCCGGCCGACGAGACGGCCGTGCTGCCCAAGGTCCCTGCGGCCGACGAGACGGCCGTGCTGCCCAAGGTCCCCGCCGCCGACGAGACGGCGGTGCTGCCCCGGGTCGAGGACGCCGCGGTGAAGCCCGCCGAGGTCACTCGCGAGCTGCCGGTCGTGGAGCCGCGACAGCGTCCTTCCTGGGCGGAGGAGACGCCGATGGACGACCTCCCGAGCCTGACCGACACGCTGCTCGGCTCCCGCGAGGAGTGGGCCCAGTGGCAGCAGGAGGAGCCGGGCACCCCGGACGACCCGCGCGGCAAGGGTCGCAAGCGCCGGGGTGGACGCGACTAGGCCCTGTCCGACAACAGTTCGGATCCGTGACGTATCGGGCTTGTGCGGACAACCCGGGCGACGGACGGGCATCGCGCTCTGAGAGACTGCGATGCCCGTTCTGCCGTCTGCTCGTCTGCTGAGGGAACCCAACGCTCGTGACCGTCACCGACCCCGGCTCCCGCGTTGACACCACCCCTGCCGTGAAGCGCGCGGAGCGCCCGGAGCCTCCGGCCCGGGGCGGGCGGCTCGCCGTGCTGGATGGGCTGCGCTTCCTGGCCGTCCTGCTCGTGGTGCTCTACCACTACGTGGCGTTCGGCTCCGACTGGGGACGGCCGCGCGCCGAGGCCTTCCCCGTGCTGTACCTGCCGGCCTCGTACGGCTGGCTCGGGGTGCAGCTGTTCTTCCTGATCAGCGGCTTCGTGATCTGCCTGAGCTGCTGGGGCCGCTCGCTCTCGGACTTCTTCACCTCGCGCGTGGTCCGGCTCTTCCCCGCGTACTGGTTCGCCGTGGCGGCCACCACCCTGGTGGTGGCGCTGGTCCCGGGGGCCACCGTGCCCCGGTCCTGGCCGGACGTGCTGACCAACCTCACCATGCTGGAGTACCCCTTCGGCGCCCCGTACGTCGACGGCGTGTACTGGAGCCTCTGGGTGGAGGCCCGGTTCTACCTGATCTTCGCGGTGGTGGTCTGGCTCGGGCTGTCGTACCGGAAGGTGCTGGCCTTCTGCTTCCTCTGGGCGGCCGCCGGGGTGCTCGCGTACGGCCTGCCCGGCGTTCCGCTGCTGCAGGCGCTGGCGATGCCGGAGTACTGCTGGTTCTTCATCGGCGGGATGGCCTTCCACCTGATGCGGCGGTTCGGCCCCGATCTGCTGCTCTGGCTGCTGGTCGGCTTCTCCTTCCTGGCGGGCGTCCGGGCCACCCAGCCGACCTACCGCTTCGTCGCCGCGAACTCGGCGTACGCGCTGCCGGAGTGGGGCGTGACCGCGCTGCTGGCGGTGTTCTACCTGCTCATGGCCGGTGTCGCGCTGGACTGGTTCCGCCGGATCGACTGGCGCTGGCTCTCCACCGCCGGAGCCGTCACCTACCCGCTCTACCTGCTGCACGAGTACATCGGGTGGGAGGCGATCGAGAAACTCCGGTACGACGTGAACCCGTGGGTGCTGGCGGGCTCGCTGCTGGTCCTGATGCTCGCGGCCTCCTGGGCGGTGAACCGGTACGTCGAGCAGCCCCTCTCGCGCTGGATGAAGGGGCAGTTGCGGCGCTCCTTCGAGCGGATGCGGACCGTGGACCGGGAGGCCGCCCTGCCCCGGCCGAGATCGGAGCCCCGGCCGGGATCCGATGTCGGCGCCCGGCGTTAGGCTCGACCGGGACGAAGGACCCCTCCTGCCCGCTGGCGGCAAGGAGGGCGTGGCGGTGGCGGCAGGGAGTGCGGCGTGAGTGTGTGGGACGACCTGGTCGGCCAGGATCGGGTGGTCGAGCAGCTGACCGCCGCTGCCCGGGCCGCGCGGGCCACCGCGGCCGCAGGCCGTACCGGCGCGCCCGCGGAGGGCAACGCCTCGCTGATGACGCACGCCTGGCTGTTCACCGGCCCGCCCGGCGCCGGGCAGATCACCGCCGCAAGGGCCTTCGCCGCCGCGCTGCAGTGCACCAGCCCGGACCTCGACCTGGGCGGGGTGCCCGGCTGCGGGTTCTGCGACGGCTGCCACACCGTGCTCTCCGGAAGCCACGCGGACGTGAAGTACGTCCGCACCGACGGCCTGTCGATCGGCGTCGGCGACATGCGCGACCTGGTGCTGCGTGCCTCCAGCTACCCGACCGGGGGCCGCTGGTCGGTGATCCTGGTCGACGCCGCCCACCGGCTCACCGAGGCGGCGGCGAACGCGCTGCTCAAGGGCGTCGAGGAGCCCTCGCCGCGCACCGTCTGGCTGCTCTGCGCGCCCTCTGTGCAGGACGTGCTGCCCACCATCCGCTCCCGCTGCCGCCTGCTGGTGCTGCGCACGCCCGCCGCCGAGGCGGTCGCCGACATGCTGATGCGGCGCGACGGCGTCGAGCCGGAGACCGCCCGGCTCGCGGCGCTGGCCGGGCAGGGCGACGTCGAGCGCGCCCGGCGCCTCGCCGTCGACGACCAGGCCCGCGCCCGGCGCCTCGACGTGCTGCGCATCCCGCTGGAGGTCGGCGACATCGGCGGCTGCCTGGCCGCCGCCCAGCGGCTGGTCGACACCGCCAAGGCCGACGCCGAGGCGCTCGCCGAGACCCAGGACGCCAAGGAGACCGACGATCTGAAGGCCGCCTACGGCGCGGCCGAGGGCAGCCGGGCACCGCGCGGCATGGCGGGCGCGGTGAAGGAGCTGGAGAAGCGCCAGAAGAGCCGGGCCACCCGGACGAGGCGCGAGACGCTCGGTGTCGCACTGCTCGACCTCCTCGGCTTCTACCGCGACGTGCTGGCCGTGCAGCTCGGCTCCACCGGCGCCCTGGCCAACGAGGACCAGCGCCCGGCGCTCGCCAAGGTCGCCGCGGGCGGCACACCGGAGAACACGCTGCGCCGCATCGAGGCCGTGCTGGCCTGCCGTCAGGCGCTGGACCGCAACGTGGACCCGCTGCTGGCCGTCGAGGCAATGACCGTGGCACTCCGGGCGGGCTGACCGCCGGGGCCGGTTGACGCTCCGTTACGTCACTCGTTGGAGTGAACGTCGGACGCCGCCCGGGAGCCCCACGCACCCCTGGGCGGATCGTCTTGCACCCTGTGGACCGAGTACGCCGTGGTCCGAGCCGCTGTGGTCGGGCTTGACCGGTACCGGTTCTCCCGAGGTGGTGCGTCCCATGCTCCGTCCGCTCCTCGTCGTACCCCTCCTGGTGGCGGCCGTCGCCGGAAGCTGGCTGGCCAGGGCCGCACTGGCCCGCTGGCGGGACCTGCGGTCGGCGCAGACGTACGAGCTGGCCGCCGAGCAGCGGCCGCTGCTGCTCCGGGCGGGCGGAGCGGTGGTCTGCGGGATGTGTGTGACGGCACTGATGGTGGTCCTGGCGCTGGACGGGCGGGGGACGGGCTCCGTCCAGCAGGCCCGCGCGGCGGCCGAGACCGCGCCGGCCCCCGCCTCGCCCGCCGCCGCACCCTCGCCGGCCCGGGCGGCCGCACCACCCGTGACGCCCTCGTCCTCCCCCGAGATCACCCCCGTGGTCACCAAGTTCTCGACCGTCGGGCGCCCCGCAGGCGGCGAGTTGCTGGAGGGCGCGGTGGCCGGGCCGGACGGGCGGCCGCGCGCCGTCCGGGTCTGGCTGCCCGCCGAGTACCGGGCGGACCAGAAGGCCCGCTTCCCGGTGATCGTGCTGCACGCGGGCGGTGCCAGGAAGACCGCCGACGCCGAGCTCCCCGACGTCTTCGAAGGGATCTCCTCCGCCGTGAAGCTCGGCAAGGCGCGCCCCTTCGTGGTGGTCGCCCCGCAGTCGCCCAGCGGCACCGCGCACCCCTGCGAACTGGTCGCCGCCGCTCCGCAGGCCGTGGCGGACGATGCCGCGCTGCGGACCGCCGTCGGCGCCGCCTTCCGCACCCTGCCGGCCGGGCCGGGCGGATGGGGTGTGCTCGGTATCGACGGGGGTGCTCCGTGCGCGGCCGCCGCCGGACTGACCCGCCCCGACCTCTACGGCGCGGCCGCCGCCGTCTCCGGCCGCTACGACGCGCCCGCCCTCGCAGCAGCCGGCACCGAGGCCCCCGGGTCCGCCGCCGCCCGCCTGCTGCTGGCCGCCGCCAAGGGCGACACGGACGGCCTGGCCGCCGCCCGCAAGCTGCAGACCGCTCTGCACGACGGCAAGGGGCGGGCCGCCAGGGCGGACGTACGGATCTCGGACGTGGTGCAGGACTACTCGCCCGACCGGGAGCGGCTGCGGCTGGTCAGGATCGCGGTGCAGTACCTGGCGGAGACCCTCGCCCGGCCGTCGTGACCTCGATTGCCCGGTGATCTCGGCTGCGTCGGTTGCCAGTCCCGGCCGCTGCGGGCCGCTACGCTCAGCTCAGCCGGTCGCTGATCAGTGACGGGCTCCGCCGGCCGGTCGGCCGGTGCCCGAGGGGAGAGAGAACCAGCATGCGAGCTGTCCGGCAGACCCGCTTCGTGCCCGCCGCCGTGGCCGCCGCCGCAATGCTCCTGGCCGGGTGCTCCTCAGGCACCGGGCCGTCCGCCGCCCCCACGACCTCTGCGACCTCGTCCTCCTCGTCCTCGGACGGCGTCCCGGCCGTGGCCGCCCCGCTGGCACCGCTCCCCACCGCGATCCCGGCGGCGCTGGCCACGTACTACGCCCAGAAGCTCAGCTGGAACTCCTGCGACGAGGAGTTCGAGTGCACCACCTTCAAGGTCCCGCTCGACTACGAGCACCCCGGCAGCGGCGAGCTCACGCTGAGCGCGGCCCGTAAGCGCGCCACCGGCGGGGTCGACCGGCTGGGCTCGCTGGTGCTCAACCCCGGGGGCCCCGGCGGTTCGGCCGTCGAGTACGTGGAGAGCGTCGCCAAGGGCTACGACTCCGGGGTCCGTGCCGCGTACGACCTGGTCGGTCTGGACCCGCGCGGGGTCGGCCGCAGCAGCCCCGTGACCTGTCTCGGCGGCGACCGGATGGACGCCTACACCGCGATCGACATCACCCCCGACGACCAGGCGGAGAAGGACGCCTTGGTGGCGGCCGACAAGGAGTTCGCGGCCGCCTGCCAGCAGAAGTCGGGCACCTTCCTGGGCCACGTCAGCACCGTCGAGTCGGCCCGTGACATGGATGTGCTGCGCGCCCTGCTGGGCGACGACAAGCTGCACTACCTGGGCAAGTCGTACGGCACCTTCCTCGGCGCCACCTACGCCGGGCTCTACCCCTCCCGGGTCGGCCGGATGGTGCTGGACGGCGCCATGGACCCCTCGCTCGACGCGATGGCCGGCAACAAGGCCCAGGCCGGCGGCTTCGAGACGGCCTGGGCCGCATTCGCGAAGGACTGCGTCAAGCGCGACGACTGCCCGCTCGGCACCAACGAGAAGCAGGCCGGCGAGCAGCTCGACGCCCTGTTCAAGCAGCTCGACGCGAAGCCGCTGACGACCGACTCCAGCCGGAGGCTGACCGAGTCCCAGGCCACCACCGGCGTCATCCAGGCGATGTACGCGGAGTTCCTCTGGCCGCAGCTGCGCACCGCGCTCACCACCGCCAAGGCGGGGGACGGCACCGGGCTGCTCAAGCTCTCCGACGACTACTACGAGCGCTCCTCGGACGGCACGTACCCCAACCTGATGTTCGCGAACATGGCGGTCAACTGCCTCGACCTGCCCGCGCCCTTCGCCACCCCGGACGAGGCCGCGCGCGCGGTGCCGGACTTCGAGAAGACCTCCCCGCACTTCGGCCGCGACATGGCCTGGATGGCACTGGCCTGCGCGTACTGGCCGGTCAGGCCGACCGGTGTGCCGCACACCGTCCGGGCCGCCGGAGCGGCCCCGATCGTGGTGGTCGGCACCACCCGCGACCCGGCGACGCCGTACGCGTGGTCGCAGTCGCTCGCCACCCAGCTGGACTCCGGCCGCCTGCTCACCTACGAGGGGGACGGGCACACCGCGTACGGGCGGCGCAACGGCTGCATCGACGGCGCCGTCAACCGCTACCTGCTGGGCGGGGACGCACCGGCCACGGGGACGCGCTGCGCGAAGTAATTTCCGCTTCAACAGCTGCCGGACAGATAGGTACGATGATGCGCCCACCTGTCATTGGAGCTGCATCGTGCTCGGAGTCAACGACCTGACCACGTACATCCTCGGCGCCCTGGTCATCATCCTGCTGCCCGGCCCGAACTCGCTGTACGTCCTCTCCGTCGCCGCCCGCAAGGGCGTCCGCACCGGCTACCGCGCCGCCGCGGGCGTCTTCGTGGGGGACTTCACACTGATCAGCCTGACCTCACTCGGGGCGGCCTCGCTGCTCAAGGCCAATCCGGCGGTCTTCGCGGTGGTGAAGTTCGGCGGTGCGGCGTACCTGCTCTGGATCGGCATCGGCATGCTCCGCGCGGCCCGCCAGCTCTGGCGCGAGCGGCAGGCCGGCCTTGAGCCCGCTGCCGCCGAGGCCGCGCCTCCGGCTGTCGAGAACCCCTTCCGGCGGGCGCTGGTGATCAGCCTGCTCAACCCGAAGGCGATCCTCTTCCTGCTGTCATTCTTCACGCAGTTCGTCGACGCGTCCTACGGTCAGCCGGTGCTGTCCTTCGCGCTGCTGGGCGGCATCCTGCAGACCTTCAGCATGCTCTACCTCTCCATGCTGATCTTCGCGGGCACCACCCTCGCCGCCGCCTTCCGCCGCCGCAAGCGCCTCTCCGCAGGCCTCACCAGCGGCGTTGCCGTCCTCTTCGCCGGCTTCGCCGCCAAGCTCGCCGTCTCCTCCGCCTGAGGCCGGTACGGATCACCGCTCGAAAGTGTGTAGACTGGCGCGCGTTGCCGATGCGATGCTCGACCCCAGGGACGGGCACCGAACCCGGCAACGGTGCCGCTTTAGCTCAGTTGGCCAGAGCAACGCACTCGTAATGCGTAGGTCTCGGGTTCGAATCCCGAAAGCGGCTCAGAAAGCCCCAGGTCACCCAAGGTGACCTGGGGCTCTTTGTCTTTGTGAGCTGTCCCGGGTCGGGAGATGAAGGCGTCGCCGACGCTCAGGATGTGGCACAGACCGGGATCTGAGGGTCGTCGTGTGTGCGGACGGACGGCAGCCAGGCGTGGCCTTCGGGGATGTCGTCGAGCTGGACGCGGAACCAGCGGGGGGTGCCGATGCCGGTCTCGTCCTCCACCCGGTCCCCGTCGTTGACGACGCAATCGGTGGTGAGCACGTCGGCGTGCCACACCCGGTGGCCGACGACGTTGTCTGCGTCGTACTTGCGGTGGGGGTCGCGGGCCAGGCCCAGGCTGCAGGCACGCATCCGCTCGGACTGGTCCTTGCAGGAGCCGTCGATGTTGAACACGCGAACCTGCGCCGTGGTGGGCCGGTTCTGATCGCCGCCGACGGACGGCCAGAGCAGGGCGGCGGCGATCCCGGCCGCCGTGAGCAGCGCACCGGCTGCCAGGAGGATTGCCCGGGGCCGCCATCGCGCCCTGGCTTGCGTGCCCTCCGCCGCCGCCCGGATCCGAGGCAGCAGCGACTCCATCGTGTGGGCGGCGCGGACAGAGGGGTCCGCCGCAAGGCAGTCGGCGAGGATCGCGTGCCAGGCCGGGGAGAGCTCCGGGGCCAGGCGCAACCGGGTGCGTCCGGCGCCGTACTCGTGGACGGCGGCCGCGCGGGCGGCGGGCGTGGCACCGGGAAAGGCGAAGGAGCCGCCGGTGAGCAGCTGATGGGCGGTCACGCCGAATGCCCAGACGTCCAGGCTCGGGCGAGTGGGGACGCCTCGCTCGCTCAGCTGCTCGGTCCGGCGCTCCGGCGGCAGGTAGTCCGGCGAGCCCATCGGCGGGGCGTAGCCGTGGGTGCCCTCGATACGGGCAGCGAGGCCGAAGTCCGCCAGACGGATGGTGCCGTCGGCCATCAGCAGGATGTTGCCGGGCTTGAGGTCGCCGTGGATCCAGCCGGAGGCGTGCAGGTGGGCGAGTGCTTCGCCGATCTGGACCAGGAGAGTTCCCGGGGCCGGCGTGGGAGGTCCCGGCTTCGCGGGGGTATCGGCATCGGCTTCCGTGCTGCCGGTGCCGGTTGAGGATGTCGGGGATTGGGCGAGGAGGTCGAGCAGGCTCCGGTCCGCGCGTTCCATGATGAGTACCACCGCGCCGTCCACTGCTGGCAGTTCCGGGTCGCTGACGACGGCGGTGTCGTACACCCGGATCAGGTGCGGGTGGGCGTCCGATCGGCTGAAGGCGACCTCGCGGTCGGCCGTCTCGGCCAGTTCCCTGGCCTGGCGCGGGGCCAGTCCGGAGGTGGACAGGAACTTGAGGGCGGCCTCCGTCGGCTCGCCCTCCGCAGCGGCCCCGCAGCGACGGGCAGCGTACACGCTGCCCCAGCTCCCGGCTGCGATGAAATCGGTGATTTCCCAGTCGCCCACCCGGTAGCCGGGCGGGACTGTCGCTTCCTTGGCCGGCCCGGCGGAGAAGGTCTCGGGTTGCGCGGTCATGAGGTCTCCGAAGTGCTCTTGGGTCGGGGCGGCAGCAGACCGAGGTGCTCCTCGCGGACCAGCCCGAACCTGAGGGCCAGTGACACCACCGCCTCGCGCTTACCGTCCATCCGCGGTCCGTGCGCATCCGTCCGGCGGACGCGCAGCTTGTTGCGGGCCAGGTAGTCGAGGTGGAAGCTGGCGGCCTGTTCGGTCAGCTCCCCGCACGAGGGATGGAGACGTAGTCGCTCCACCACCTGGCGGGTGGTCGGGATGCCTGCCGCGGGCAGGTCGCGCAGCCGCGGCTCGCACAGCGCGACCAGGACGAGGAAGTAGGTCGCGGACTCGTCCAGGGAGAAGGCCGAGAGCGTCGCCGAGCCCGAGAGCTCCGGCGGGTGGGCGGCCTCATGGTAGGTGTGGGCCGGGGCATAGACGTGGAAGGCCTGGGCCGGGCCGCGGGTGGGCAGGACGACGCGGGCGAACTCGAATGGCACCGGGGCGCCGAGCCTGCGCGGCGCCACCCGGATGTACTCGCCTGCTCCCTCCGGGTTCTCCACGAGGTAGCTGTGGACCGTACTGAAGTTGCTCAACTGCCAGTGGTCCTCGGTGGCCGTGATCTCCCCGGCGAGCCGGGGCACTGCGGGATCGGCAAGGGTGATCTCCACCATGAGACTGGTTGAGCCCCGGCCGAATCGGGCGCCTTCCCCCGGCCCGAGTTCCACAATGATCCGCCCTCGTCCGTCGGCTGCCGGGGCATGCACCAACACACTGTTCATCTCCACCCCCTCCGCGCTCCCCTGCTCCACCCGGCGAGGGAAGGCGGCGCAGACCCTACCAGTGTCGGTACTCAGTCAACTACGCAATAAGGGAAGGCCGGCATCGACGGAAGGAAGCCGGCTGCCGAGTCAGGGCGTGGCCGTCCCTCGAAACCCTAGAACCTTGCAGGTGGTGGGGTGGCAGGTACTCGGATTGACTCTGACCGCAACGCAGTTCCGAGTACGGGAATCACCAGCCACGTCCAAGGAGAAGCCATGAATCACTCGCCCCTCATCCGCCGTGTGGCCGCCCTCGCGCTGCCCGTGTTCGCCGCATCGGTGATCGGTCTGGCCGGACCCGCGTCCGCGACCTCCGGCTCGTCGAGTTACGGCTTCACCAACGGCGCCACGCTGACCTCGAACATCTGGCTGCAGACCTGGGCGAACTCCAGTGGCTGCTCCGACTACTCGACGTCGGTCGTGATCTCCGGCGGATGGAACCCGGCCGCCGGCAATGACTGGGTGCGCAACCGGACCAGCTTCCAGGCCTGGGGCCTGGGAGCAAGCCTGGACGCGTTCGGCCAGAGCGCCAAGGAGGTGTCCCAGGAGTGGACCAACAACAACGGCTCACGGGGCACCTACATGTCGGGCCAGATGTGCGAGAACTGGCTGACGGCCGGTGTCAGCGGCAAGACGGCCGGCACCGCGTACTACAACGGTCAGACCGTCAGCACCATCGCGTCGCTGTGACCCGTGGCGCGCTCGAGTGATCCGGGGGGCCGCGGCCGTCGGCTGCGGCCCCCGCTCAGAGGACGCGTGCTCGGCTTCCTGCTGGGCTTGGTCCTGACCGTGACCGGAGTGATCACAAGCACTGCGATAACGCGTCATCACGCGGAGGAGGTGGAGTCGGGGCAACTGGTCAGCGAAATCCGGTCGCTCATCGGCGACAACGGGCTCTTCATCCGACCGGGCCTGTCCGCCGATGGTGGTCCGTCCTGGCAGGCGAGCGCCTATGGGCTCGGTGTCGCGCGCGCGGCAGGACACCCCCGGCCCCTGCCGAACCCGGACATCCTGGCGGGCTCGCTCGCTGAGGCCATCGCCGACGATCCGATCTGGGGGCGCTGGTACGGAGTCCAGGTCGAGAACAGCACCGGCACCAGGATTCCCGGGGCATGGGCCGCAGACGTCCTGGAGAACCTCAGGCTGCCCGACGACCCCAGCATTCGGATCGCCACGATCGCGGCCCTCGCTGACATCGTCTCGGCCAAGTCAGTGCCCAGAACCGCCCGGGACACTGCCACACTCACGGCCCAACTGGCCTCTGCGGTACCGCAGGTCCACAGCCCCTACTCCCGGTGCCGGGCATTGGACGCTGCCGAAGAACTCGGTATCGACTCCTCCGGTTGGGACATGGCACCCGCTCCCACCGGCTTCGGGAAGCCCGGCGACGCCGAGGCTCTCATGGACGCCTACGGGACGCTGTGCGTCGCCGTCCACCAGCACCGGGCGGTCAGCCCCCAGCTCCAACAAGAGGTGCGCCGGTGGCTCGCACCGCAGCTCGACTTCGACCCGGCCGGCTTCGAACTTCAGGCGTACTACGCTGCGCGCGGCTGGATTCTGGCCGGGGGCTCCCCGGAGCAACTGCACCCGCTGGAAGGCTCCTTGAGCAGGCGAGCCGACGGCACGTCCGGACTTCTCAGGGAGAGGGTGCGTCGCCTGGGAACCCTGGAGAACACCTACTACGCCGCGCGACTCGCGCCAGCGGCCTTTCCCAGGCTCGCGGGGGCCCGCACGACACAGGCCATCCACGACATGCTGCCCACCACGCGCGAGCACAACGACACGGCGGGCCTGCTGACGAGCGCAGTCGTCCTGCGGATCGCGGGCCGACCCGATGAGGGCCTCGAGTCCGAAGCGACCGGGCTTGCGCTGCGGGAGCTGGCGCGCGGAGTAGACCCACGGACCGCCCCCCTGGCCGGACACCTGGTCGAGCTACTGGAGGAGCTCGGTGTGCCCATCCCACGACTCGAAATCCGCACCACGTCCCCGCACGATCGGGAAGGCCGGTACCTCGCCTGGACCGCTCTCGCCATGGCCGGCTTCTCAGCCGACCCCGGCGGCTTGCGAAGCGCGTCCGCCCAGTCGGTCGTGGACGCCCGCCGGGCGGTTGCCGATCCCGGCGCACTCTCGGTCAAGGAAGTGGCGGCGGCCCAGCGGGTGTTGGGGGACGGCCGAGGCGGCGGTCCCGCTTCCGAAGCCCTTCGAAGCTGGACGGGCGCTCTCCAGGGCTGCTCCGGTTTCCGGGCGCTGTACCGGCCGGCCTCCACAGAGAGTGCCTGCACCCTTGAAGCCACATGGGAGATCCTCTCCACCGGACTGGCCGCACCGGACTCTCGCAAGATCACAAGCTAAGACCTCATAGGTTCCGCGTCCGCCGGGGTCACGGTCCAATGGAGACCGCCGACCCGGCCTGCGGTGCGGCAGATCTTTTCAACCCAGAAGGGACGTGTTCCTCTTGACACCCGTACGAGAACGCCGACTCGGTATCCGCCGTTCGATCGCAGTGCTGTTCGGTGCCGCTGCGCTGGTCGGAGTGGCCGTCGCACCGGCCTCCGCAGGCTCTGGAGTGTCGCCCTGCCGCAGCGCCTGTGACGGCCAGGACCCCAGTAGCTACGTGCACTACGGCCAGACCTGCGCGGCGGACGCGCAGACCATCGACACGCATTACGTTCAGGGCCGGACTGTTCAACTCCGCTACAGCAACCGGTGCGAGACCTCCTGGGCCCGCGTCTACGGGGCCGACTTCCCGGATGTCATCCGGGTGCAGAACATTGACACCTATCAGATCCAGAACCGCGAGCTCAGGCAGGGCGAGCACGAGGCATGGACTCCGATGGTCGACGACAGCGGTTCGAGGAGCAAAGCCTGCTGGTGGGTCGGATGGGCCACCAACAACAACGAGTGCACCAGCGCGTACTGATCCGCGGCAAGACGTACCCCGGTGCGGTTGGGCGCGGGGCTTGGCGCAAGAATGCGGCCACACTTCGATCCAAGGGGGGATTGAACCCATGCGCAGACCCCGCGCTCTCGGCGTCTCGGTCGCGGTCCTGACCGGCGTACTGGGCCTACCGGCCCCAGCCGCCTCGGCCGTACCGGACAACCTGTACGTCAACAACGCCCTCGGTTCCAACTGCTCCGACACCGGAGCCGGCACCCAGGCTCAGCCCTACTGCACGATCAGCGCCGCCGCGGCCGTGGTCCAGCCGGGACAGACCGTTCAGGTGTCCGGCGCCGGCTATTCGGACTCCGTGAACATCACCCGGTCCGGCACCAAGGACGCACCGATCACCTTCGTCGGGTCGGGCAATGCCGTCGGCCTCGGGTCCGAGACCACACCGGCCTTCACCGTCAGTGGTGCCCACGACGTGGTGATCCGCGGCTTCAACACCCACTCGGGGATCGCGGTCCAGGACTCTTCCGGCGTCCTCATCGACGGCAACGTGGCCTGGTCCCGGATCAAGCCCGCCCGCCCGTGGCTCGCCATCACCGGTACAAGCGCCAATGTGACCGTCCTGCACAACCAACTGAGGAGCACCAACGGCGTCTCCGTCGGTGCGGGCGTGACCGGGACGACGATCAGCGGCAACTCCGTGTCCTGGTCGTTCGGCACCGCGGCCATCGCCGTGGACGGTGCGCCGAACACGACCATCACCAACAACACCGTTGCCGTGGGCTGCGGCCCGGGCATCATGGTGACCGGCGCAGCCACCGGCCTCGGCCTGTACAACAACGTCGTGACCGGGCACGACAGCATGAACGCGTTCGGCTCTCCTTGCCCGTCCAAGACCGCCACCGAGATCCAGGTGGCCGCCGAGGCGACCCAGGGCAGCCGCGCGGACTACAACCTGGTCTGGCCGAAGAACTCCGGCCTGGCCTATTCCTGGGGCGGGCAGTCGTACGGGACGCCCGCACTGCTGAACGCCGCGACCGGGCAGGGCACGCACGACCTGCTCGCCGACCCGCACTACGCCGGGCCGAACTTCGGGATTCCGCTGGACTGCCAGCTGCTGGCCGACGGCACCCCCGACAAGAGCACCTGCTCACCGGCCATCGACTCGGCCGACCCGACCGCGCCCGGCGTACCCAGCACGGACATCCGCGGTCTCCCGATCGTCCGGGACCCGCTGGTCGACCACTCCGGTGCCGGGAACCTGGACCGCGGCGCGTTCGAGCTGCAGGACTACCTGCAGGACAACGTCGAGCTGAGCTCCAACTACGCCGACGCCCCGTCCGGTTCGGAACTCACCTTCACCGCCACCGCGCACAGCCAGTGGCTCTCCACGGTGACCTACCGCTTCGACTTCGGCGACGGCACCTCGGCCACCACCACCGGCACCCCCACGGCCACCCACACCTACACCGCACCCTGTGACTGCAAGGCGAGCGTGACCGTCACCGCCGAGGGCGGCAAGCAGACCGCCGCCGGCGCGCCGGTGAGCCTGACGATCACCACTCCCGGCCCGCTGGCCGCGCACTTCAGCGCGACGGCGAAGCTCGACGACCACCCGCTCACCGTCGCGGTCGACTCCCGGGCGACCGTCTCGTCCGCACCGGTGGCCAAGTTCACCTTCGACTACGGCGACGGGACGACGACGAGCGGCCCCTGGCCCACCAGCACGCACTCCTACAAGCGGCCCGGTGACTACCTGATCACCGTGACGGCTCAGGACGCCAAGGGCCAGACCTCGAGCACCTCGCAGTACTTCGTCGCCGCGTACGCTCCTTCGACGTACACGGCCGTCGCCCCGACGCGCCTGCTGGACACCCGCACCAGCTCGGGGCCGCTGCACGGCGGCGGGGCTCTCGTCCTCAATATCCCCAACCCCGCCAACGCGGAGGCGGTGGTCCTGAACATCACTGCGACCAACGTCAGCAGTGACACCTTCCTGACCGTCTGGCCGGACGGCCAGGCCCGGCCGTACTCCTCCAACCTCAACGCCAAGGCCGGTCAGACCGTCGCCAACCTGGTCACCGTGCCGGTCGGCTCCGACGGTTCGGTGCAGATCTTCAACCACTCCGGCAACGCCGACGTGGTGGCCGACTTCGTCGGGTACTACCAGCCCGACGGCGGGCAGAAGTTCACCCCGTCCGGCCCCTCGCGGCTGCTGGACACCCGTCCGGCCGGCAGTCTCGCTCCCGCCGAGGTCCGCAGTGTGCAGGTGGCCGGGAAGTCCGGAGTCCCCGCCAACGCCAGTGCGGTGGTGCTCAATCTGACCGCCACCGAGCCGACCGCCTCCGGCTACCTCACCGCCTACCCGCACGGTGGTGCCACACCGAAGGCCTCCAGCATCAACTTCCGCCCCGGCCAGACGGTGGCGAACCAGGCGATCGTGCCGATCGGCCAGGACGGCAAGATCGACCTCTACAACTTCGCGGGCAACACCCAGGTGGTCGCGGACGTCTTCGGCTACTACAGCCCGGACAGCCAGGGCGTGTTCACGCCCGTCAGTCCGGTCCGGCTGACCGACACCCGCTACGGCAGCTTCCCTCGCCCGCTCCCCGGCGGCGGCAAGCTGCCGGTCCAGGTCACCGGCAGCTTCGACGTGGTCCCGATGAACGCGACGGCGGCGGTGCTGAACGTCACGGCCACCGAGACCACGGCCTACGGGTACCTGAGCGTCGTGCCCGGCGGCGACCCTCACCCGGGCGCGACGTCGAACCTCAACTTCGGCCCGGGGCAGACCGTTCCCAACCACGTCATCACCCCGCTCGGCACCAACGGCCAGGCGGACATCTACAACTTCGCCGGCAACACCCACGTGATCGCCGACCTGTTCGGCTACTTCACCAAGGGCTGAGCACCCGAAGCCCTGCCCCCCTGGGGGCAGGGCTTGTCGGTGCGTCAGACCAGTACGGGCTCCGGCTGCTCGGCCTCTTCCGCCGGAGTCTCGTGCCGTGCGGCGCGCTTCGGCAGCGCGAACATCAGGGCGAAGACCGTCACCAGCCCGGCGGCCACCCACCAGAGCGACTGGTTGAAGGCGTCCACGAAGACCGGACCCATGGCCTGCCGCTCCGGGTCGGCGGCGTCCACGACGGTGAAGAAGGCCACCGAGGAGAGCCCGAGGCCGAGCGCGATGCCCAGCTGCTGGGTCGTGTTGATCAGTCCGGAGGCGGAGCCGGAGTGTTCGCGCGGCACCTCGGAGAGCACCGAGTCGGTCAGCGGGGCGACGATCAGGCCCATCCCGGCACCCATCACGACCATCGGCAGCGTCATCTGCCACGGGTGGATCCCGGTGCCGTAGTGCGCGGCCTCCGCGAGGTAGATCAGGGTGCCTGCCGCCATCACCAGCGCGCCCGCCTGCAGTACCTTGCGTCCGAAGCGCGGCACCAGCTTCTGCACGGACAGCCCGGCGGCGACGGAGACCCCGAGGGAGAACGGCACACCGGTCAGGCCCGCCCGCAGCGGGCTCCAGCCGAGGCCGAGCTGCATGTAGAGCGTCCAGACCAGGAAGAAGATGCCCGAGACGATCCCGAAGGTCAGCTGGACGCCGATGCCCGCAGCGAAGCTCTTCACCCGGAACAGCGCCAGCTCGACCAGCGGCGAGCCGTCCCGCCGGGTCTTGGCCCGCTCGTACGCGACGAAGAGGACGAACACAGGCAGGGAGGCGGCCATCGAGACGAAGCCCCAGAGCGGCCAGCCCGACTCCCGGCCCTGGGTGAGCGGGTAGAGCAGCATCAGCAGGCCGGCGGTGGCCAGCGCCATGCCGACCAGGTCGAGGCGGAGCGCCTGCGGGGCGCGGGACTCGGTGACGTACCGGCTGCCGAGGACCAGTCCGGCGATGCCGATCGGCAGGTTGACCAGGAAGATCGGCCGCCAGCTGAGGCCGAAGAGGTCCCACTCGGTGAGCAGCGCCCCGAGCAGCGGGCCGAGCATGGCCCCCAGCCCGACCATCGCGCCGAACATCCCGAAGACCTTGCCGCGCTCGTGGGCCGGGAAGGTGGCGTGGATGATGGACAGCACCTGAGGAACCATCAGCGCGGCCGTGGCGCCCTGCAGGATGCGGGCCGCGACCAGCATGTCCGGGCCCGAGGCCAGGCCGCACAGCGCGGAGGCGGCCGTGAACCCGCCGATCCCCAGCAGGAACAGCCGCTTGCGGCCGTAGATGTCCCCGAGCCGCCCGCCGGTGATCAGACCGACGGCGAAGGCGAGCGCGTACCCGGCGGTGATCCACTGCAGCGCGCTGAACGAGGCGCCCGTCTCCCGCTGGATGCTGGGCATCGCGATGTTGACGATCGTGACGTCGACCAGGTCCATCAGGCTGGCGGTCATCACCACGGCCAGGGCCAGCCAGCGGCGGCGGTCGGGGGCGTCCTGGACGGATTGCATGGGTTCTCCCGGGATCGGTCGTACTGGCGAACGCCTCCGACGGTAGAGTCCATCTAGGTCAGAACCTGTCCGCTGTCTGCGGCATGCTGAGACCTATGACCGACACCCCGGCACGGCTGCTGAAGCTGCTCTCCCTGCTGCAGACCCCACGCGAATGGCCAGGCAGTGAACTGGCCGGGCGGCTGGAGGTCAGCCCGCGTACGATCCGCCGCGACATCGAGCGGCTGCGCGACCTCGGCTACCCGGTCGAGGCGACCAAGGGCGCGATCGGCGGCTACCGCCTGGTCGCGGGCGCGGCGATGCCGCCGCTGCTGCTCGACGACGAGGAGGCCGTGGCCATCGCGGTCGGGTTGCGGGCGGCGGCGGGGCAGGCCGTCGAGGGGATCGAGGAGGCGTCCGTACGGGCGCTCGCCAAGCTGGTCCAGGTCCTGCCCGCCCGGCTGCGGCACCGTGTCGGCTCCCTGAACGCGGCCACCGTGCCGCTGCTGGCCGGCGGCGGGCCACGGGTGGACCCGGAGGTGCTCACCGTGCTGGCCGCCGCGGTCGCCGGCCGCGAGCGGCTGCGCTTCGGCTACCGGGCCGGTGACGGGGCCGAGACCAGGCGGCTGGTCGAGCCGCACCGCTTGGTGGCGGCCGGGCGGCGCTGGTACCTGGTCGCGTACGACAACGAGCGGGACGACTGGCGGATCTTCCGCGTCGACCGGATCGGCGACCCGCTGCCGACGGGCTCCCGGGCGGCGCCGCGTGAGCTGCCCGCCGAGGACGCCGCCGCGTACGTCGCCGGCAAGCTCTCCGGCCTGACGCCCAGCTACCGGGCGGTGGTGACGCTGCACGTACCGGCGGAGCAGATGGCGGCCCGGCTGGGTACCGCCGCCGGGGAGCTCGAGCCGGTCGACGAGCACCGCTGCCGGCTCCGTACCCGGGCCGACTCGCTGGAGTGGCTTGCGCTCCGACTGGCCACCCTGGGCTGCGAGTTCGAGGTGCACGAACCCCCGGAGCTGACCGCCTACCTGCGCGAGCTGGCCGGCCGCGTCACCCGCGCGGCGGGCGTCCGCCAGTAGGTGCACCAATCAGGATCGGGCATCTCAGGGGTGCGGGAACTGCGCGAGGCGGGAGGGCACAGGCCGTTGCCTTCCGATCTCGCGCAGTTCTCCCCCAGCCTTCGGCCGGGAGGTGCCCCCACGCGCCCCTGTGGTTGGCCCGCTGCCTACCCACTCACTTCCCGAGGGACGCGGCGCCCGCCTGGGCGTACTTCTCGTCGAGGTCGCCGCTGGGCGCGCCGGCCACGCCGATGCCCGCGATCGGGGCGCCCTTGTCGGCGACCGGGGCGCCGCTGGCCAGGAACAGCGTGCCGGGGATGTCCTTCAGGTTGGGAGCCTGGGCGAGCCGCTTGGCCAGCTCCGAGGTGGGCGCGTTCCAGGAGACGGCGGTGAACGCCTTGCGCTGGGCCGACTCGTACGACTGCGGGCCGGCGCCGTCGCCGCGCAGGGTGACCACGGTGGTCCCGTTGCGGTCGACAACGGCGACCGAGACGTGCTGGTTCTCCTTCTCGGCAGCGTGCAGGGCGGCCTCGGCGGCCCGGGTGGCGGCGTCGATGCTGAGGTGCGTGCTGGTCAGGGTGTCCGGCTTCCTGGCCTCGGCGGTCTGCGCGACGTCACCGTCGCCCTTCGGCGCGGCGGTGGCGGTCATCGCGCCGAAGGTGCCGGCGCCCAGTGCGGCGAGGGCGACTGCGCCGGTGAGTACCCGGGTGCGAACGGTCGTCTTCTTCATGGGAGTTGCTCCTGCTCGGATCGGCGCCGGAAGCACGCTGCTCCCGCTCTGCTTCGATCCTCGGCCCTGAACCGGGCCCGCCGGGTCGACGCGACGGCCGACTCCGGGGTCAACCGATCGGCTGACCCCCGACGGCCCGCCCGGGCTCCCCCGGGGCCGGGCAACACGCCGACGGCCGGGCGAGGGTACCCGGCGGGGCTGCCGGAGTCGGATACTTCTAAGAGTCACCTGGGCCCAGCTGGGGCTCCGAGCAGCAGGGACGGACGCCATGCGCCAGAACCCCGAGAATCCCGAGTTCCCCGAGGACTTCGACGACTTCGCCGAGGAGGAGTCCCCCGTCGTCGTGGAAACGGAGGACGAGGACCGCGAGATCGAGAACCACCCTGGCGACGACTACGAGCAGTTCCGCCGGCGCCGCGCCCTCGGCTCCGACGACTCGAACGACGCGGACGCCGCCGAGCAGACCCGGGTGGTCGAGCTCGACGAGGACGAGTACCGGTAGACCGGGGGTCTAGAGCGCCTTGCGGCGCTGTAGCCAGGCGAAGGCGGCCCACCCGGGCAGGGCCGGAAGCAGGAAGATCAGCAGCCGGAACAGCATCACCGCCGCGAACGCCGTGCCGTGGTCCATCGACCCGGTACGGGCCAGCGCCTCGGTGAGCAGCCCCTCGACCGCGCCCGCGCCGCCCGGGGTCGGAACGGCCGACGCGGCCGCGTTCCCCGCCAGGAAGGTGACGGCGACCGGCGCGAACTGCGGCTGCTGCCCGACGGCCAGTACACAGCAGTACAGGCAGAGCACGAAGGCCATCGACACCAGGAGCTGCCCCGCCACCCCGGCGGCCAGCTTGCCCGGCTGCTGGAGCAGGTCCAGCAGCCGGGGCAGTACCTCGGCCCGCAGCGGCCGCAGCAGCGCGGCGAGCCGGCGGCGCACCCAGGGGACGGCCACGGCCGAGAGGACGAGGGTGGTGGTGGCCGCCAGCCCGGCCCCCAGGACCAGCGGGTCCGGCAGCGCGGAGCCCGGGCCAAGACCCAACAGGCTGCAGAAGAAGGCCAGTTGCAGCATATGCAGGACGAGCCCGAGCAGCTGGGAGGCGCCCACGCTGGACAGTGCCTGGGCGGTCGGGATGCCGCTGCACTGCAGGAAGCGGGTGTTCAGCGCCACCCCGCCGACGCCGCCGGGCGACACCAACTTGGCGAACGAGCCCGCCAGTTGGGCGGCCAGTGCGCGGCGGAAGCTCAACCGCTCGGGCACGAAGCCGACGAACCCGAGGGTGGCGGCGAGATAGCTGGCCGCGGCGGCCAGCACGGCGGCGCCCAGCCAGGCAGGGTCCGCGTCGGCGACGGCCGTGATCGGGTTGGTGTCGGAGCTGAACAGGTACTGCAGCAGCAGATACCCGGCGAGCAGCCCGGCCGCGAAGGTGACCAGGGTGCGCGGCCGCAGCCGCTCCAGCCGGACGGGCTGCACCGGCGCCTGCGGCCGGCTGCGCAGTATCTCCTCGCGGATGGCGCCGAGCAGCTCGGGGCGCTCCTTCAGTGCCGCCCGGGTGCCGCGCGACAGGGCGATCGGCTGCAGCATCGGCAGCGCCCCGCCGACCACGGCCGGGCCGAGCACCGCCACACCGGTCGCGACCGCCCGCTCGGCGCCGCACTGCAGGGCGAGCGTGCTGAGCATCCCGGCGACGTCCAGGCGCAGCAGCAGCTCCCCGGCCGCGATCTCGCCGTCCGCCAGGCCCACCAGGTGCACCGTGCCGTCCGTGCCGACCAGTACGAACTCCGGTGAGAGCGCGCGGTGGGCTATCTGCCGGCGCTGCAGGAGGTGCAGCTGCCGCCAGGCGTCGGTGAGCAGCGCGTCCGTCAGCTCCTCCTCGGGGAGTTCCGCGAGGGGCCGTCCCGGCAGGAAGTCGTACGCCACCACGGCCGCGTCCGGGCCGAGTTCGGCGGCGGCGGCGAGTCGGCGGGTGCGGACTCCGGCGGCCGTGGCCGCGTACGCGAGCAGGGCTTCGTGTTCGAGGCCGGTGCGCAGGGAGCGCAGGCCGTGGGCGCGCGGTGCGGTACGCAGTCGCAGCAGCAGCCAGAGGCGGTGGAACAGGCCGGTCGCCTGCGCCTGGCGGTCGAGCAGCAGGACGTCCAGGTCGGGCCGGTCGTCGTGCTGGGTGACCAGGTAGCGGCTGGGGCCGGTCTGCCTGGCCAGGTGCGGGCGTACGCCGGCCTGGCCGAGGGTCAGCAGCACCTGCTCGGGCGTCGGCCGGTGGGTGGGCGTGCCGACGGCGTATACGGCGCCGTGGGCGGTGGCCCAGCCGAGCAGCAGGGCCAGCAGCAGCGAGAGCGGGGTCGCGTAGCCGGTGATCAGGCCGGACAGCCCGGCGGTGGTGAGGGCGGCGGCCAGGGCCGTCCGCCAGCGCGGCAGGCCCGCCAGGCCGACCGCCGTCATGAAGGCGAGGACGGGTGCCAGGTGGCCGTAGACGGGGTCGGTGCGGCCGTGGCCGTCGGGCGCCGCGTGGGTCAGCGCGGTGAGCCCGCCGACGAGCAGGTCGAGCCCGAGCGAGAGCCCGTATGCGATCACGGCGGCGAGCACCCCGTCGGCGACCCGCAGCCTGCTGCGCCGGGCGAGCCGGTCGACCGCGAAGGCGAGCGGTACCAGCAGCAGGGCGACGGCGGAGAGCGCCCCCGCCAGGCGGCCGGGGGGCCAGGGCACCAGGCCCGCACCCTCCGCCACGTCGGCGTCCAGGCCGCCGGCCGTGCCCTGGGCGCAGGCGGCGAGCAACAGGGTGAGACCCAGGGCGGCGAACCCGAGCAGGCAGCGGATCAGCGAGGCCGGGTGCCGTACGCGCCCGTCCGTGCGGGCCGTACGCACCTGAGTCAGCTTGTCATCCTGTATCACCGTGACCACGCGGCATGCTCCCATATGCGGCGTCCGGCGGGCAGGGCTGCTGGGAGGCACCGGGATTTCGCCAAAAGGTTAGAATCCGGACATAACAGCCCGTGCGCCCGCATTGCCACGCACCCCGGCGAGGTGAGCGGCCGCCGAAGGGAGGTCGATGATGACCAAGCGATCGATGGGCAAGATGACCAAACTCCGTCGCGGCACCCAGGAACTCCTCGAACGCCGCGGCATGGCAGCCGACCCGGGCCCGCTGGCCCCCCAGCTCCACACGGACGGCCCTAGGGCGGGGCAGTCCGGGCCGTACTTCGGCGACGCGGTCTTCAGCCACGGCGGACGCCGTTCGTCCGCCGCCGCGACCCCGGCCACCGGCCCGGCCCACCATGCCGAGCTCCCGGGGCACCGCCACCGGGGCGCGGAGAAGCACTCCGCCCACTGACCTCGGCCACCACGCCGTGCGGGGTGGCGCCCGGAGAGGCGCCGCCCCGTTCGGCCTGCCGGGCGCAGCTCGGCTCACCCGGCGTCAACGCCTTCGCACCGACCCGATCTTGACCCTGCTCCGCCCGTGGGCGGCCGGTTCGGGCCATGGAGTTTCGGCCGGCGTGCGAGAGTTGGCACCTCCACCGGAAAGGACCGCCATGTCGGACAGCCCCCTGCTCCAGACCCGCGACGAGTGGCTCGCCTCGCTGCCCCGCGTCTATGCCGCCGCCGGCTGCCTGATCAGCGACCCGGAGGGGCGGGTGCTGATCGTCAAGGCCGGCTACCGGGAGCACTGGCAGTTCGTCGGCGGGACGATCGACGTGGGGGAGAACCCCCAGGAGTGCGCGACGCGCGAGCTCCAGGAGGAGACCGGCATCGTCAACGAGGCCGGTGAGCTGCTCGCCGTCGCCTGGACCCACCCCTCGGCCGAACTCGAGCACCCGGCCGTCCACTTCCTCTTCGACCTCGGCACCATCCCCACCGACACCCCGATCACCCTCCCGCCCGGCGAACTCGACGCCTACCGCTGGGCCACCCCCGACGAGGCGCTCACCCTCCTCGGCCCCAGCCGCTCCCTGCGCCTCACCGCCGGCCTCGCCGCCCGCTCCGACGGCCGCACCCGCATCGTGACCAGCCCCAACTCGGGCTTCTGACAGCGTGGAGCAGGTGAGGCAGCGGGCCAACCACAGGGGCGCGGGGAACTGCGCGAGGCGGTAGGGCACAGGCCGTTGCCTTCCGATCTCGCGCAGTTCCCCGCGCCCCTGGGATGCCCAATACTGGCGGGGCCTCTAGGCCGGTTTGCGCCAGGCGTACGCCGCGGAGACCGGGTGACTGCGCAGGCGTTCCCACTTCGGCTTGAGGGCGATCCAGCGGTCGTCCACCACCGACTCGTTCATCTCGGCGAGCTGCCAGCCCGCGGCCAGCCCGGCCGTGAGGTGGTCGCTGACCAGGTGGACGTGGGTGGTGATGGCGATGGACTCGCCGGCCGCGCTGGTGAAGTGCGTGGGCATGCCGGCCGCCATGATGAAGTACGGGTGCAGCCCGACCAGGACGAAGAGCGCGCCCGGCCGCGCCAGGCGGAAGGCCTCGCGGTAGAGGGGGCCGAGCTCGGCCAGGTGCTCGTCCACCAGGGAGGAGATCACCAGGTCGTACGCCTCGCCCGGCAGGCCGCTCGCGGCCAGGTCGGCCTCCACCAGCCGGTCGTGGGCTCCCTTGGCGCGGGCGACGGCGAGCATCTCGGGCGTGAGGTCCACCCCGTCCACCGCCGCCACGCCCTGTCGCCGCAGCCAGGCGCCGGTGCGGCCCGTCCCGCAGCCGAGATCGGCGGCCCGCCGTACCGACGGCCAGTCTGGTACGGCCAGCCGGGCCAGGACGTCGACGTCCATCGCGTCCTCGACGGTCTGTTCGTAACTCTCCACCCACTGGCCGTAGCCCGTGCGGACATCCACCATGGGATAGCCGCGCGAGTCGAAATCCGCGAATTGCACCATACTGCGCAGTATCCGCAGCCGGGCGGGCGAGCCGCCATCAAATATCGGGAGCACGGCAGATGCAGATCCTGGAGTTTCCGGAGGCCGAGGTGCCGTCCGAACTCCGCGCGCAGGTCTGGGCGTTGCAGGAGCAGGCATGGCCGAGCTGCGGCTCCGACCCGGGGCTGAGCCACGACCCGGCGCTGCGGCCGTACTCGATGCTGCTGGTGGACGGCGGCCGGGTGCTCGCCGCCCTGGACGTCCTCGGCAAGGAGCTCGTCCACGCGGGCGCCACCTACCGGGCCCGTGGCCTGAGCACCGTCGTCACCGATCGCGCGTACCAGGGCCGGGGCCACGGCAGGCAGTTGGTGGCGGCGGCGCGCCGCAGGATCGAGGCCGGCGGTGCCGACCTCGGCCTGTTCACCTGTGACCGCCCGTTGCAGGGGTTCTACGAGAGCGCGGGCTGGCAGCCGCTCCCCGGCACCGTGCTGATCGGCGGTACGGCCGAGGACCCGTTCCCGAGCGACCGGCCCGGCTTCGACAAGGTGGCCATGGCGGCGTTCTGCTCCGATCGCGCCAGGGCGGCCCGGGAGAGCTTCCGGCACACCCGGATCGCCCTGTACCCGGGCTCGATCGACCGGCTCTGGTAGCCGGCGTCAGCCGACCAGCCGGGCCCGGACGGCGGCCAGGTCGCCCGCAGGCAGGTAGGCGTCCGGGTCGAAGGCGGCGAGGGTGGCCAGCAGGGCGGCCTCGGCGGTGGTGCCCTCGCCGGCGAGCACGGCCTCGATCGCCTGCTCCTGGTCCGGGTGGCCGAGCATGGCCCACAGCGGGCGCAGGTTGGGCGCGCTGAGCAGGTAGTCGGCCGCGACGTCGGCGGGCGTGACCCGCGCCGCCGCGAGCAGCACGAGCGCGGCCAGGCCGGTGCGGTCGCGCCCGGCGCCGCAGTGCACCACGACGGCTCCCGGCTGCGCCCGGGCGACGGCCGAGACCACCGCGGTGACGGCGTGCGCGCAGTGGTCGAGGTAGGGCGAGAAGGAGAGCGGGGTGCCGTCCAGCCCGCCGAACCGCTCCCACCACTCGGCCCCGGCCAGCCGGTCGAGCGGCACCCGGAGCAGGTCTATGCCCTCGGGGCGCGGGAGCAGCGGCCGGTAGTCCTGCTCGTCCCGCAGGTCCACCACCGTGCGCACGCCGTACGCCTGGAGGGCCGCCCAGCCCTCGGCGGTGAGCCGGTCGAGGTTGTCGGCGCGGACCACGGCGCCCGGGCGGGTGCGGCGGCCGTCGGCGGTGGTCAGCCCCCCGAGGTCCCGTACGTTGAGGCAGCCGTCCCAGACCAGGCTGCGGCCGGTTATCAGATCGTCCGTCATATGAAGCTCCCCCTTTGGACAGAGGACGCTCCGCCCCCTTGAGATCAAGACTCCTGGGGGCCCGCCGATGGTTCCGCCGGTTCCGCGAACTCGGCGAACGCACGGGCGACGGCGGCGAACACCCGGTCGGTGAACGCCCGGTGGTCGGCCGCGACGGCGTCGGCCGGCTCCCCGGCGAGGATGCGGCGCGCGGTCGCGGTGAACACGGTGCGACAGGCCGTCATACCGAGGGCGGCGGCGAACCTGGCCTCCTCCTCGCCGGGGAGCCGACCGGGCTCCTCGGCGATCAGCCGGGCCAGGTGGTCCTCCAGTTGCTCCAGCGCCTCCCGGGCGTACGCGCGCAGGGCGGGCGAGTCGAGCACCGTCCGCCAGAAGGCCGGCATGGTGTCGCCGATCCCGGACAGCGGGTGGCGGCGCTCGGCCAGGTCGAGGACCAGGGCGTGCAGCGCGTCCAGCGGGCTCCGGCCGGGAGCGCGGCCGCGGATCGCGGTGGTGACGAGCTCGATGGCCTCCGGGACCCGGTCGAGGAGCAGCTCCTCCTTGCGCGGGAAGTAGTTGAAGACGGTCATCTTCGAGACCTCGGCCGCCTCGGCCACCTCGGCGACGGAGACCTCGTCGAAGCCGCGCGCGATGAAGAGGGCCGTGGCCGCCTCGGAGATGCGCAGCCGGGTCTGCTGCTTCTTGCGCTCGCGGAGGGAGGGCTGGGATTCCATGCGGAAAACTATACCCACCATAAACTTGTACCGGGTACAGTTTTCTCCATGGACACTGACGTGGTGATCGCGGGGGCGGGTCCGGTTGGGCTGCTCCTCGCCTGTGAACTCAAGCTGGCCAGCGCGAACGCACTGGTCGTCGAACGGCTCGCGGAGCCGGATCTGACCGTCAAAGCCGGAGCGGTGAACGTCGCCACCGCCCGCGCCTTCGACCGGCGGGGACTGCTCCCGCAGCTGGCGGCGGCCCAGGACCGGATGCTGGAGCGCGTCCGGGCCTTCTTCCAGCAGCAGCCGCAGCCCGCCGCGGGCCCGCGCCGCTTCCCGAAGTACGGCGCCCACTTCGGCGGCCTCATGCTCGACCCGACGCTGATCGACGAGACCGTACCCGAGCTGACCGGCCTCGGGCCCGCCGCCGACGTGCTCGCCGTCCCCCAGCAGGAGGTCGAGGCCGTGCTGACGGCCTGGGCCGCCCAGCTGGGCGTCGAGGTGCGCCGGGGCGTGGAACTGGTCGGCTTCGAGCAGGACGGGGCCGGCGTGACCGTCCGGCTCGCCGAGGGGCCACCGCTGCGGGCCGGCTGGCTGGTCGGGGCCGACGGCGGGCGCAGCACCGTACGCAAGCTGGCCGGCTTCGCCTTCCCGGGGACCGACCCGCAGATCACCGGCCACCAGGCGATGGCCGAGTTCACCGGGGCGGAGAAGCTCAGGCCCGGGTGGAACGCCACCGACACCGGCATCTACGTGACCGGCCCGATGCCCGGCCGCATCCTGACCGTCCGGTTCGACGGGCCGCCGGCGGACCGCAGCGCCCCGATCACGGCCGAGGAGCTGACCGCCGCCATCCGCAGGGTGACCGGGGAGGAGGTCACCGTGACGGCCGTCCACAGCGCCACCCGCTTCACCGACAACGCCCGGCAGGCCGCCGATTACCGGCAGGGCAGGGTGCTGCTGGCGGGCGACGCCGCGCACGTCCACTCGCCGTTCGGCGGGCAGGGGCTCAACCTCGGCATCGGCGACGCGGTCAACCTCGGCTGGAAGCTGGCGGCCGTGGTCCGGGGTACCGCCCCGGAAGGCCTGCTCGACACCTACACCGCCGAGCGGCACCCCGTCGGGGCGGCCGTCCTCGACTGGACTCGCGCGCAGATCGCCCTGATGCGCCCGCAGCCGCAGGAGCGCGCGCTGCGCGCGGTCTTCGCGGACCTGCTGGCGACCGAGACCGGCAGCACGTACATGGCCAAGTGCCTCTCGGGCGTCCTCCAGCGGGTCGCCCCGGTCGGGGGGCACCCGCTGGTCGGTGCGGCCGCCCCGGAGCTGGAGTTCGCCGACGGCACCCGCCTCGCCGACCACTGCCGGCCCGGTGGGGGACTGCTGCTGACGCTCACCCCGGACGCTCCGCAGGCGCGGGGTTACGACGGCCGGGTCCGTACGGTCGCCGCCGAGTGCCCGTCCCGCCCGGAACTGGCCGCCCTCCTGGTCCGCCCGGACGGCTTCGTCGCCTGGGCCGCCGACGCCCCGGACACCCCGGGCCTGCCGGAAGCCCTCACCGCCTGGTTCGGCGCACCGGCCGAGGCCCGGTAGTCAGGCGGCCGGGAAGGTCCAGAGTGCGCGGCCGAGGGTGTCGAGGCATCGGACGCGTCGGAAGCGTTCGTCGTCGGCGGAGAGGAAGCCCTCGGCCGCGCCCGCCAGGACCTCCCTGGCCACGGGGTCGGACCTGCTCCAGGCGCCGGTCAGGACGAGGGTCCTGTCGGCCAGCTCGGCGCGCTGTATGCGGGCGACGGCCCCCGTCAGCAGGGCGGCGTTGACGTCCTCCAGCTCGGCGGGGGAGAGGTACGTCTCGGCGCCCTCCGCGGCGGCCAGCCGGCGTACGAGTTCCGGCAGCCCGTAGTGGCGGACGGCCGCCACCGAGTCCTCGACGGCGACCAGCCAGCGGGGGCCGGGGGCGACCTCCCACCACACCTCGCCGCCGACCGGCAGCAGCTCCCCGATCCGGGCGTGCCAGACCTCCAGGCCGGTCGGCGCGTTCGGGTTCGGGCGCAGCGCCCGCCCGGTCCAGGCGTCCTTGGGGGTCAGGCTGAGGTTGACGGTGTAGCGGACGGCCCGGTCGTCGACGCCGGCGAGTTCGACGCCGAGCAGGGCCCAGTGGTCCTCGTCGGGGAGGCTGAAGGAGTGCCGCCAGCCCGTGAAGCCCAGCGCCCGCAGGGCCGGGGCGAAGTGCTCGCGGATCCCCTCGGCGAAGAGCTGCTGGGCGGTCGTCATCACGTCATCCCTGGTGCATGGGGGGAGTGGCAGTCGGCCTGCGGCAGCGGCGGCGGGAGGCGTCCGACCCGGGCGTACGGCGGGTGGGCAGGGTGACTGCTCCGGTCGTCTCAAACGTATGACCGGAGCACCTTTGTCGGCTGCGGGCGAATGGCAGCGACTGTCATGACATTCGTCCTGGTCGATGGGGCATTTCGGCCTGCGGCGGCCTATCCGGCCCCTACGGGCCGAGGGCTGTCCGGCATGCCCCATGATGTGACGGGTGCACAGTGCAGAACCTCAGGGGACGGGCGCCGACAACACCGTCGGCAGCCCGATAGCGCCGGGCCGCCCGAGACCAGCGGGCCACCCGGCACCGACCGACCACCCGGCGCCACCCGGCCGGGTGCCGCCGGTCGTACCGCCCGGCCGGCAGCCGGACGACCAGCCGGACGGTGGGCCGGATCTCGCCGCAGCCGTCCGGGCCGCCCAGGGCGGGGACGAGGAGGCCTTCCGGCTCCTCTTCCGGGCCGTCCAGCCGGGCCTGCTCCGCTACCTGCGCGTCCTGGTGGGCGGAGGGACGGAGGACGCCGAGGACATCGCCTCCGAGACCTGGCTGCAGATCGCCCGCGACCTGTGCTCCTTCACCGGGGACGCGGACGGCTTCCGGGGCTGGGCCGCCACCATCGCCCGTAACCGCGCGATGGACCACCTGCGCCGGGTGCGCCGCCGCCCGGCCGCCGACCTCCCGTTCGAGTACCTCGCCGAGCTGGCCGCCGCCGAGGACACCGCGGGCACCGCCCTCGCCTCCGTCGGCACCTCCGACGCCCTGGCGCTGATCGCCAGGCTGCCGCGGGACCAGGCCGAGGCCGTGCTGCTCCGGGTGGTGCTCGGGCTGGACGCGGAGAGCGCCGCCCGGGTGCTGGGCAAGCGGTCCGGCAGTGTCCGGATGGCCGCGCACCGGGGCCTGCGCAAGCTCGCCAAGCTGCTGGAACAGACCGGCGGAGCCGCCGTCGGCGTACCTCGTCAGGGGACGGCGGAAAAAAATTCTCCGCAAGGTGTGACACAACCCAGGGCCGCGACGCTGAAGGACATGAGATGAGCACCAACCGATCCCGTCGGATCGACCGCGACACGGCCGAGCAGCTGCTCGGCGGTGCTGCAGTCGGCACGTCGGCCGGTCAGGCCCCCCTCACCGGTCACGCCGCCCTTGCCGGGTTGCTCGCCGCCGCCGCTGCCCCCGCAGCCGGGGACGGTGAACTCCCCGGGGAGCAGGAGGCACTGGCCGCGTTCCGGGAGGCCCGCCGAAACCCCGCCCCACAGCTCCGGAGACGAACGATGGCAGACACCGCGCTGGCGCGGGCCTTCAGTGCGAAGGCCGTCGCCGTTGCGTTTGCTGCCACCGCGCTGGGAGGTGTGGCATTCGCGGCCGGCACCGGAAACCTTCCTGCCGCCCTGGGCGGCGGTGGTCGGGCCGAGGACGCCCCCGTGGCCGTGCACAGCGCCTCCGGAGGGCCGTCCACGGCCTCCGGGAAGCGTGGCCTCGGCGGTACCGGCGTGCCGGAGCCTTCGGGCACCGCGACCGCAGGCCCCTCGGCCGGTCCGGGCCAGTCGGGAACGGCGACCGGCCAGGCGACCGGTCCGGGCGACAGCGAGGCGGCGCAGCTGCTCGGGCTCTGCCGCACGTTCTCCCAGCGGGTGGCGGCCGGCGGCAAGCCCAAGCTCCTGCTCGCCGAGCCCCTGCTCGCCCCCCTGCTGAAGGCGGCGGGCAGTGCGGAGCGTGTCGACGGCTACTGCACGGCCGCCATCGCACGGTCCAAGGAGGGGGACTCGACCGGTACGCCGTCCGCGGACCCCACCAAGGACGGCTCGACGAAGCTCCCGGTCCCGCTCCCGAGCAAACCGGAGCGGACCGCCAAGGCCAGTCAGTCGCCCAGCGACGGCGGCAAACAGGACGGTGGCACCGCGAGGTAACCACCCCAGAGACTCCGGACGGACGGTGGGCAAACCCCCCGGGCCCATCGTCCGTCCGGTGAACCAGACAGGTACCGAGACAGGAAGCAGGACCGGTACCTGTGCAGTACCCGGCAGCACCTCCCAAGCTCCGGGCGGCCGGTGGGCTCCCCCGTGTCCACCGACCGCCCGGCTCGAAAGCTCCGGGTGGGTAGGCGGACTCCCCCGGGTCCACCCGCCCATCCGGATCGCCCCGGCCGCCGCCGGTGGCAGCATCCGAGCTCCGGGCGGCCGGTGGGCCCCCTGTACCCACCGTCCGCCCGGCGTCGGACTGTCCGGGCGCGGAACGGGGCCGACAGGACGAGTGGGACCACGAAGGTGATCGACGACACGGCGCGGATCGACGCGGTGCATCCCGACGGCCCGGTGCGGCTCGATCCGGCGCGCCTCGGCGACCCGGTCCGCATCGACCGGAGGTCCGTCCGTCCGCCGCAGAACGCCCCGGTCTTCGTGGACACCTCCGGACGCCGCCAGCGCCGCGTCCGCCGGATCGGTTGGCTCCTCGCCGTCCCCGCCGCCGGGTACCTCGCCCTGCTGGTCAGCAGCGTGCTCGGCGGCCCCAGCATCAACGCCCCGTTCCTCCCGCAGCAGACCGCCGACCGGCCCAGGGTCACGCCGACCGTCCTGCAGACGGCCGACCCACAGGCGTCCAAGCCGGTCACCCCGCCCGCCGCGCGGCCGGCCGGCACCGCCCGCCGCACGCCCGGCGCAGCCGCCACCCAGGCCGCCCCCACCACCCTCGCGCCGAGCACCACCCCGAGCGCCACCACCGCGGGCCCGGGCCACGGACGCCCGTCCGCGGCACCCGACCACAAGCCCACCAAGAGCCCCTGAACCCCCTGATCCGAGCCGAGGACCAGTGACCACGCCAGTCCGTACCCCCTCCCGCCGCAGCCGCAAGGGCACGCGCGGCCGCCGCGGCATGGTCCGCCAGGTACCGCTGCGCACCCACTGGCTGATGCTCACCGTGCTGGTCCTCACCCTCTCCGCCGCGCTCCTGCTGCAGGGCTACACCCAGCACATGTACGGCCACGCCGCCGACGGCGCCGTCCCGGCAGAGGGCAGCAACCAGAACGTCCCCGCCGGGGTCCGCGAGGGCGGCCCGGTGATCGACGGAGCCTCGGACCGTACAGCCGCGCCCGGCGCCAAGACCCTCGCGCTCACCTTCGACGACGGCCCTGACCCGCAGTGGACCCCGCAGATCCTGGACGTGCTGCGCCGCAACCAGGTGCACGCGACCTTCTTCGTGGTCGGCACCCAGGTCGCCGCCAACCCCGGGCTGACCAGGCGGATCCTCGCCGAGGGCCACCAGATCGGCATCCACACCTTCACCCACGCCGACCTCGCCCACGCCGCCCCCTGGCGGCGCTCGCTGGAGCTGCGCGAGTCCCAGCTGGCCCTGGCCGGGGCGACCGGTCAGACCAGCTCCCTGCTGCGGCCGCCGTACTCCTCCTCCACCGACGCCCTCACGGACGCCGACTGGCAGGCCGTCCAGCAGGCCGGCCGTGAGGGCTATCTCACCGTCCTCACCACCCTGGACAGCGAGGACTGGCGCCGCCCGGGCGTCGAGCAGATCGTCGCCAACGCGACCCCCAAGGGAGCCGGCGGGCAGATCCTGCTGATGCACGACGCGGGCGGTGACCGAAGCCAGACCGCCGCCGCGCTCGAGCAGCTGCTGCCCCGCCTCAAGGCGAGCGGCTACCGCTTCGAGACCGTCGGCGACGCCGTCCGGCTGCCTCGCCCCGTGCGGCCCGCCGAGGCCGCCGACCACTGGCAGGGCCTGGCCGTGATCGGCGCCCTGACGGCCAGCGACTGGGCGCTCACCCTGCTCGGCTGGCTGCTGTACGCGGCGGGTGCCGTCAGCGTGCTGCGGGCGATCGCGGTCGTGGTGGCCGCGCGCAGGCACAAGAAGGTCCGCGACCGGCCCTGGGGCCCGCCCGTGACCGAGCCGGTCAGCATCATCGTCCCCGCCTACAACGAACGCGCGGGCATCGAGGCCGCCGTCCGCTCGCTGCTCGCCTCCGACCACCCGGTCGAGGTGATCGTGGTCGACGACGGCTCCACCGACGGGACCGCCGACCTGGTCGAATCCCTGAACCTCCCCTTCGTCCGGGTGATCCGCCAGCAGAACGCGGGCAAGCCGGCAGCGCTCAACGCGGGCATCGCCGCCGCCCGCGCCGAGCTGCTGGTGATGGTCGACGGCGACACCGTCTTCGAGCGGGATGCCGTACGGATGCTGGTCCAGCCCTTCGCCGACCGCCGGGTCGGCGCCGTCTCCGGCAACGCCAAGGTCGTCAACCGGGGCGGACTGCTCGGCCGGTGGCAGCACATCGAGTACGTGGTCGGTTTCAACCTGGACCGCCGCCTCTTCGACCTCGCCGAGTGCATGCCCACCGTCCCCGGCGCGGTCGGCGCCTTCCGCCGCTCCGCCCTGCTGCGCATCGGCGGGGTCGGCGAGAGCACGCTGGCCGAGGACACCGACCTGACCATGGCGCTCTGCCGGGCCGGCTGGCGGGTCGTCTACGAGGAGCGGGCCAAGGCCTGGACGGAGGCCCCGGCCTCCCTCGGCGCCCTGTGGCGGCAGCGCTACCGCTGGTGCTACGGCACCCTGCAGGCGATGTGGAAGCACCGCGGCGCCCTGCGCCAGGGCGGCCAGGCCGGCAAGCTGGGCCGCCGCGGCCTCGGCTACCTGCTGCTGTTCCAGGTGCTGCTGCCGCTGCTGGCCCCGGTGGTCGACGTCTTCGCGCTGTACGGCCTGGTCTTCCTCGACCCGGTACGGATCGTCGGCCTCTGGGCCGCCTTCCTTGCGCTGCAGACCGCGATGGGCGTGTACGCCTTCCGGCTGGACGGCGAGCGGCTCGGCCCGCTCTGGAGTCTGCCGCTGCAGCAGTTCGTCTACCGCCAGCTGATCTACCTGGTGGTCATCCAGTCCGTCTGCACCGCGCTCGCGGGCTCCCGGCTGCGCTGGCAGCGGATGCAGCGGTACGGCACTCTCCAGGTCCCGCCGCAGGTGCCGCGGGGGCCGCAGTGAGCTGCGCGTTCTCCGTTCTGGTCCGGCGCCGGGCAGCGGTGGCCCTCCGGGCGTTCTCCGCCGGGTGCCGGCGCCCCTTTCGGCCGGTGAGTCGGTGGCCCCGGCGCGCGGCGGCTATCGTGCACAGGTGCACGAGGCGACCCGAAGCCTCCGGCCGAGGTATCCGAGGGGAGTGACGCCAGATGATCGGACGCGCGTTGAACGGGCGTTACGTGCTGGAGGAGATACTCGGCGTCGGCGGTATGGCGACGGTCTACCGCGGTCACGACCGGGTGCTCGGCCGCCCCGTCGCGGTCAAGGTGCTCAACGGCGGCCTCGCCGACGACCCGCACTTCGCCGAGCGCTTCGGCCGGGAGGCCCAGCACGCCGCGATGCTGGTGCACCCGCGCATCGTGATGGTCTTCGACTCGGGCGTCGACCAGGGATCCCCGTACATCGTCATGGAGCTGGTGCACGGCCGGTCGCTCAGCCGGTTGCTGGCCGAGACGCCGGGCCTGCCGGTCGAGCGGGCCGTCGGGATCGCCGCGGCCGTCTGCGAGGCGCTGGAGGTCGCGCACGCCGCGGGCCTGGTGCACCGGGACATCAAGCCCGGCAACATCATGATCACCCCTGACGGCGGTGTGAAGGTCGTCGACTTCGGCATCGCCCGGGTGAGCTCGTCCAGCTCGCGGCTGACCCAGCCGGCCACCGTGCTCGGCACGGCGGCGTACCTCTCGCCCGAGCAGGCCACCGCCGCCGAGGTGGACGGCCGCGCGGACCTCTACGCCGTCGGCTGCGTGCTGGTCGAGATGCTCACCGGGGAGCCGCCGTTCACGGCCGACGCACCCGTGGCGATCGCCTTCAAACACGTCAGCGAGCAGCCCGCACCGGTCTCGGCGCGGCGCCCGGACGTGCCGGCGGGCCTGGACGCAGCCGTGCTGCGGCTGCTCGCCAAGAACCCGGCGGAGCGTCCGGCCGACGCGGGCAGCGCCCGGGCCGAACTCCTCGCCGCCGTACCGGTCGCCGCCGCCACCGACCGCACCACCGAGCTGCTGGCGGCCACCCAGGCGCTGCCCCCGATCGCCGCGCCCCCGGCCGGGCCTTATGCGGACCCGCAGCGGACCTCCGTCCTGCCGCCCCTCGCGCCGCTGCCGCCGTCCTTCGGGCCGCAGACCTCGATGCCGCATACCTCGATGATGGAGCCGATCCGGCCGGACCGGCGCCGCCCGCTGGTGCTCGCCGGGGTCGGTGTGGCCGTGGTGGCGGGGGCGGCGGCCATCGCCGCATTCGCGCTGAGCGGCCCCGGTGGCGGGGCCCGGGCCGGGGTTTCCACCCCGACCGTCGCGGCCTCCGCCTCCGCGTCGCCGTCCGCATCGGAGAGCCCGAGCACCCTGCCGACGCCCACCGCCAAGCCCGGCCCGGCCGGGGCCCTCGCCGCGCTCCGGGCCGCCGTCGCCCAGGCGCAGATCACCAAGGAGCGGGACAGACAGGCCGATCTGCTCGGCCTGCTGGACGACGCCTCCGGCGCCCTCGCCGACCACCAGCCGCAGGTTGCCGAGCAGACTCTGCGGAACGCCCAGAAGGTGGTCCGGGACTTGGCCAAGAAGCATGCGATCGACAACGGCACCAGTCAGAACTGGCAGAACCGGCTCGGCTCGCTGATCAACACCCTGCACGCGCAGCAGCCGACGCGGGACTCCAACGCCGGCAACTGACGCACGCTCAGCGCGGCGGTCGGCGCCGGGTGGCCGCCCGGTCGGCGAAGCGCATGCGCAGCCGGCGGGTGATCGCGGTGGCGCCGGCCGTCAGGAAGACCAGCGTGTAGAGGATCTGCACCATCACCACCTCCCGGGCGTGTTGCCCGCTGGGGTAGATGTCCCCGTAGCCGACGGTCGACATGGTGATCACGGTGAAGTACAGCGCGTCGACCCGGGTCTGCAGGCCGTTGAACTGGCCGGGATCCCGGGCCAGCGCCAGATAGGCGGTGGCGAAGACGACCAGCGAGAAGCAGCTCAGCAGCAGGATCACCACCCCGGGCCGCCCGGGAACGTCCAGCAGCTCCTGGCCGATCTTCCGCAGCAGCAGCACGGCCACCACCGCCAGAGCCAGTCCGAAGGTGACCCAGCTCAGCACCGGATGCTCGGGGCCGAACACGCCCATCGGGAGGGTGAAGAAGGCCACCAGCAGTGCGATGGGCCCGAGCAGCATCAACCCCAACCCCCACAGGTCGCGTCCGGACGGCTGGGACGGCTGGGGTGGCTCGAACGGCTCCACGGGTTCCATCGGGTCTCTGGGGACGGCCACGCACCCATCCTCCGGCAGCCGCCGGGAAGCCGCCGGGGGCTGCTACGCCATCCGAGCGTCCGTCAGTTCGCGGCCGCAGCCACCGAGCCACGGACTCACCGGCCGGCCGGGTCGGACTCGGAAACGACCGAGCCCCCGCCCAGTCAGCTGACGGGGCGGAGGCTCGGGGTGAGATTCGCGCGGCGTGAGTCCGGCAGAGGCGACTCAGGCGCTGGTGGCCGACTTGGTGGTCTCGGCCGCCGGGGTGACGGTGGTCGGGCTGACCGCCGGGCGGGGCTGGTCGGCCGGGGTCGACGAAGCCGTGGTGTTCTGGGCTGCACCCTCCGCCGGGGCGTCGTCCTCGCGCAGGGCCTTGGTCTCGGCCTTGAGGATGCGCATGGACTTGCCGAGCCCGCGCGCCATCTCGGGCAGCTTCTTCGAGCCGAAAAGCAGGATGATGACAGCCAGCACCACCAGGAGGTGCCAGGGCTCCAGACCGTTACGCAGCATCCCTGACCACCGGTCCCTTCGGAATTCTCGCCGTTTCAAGGCCGGGCGAGCTTGCCCGACCCGGCCCAGTATGCCTGGCCGAAGCTGCGAACGTATACACCGGCCGGGAAACGGTGGTCAAAAACCAGGTGCTCAGCCGCAGGGTGCCGGGCATATGGTCTGGACCACTAATCGCCGGGCGGGCCGAGCAGCACGCACCAGCAGGAGGCCGCGGCGACCAGCGCCATCAGCACCACCACGGCCCGCAGCGGCGCTGCCCGGATGGGCTCCGGAGCGTGCCCGGGAAGCTCCAGCCGACGGCGCCGGTGCAGGCCGTGCGCGCACAGGACGCAGGCGGCAGCGACCAGCAGGGCGCCCAGAACGGTCAGCCCCGGCTGACGGTTCACCAGACCGGTGCGCAGCACCAGCCCGGCGTTGACGGTCAGCACCAGAGCGGTGCGGCTCCACGCCAGCAGGGTGCGTTCGGGCTGCAGGCCCCGGTCGCGCGGGGCGGGGAGCCGGTTCACCGGGCGGACCCGATGATCAGGATGGTGAAGGCGGCGGCGGTCACCACCACGCAGACGGAGACGACCAGCAGGACGTTGGTGTGCGGGAGCCGCCCGCCCTCGCGCATCGCCCGTTCGACCTGCGACCAGCGGCGGTAGGCGGCCGCACCGAGGGCCGCCCCGCCGAGGGCGAAGGCCACTCCGAGAGCGGCCCGTACGGGGCTGGGCGCCAGGCCTGGCGCCAACTGGTCGATGGCGATCGCGCCGGCCAGCAGGGCCAGGGCGGTCCGGATCCACGCCAGGAAGGTCCGCTCGTTGGCGAGGGAGAACCGGTAGTCGGGGTCCTCGTGCTCTCGGCGCCAGGAGGGTTCCGGCATGGGGGCGGGCCTCCTGCGCGGGCGGGGTCGGCTGTCTGCGACTTTAGGGGCGGGGGAGGGGCGGCGCGCGTCGAGAGCCCCGGCCGACAGCTGCTTGGGTTCTAGCGGCTGTCGCAACACCCCAGCCCAAGGGGTGCGATGGACTTCAAGATCCGCAAGAACCGAACGATGGCCCAGGGACCCCGGAGGCTGGTCCGTGAGCGAGCGGAATACTTCCGGCTCGTGGATCAGGGCTATAGCAACAGGGAAGCGTCACGGCGTGTGGGCGTCCACGATCGAACCGGCCGCGAGTGGCGCAACGGCCGGACGGACCCCAGCAGGTTCAGGCCGCCCGCTCGATCAGAGCGGGTGGCCTGTCCCGGGCTGCCGGGCCGTTACCTGAGCCAGGACGAACGCATCCACATCGCCGACCGGCTCCGGGAGAAGGCCGCCATCCGCGCGATCGCGGCCGAGCTGGGCCGCAGCCCGTCCACGATCAGCCGGGAGATACGCCGTAACAGCACGGTGGACCCCCGCGGCCGGCAGCACTACCGTCCCCACGCCGCCCACGCCCGTGCCGACGCTCGCAGGCCGCGACCCAAACCCGGCAAGATCGGCCAGAACCCGGAGCTACGGGACTTCATCCAGGACCGCCTGGACAAGCGGTGGAGTCCGGAGCAGATCTGCCAGGCTCTGCGGGACACCTTTCCCGAGCGGCCGGAGATGCACGTGGCCCACGAGACGGTCTACCAGGCCCTCTACGTCCAAGGCCGGGGCGAGTTGCGCCGCGAACTGGCCTGCGCCCTGCGTACCGGACGCGCCCGCCGCGTCCCCCACCGCCAGGCCGCCGCGCGCAGGCCCAGGTTCGCCACCCCGATGGTCATGATCAGCGAACGGCCGGCTGAGGCCGAAGACAGGGCGGTGCCCGGGCACTGGGAGGGCGACCTGATCATCGGCAAGGACGGCGCCTCGGCGATCGGAACGCTGGTCGAGCGCGCCACCCGCTACGTGATGCTCCTTCACCTGCCTCACGGCCGCACCGCCGAACACGTCCGCGACGCCCTCGTCGAAACCGTCCAGACCCTGCCCGGACACCTGGTGCGCTCCCTGACCTGGGACCAGGGCGCCGAGATGGCCGCCCACGGCTCGTTCACCATCGCCACCGGCATCCCGGTCTACTTCTGTGACCCGGCCAGCCCCTGGCAACGCGGCTCGAACGAGAACACCAACGGCCTGCTCCGCCAGTACTTCCCCAAGGGCACCGACCTGTCCGCCCACAGCACCGAGGACCTGACCGCCGTCGCCGCCGAACTCAACGGCCGACCACGCAAAACGCTCGGCTGGGAAACCCCAGCCGAGCGCCTGCATAAACTGCTCGCGGCCTGAACAACCGACCACGTGTTGCAACGACCCCTAGAAACCGCCCTGTCGGCCGGGGCTCTCGGTGACTCGCGCGCTCGACGGCGCCGGACGGGCCTCGCCGTACGTCCTCCGGCGCAGCCGCTGAGGAGCTCGCTCAGGCGCCGGCGGCGACCGGCAGCACCTCTTCCTCGGCCTTCGCGGCTCCACCCGCCACCGGCAGGTGCTTCATCAGCCGGTACGCCGCCATCGCTCCGCCGATCATGCAGACCAGCCCGACCACCGCGGCCACGTGCATCCCGTCCGCGAAGGCCGCCCGGGTGGCCTCCAGCAGCTGCTCGCCCAGTCGGCCCGGCAGCTGCGAGGCCACCGTGACCGCCCCGCCGAGGGTGTCGTTCGCGGCCCGGGCGGCGTCCGCCGGCAACTCGGCCGGGACCTGGCCGTCCAGCTTCGCCTTGTAGATCGCGGCGCCCGCCGCGCCGAGGATCGCGATGCCCAGCGAGCTGCCCAGCTCACTCGCCGTCTCCGAGGTGGCCGAGGCGGCGCCGGCCTGTTCGGCCGGGGCGGCCGAGACGACCATCTCGGCGGTCAGCATCATGGTGCCCACCGTCCCGGCGGCCAGGACGCCCGCCGCCGTGAGGATCAGCGCCAGCGGCGAGTCCGGGCCGACCTGCGTCATGGTCGCGAAGCCCGCCGCGCCGGTCAGGAAGCCCCCGGTCATCAGATAGGCCGGCCGAACGCGGCCCGCCAGTGCTCCGGAGATCCCGACCGCCGCGCCGACGCCGACGCTCGGCACCAGCGCCCAGAGCGAGGCGGTGAGCGGGCTGAAGCCCTTGACCAGCTGGAGGTACTGCGAGGTGAAGAGGGTGAAGCCCATCATCGCGAACATCGCGATGGTGTTGACGGTGATCGCGCCGCTGAAGGCGCGGATGCGGAACAGGCTCAGGTCGATCAGCGGGTGGGCGGCGGTGCGCAGCCGGACCACGAGCCCGGCCCCGACGGCCAGTCCGGCCGCGACGGCCAGCGCCGGCAGCAGGCGCCAGCCGTCCACCGAGAGCGTCTTGATGCCGTAGACGACCGGCAGCACGGCGGCGATCGACAGCCCGGCGCCCAGCACGTCGAAGCTGCCGGACTGCGGCGAGCGGTACTCGGGCAGCAGGAACGGCGCGGTGAGCAGCACCAGGGCCATCACCGGGACGGCGCTCAGGAACGCCGAGCCCCACCAGAAGTGGTCGAGCATCAGCCCGCCGGCCACCGGGCCGAGCGTCGCGCCGGCCATCATGGCCCCGCCCCAGGCGCCCATCGCGGCCTGACGCTGCTTCTGGTCGTGGAACATGTTGCGGATCAGCGCCAGCGTCGAGGGCATCAGTGTCGCCCCGGTGATGCCGAGGAGTGCCCGGGCGGCGATCAGCTGCGCGGCGCCGTCCGCCGAGGCGGCCAGCAGCGAGGCCGCCGCGAAGCCGGTCGCCCCCGCCATCAGCAGCTTGCGGCGGCCGATCCGGTCGCCCAGCGAGCCCATCGGGATCAGCAGCCCGGCCAGCAGGAACGAGTACATGTCCATGATCCAGAGCTGCTGGGTGCCGCTCGGCCTGAGATCCGTGCTGATGAACGGGACGGCGAAGAACAGGATGCCCATGTCCATGGAGATGACGAGGGTCGGGAGCAGGAGGACGGCGAGGCCGGTCCATTCGCGTCGGCCGGCGAGGCCGTTGGTTGCGGTCATGAGGAAGACGGTACGCACGTGTCAGACGCTTGTCTAGTACAAGCGTGTAAGTCGGCTGTGCGAGACGATCGTCTGGATCCTGGCGTACTCTCGGAGCATGGGAAATCGAGAAGACCTGCTGGCCGGGGCCAAGCGCTGCCTGTTCGAGAAGGGCTACGGGCGCACCACCGCCCGCGACATCGCCTCCGCCGCGGGCGTCAGCCTGGCCGCCATCGGCTACCACTTCGGTTCCAAGGAGGCGCTGCTCAACTCGGCGATGCTGGAGGCCGTGGGGGAGTGGGGCGAGGCGGTCGAAACGGCGGTCGCGTCGGCGGTCGACAGCTCGGCGAGCCCCGAGGAGCGGTTCGTCGAGACCTGGGACGGCGTACGGAAGACCTTCGTCGAGTACCGGGGCCTGTGGTCGGCGCAGTACGAGGCGATCGCGCAGATCGACCATGCACCCGAGCTGAAGGAGGCCCTCGGCGGCGTCCAGCGGATGGCCCGACTGGGGCTCGCCGCGATGTTCCAGGGGCTGAAGGAGGTACCGGACACCGAGGACGAGCTGGCCCTCGGGACCTTCTACCAGGCGCTGCTGGCGGGCCTCGCCGTGCAGTGGCTGGTCGCACCGGAGCAGGCGCCCTCCGGGCGGGACTTCCTCCGGGGGCTGGAGCTGGCCTCCGGCCGGGTGCTGGGCGCCGCGCGCGCGGAGGTCGGTCCGTAGCGGCGCTCGGCCGGACGGCTCAGTTGGTCACGGCGGTCAGCAGTACGACCGAGTCCTCGTGGGCGAGCAGTCCGTGCCGCTCCTGCGGGATCGGGTGCAGCTGACCCGCCACCAGCTCCTGCCGCCGGCCCGCGATGGTCAGCGACACCCGCCCGCGCAGCACCTGGAGGCTCGCGGCCGTCGGTGCGTTGTGCTCGTCCAGCGCGGAGCCCGCGGTCAGCGCGATGATGGTCTGCCGCAGCACACCGTCGTGGACCAGCAGGTGCGCGCTGCGCCCGTGCGGGCTGGCGGCGGCCTTCGCGGCGTGCTCGTCGGCGAGCGCCACGAGATCGACGTGTACGGGATCGGCCATCGCGTCCTCCTGGAGAGAGACCCCCGCCCGTGACCCTAGGCGGGCGCGTGCGGTTCGCGCGCGCTGGACCCGGCGCCCGGGTTACCGCGGGCCGTGGCCCGTCCCCCGGGTAGGCGTGCTCGGGGTGCGAGCCGTCCGGGGCTCGCCGATGGTTGTTCTATGGCGACCAATCAGAAGTTCAGCGGGTTCCAGGTGAACCGCAGCATGCTCATCACCGGCTCGGCGCTCACCGGGCTCGGCGCCCTGATCGGCCTGACCGGCACGATGATCGTCGGTGTCGCGCTGGCCTCGGCGGGCCGGGAGTGGGTCCACCACATGGACACTCCCCCCACCGAGCTGGCGGCCCGGACGATGCACCAGGCCAAGGTGGCCTCGATGGCCGGTCTGGAGGCCTGGCGGAGTCAGGGCAACGGCTCGAGCGGCTGACCGGACGGGGACGCGCTGCCGCCCGGGTCAGCCGGGTGGCAGGAGCGTCACGACCTCCTCGCGCAGTGCCCGCTTGAGGATCTTCCCGGTGGGGTTGCGCGGCAGCTGAGCCGTGCGCAGGAGCAGGTGCGCGGGCACCTTGAACGCCGCCAGCCGGGCGGCCACATGGGCACGCAGCCCGTCCGGGTCCACCGTGGCGCCGGGCTGGAGCACGACCACGGCAGCCACCTCCTCGCCGAGGACGGGGTGCGGGACGCCCAGCACGGCGGCGTCCGCGACCTCCGGGTGGTCGAAGAGCACGCCCTCCACCTCGACGCAGTACACGTTCTCGCCGCCCCGGATCACCATGTCCTTGAGCCGGTCGACGATGTAGACCTCGCCGTCCCGGACACGGGCCAGGTCGCCGGTGCGGAACCAGCCGTCGGCGAAGGCGGCCGCGGTGGCCTCCGGGTTGTTGCGGTAGCCGCGGAAGAGCGGCTGGCCTCGCAGCCAGAGTTCGCCGACCTCGCCCTCGGGCAGTGCCAGGCCGTCCGGGCCGGCGATCCGGAGCTCCAGTGCGGGGCAGGGGCGCCCGATGCTGTCGGGGTGCTCGAGGTAGCGGGCGCCGACGTTGGCGATCACGCCGCCGCAGGTCTCAGTGAGGCCGTACCCGTTGCGCGCCTCGACCCGGCCGCCGAAGCGGCGGGTGATCCGGCGGGCCAGTTCGGGCGGTGCGGCGGACCCGCCGGTGCTGATCATGGTGAGAGTCGGCAGCGGCGCCGCACCGGCCTCGGCCGCGTCCAGCAGGCCGAGCGCGGTGGCGGGGACGCCGACGTACATGGTGACCCGGTGCCGGTCGATCAGCCGGAGCGCCTCGGCCGCGTCCCACTTGCGCATCAGGACGGCGCTGCCGCCGTTCGCCATCAGGGCGAACATCGTGGTGAAGGCCGCGACATGGAAGAACGGGAAGGTCATCAGCGCGGTCTGCGGCCTGATCCGGCCGAGCTCGCCGCCCGCGCAGAGCACCGAGGTGGCGGCGAAGTAGCGCGGATTGCTCGCGGCCGCGCACCACGCGGCATGGGTGGCGACCACTCCCTTGGGGTGTCCGGTGGTTCCCGAGGTGTAGAGCACCGTCGCGTCGTCCTCCGGATCGATCGCGGGCTCGGGTGCGGCCGGGCCGGGCGCGGGGAGGTCCTCGAAGCGGTCGTGGTGGGACGGGACCCCGACGGTCAGCAGCGGTGTGCCGTGCGCCGCGAGCCAGGGCGTCATCCGCCCGGCGCGCTCGGCATCCGCCACGACCAGGCCGGGCGTGCAGTCGTCCAGCGCGTACGCCAGCTCCTCGGCCTCCCACCAGGCGTTCAGCGGGACGGCGATCACCCCGGCCAGGTGGCAGGCCCAGAAGGCGACCTGCCACTCGGGCAGGTTGCGCATCGCGATCACCACCCGGTCGCCGCGCTGCAGGCCGTAGGTCTCCCGGTAGCGGTGGGCGAGGCCGGCGGCGGCCGCGTAGTGCTCCGCGAAGGTGTAGCTGCCGGACTCGGCCACGAGGAACGGGCGGTCGCCGTGGGCACGGGTGCTCTCCAGGAGCTCCCGCAGTGTGCGCGGGGCGCGGAGGTAGCGGGGGCCGCGCGGGGTGGGCTCGACCTCGAAGGGCATGCCGGGCGCCCTGAGCGCCGCCTGGACGCGGGTGACCACGGCAAGGGAGTCGGGGGACTGCGAGGCGGTTGTCATGACGTCCTCGGGTGCGGCTGCCGGTGAGGTGTCGGTGGTGGTGGGTGGCAGCGGGCCGCTTGGGGGAGCGGCCCGCCGCCTACGCGCGGCGGACGAAGGTGGGGGTACCACCGCGCGAGCACTGGCCTTACAGCCCCAGGGACTTGGCGATGATGGTCTTCATGACCTCGCTGGTGCCGCCGTAGATCCGGAAGACCCGGTTGTCGGTGTAGAGGCGGGCGATCGGGTACTCCAGGATGTAGCCGTAACCGCCGTGCAGCTGCAGGCACTTGTCGATGACGACGGACGCCGACTCGGTGCAGAACAGCTTGGCCGCCGCCGCGTCCGCCACCGTCAACTCGCCGTGCTGGTACAGCTCCAGGGCCCGGTCCACCATCGACTGCTGGGCGACCACCTGCGCCTCGCAGTCGGCCAGGGTGAACTTGGTGTTCTGGAACTCGGCCACCGCCTGCCCGAAGACCTTGCGGTCCTTGACGTACTGCACCGCGAAGCGCACGGCGGCCGCGGCGGAGGCGTACGCGCCGACGGCGATCGCCAGGCGCTCCTGCACCAGGTTGTGGGTCAGGTAGCTGAAGGCCTTGCCCTCCTCGCCGAGCAGGTCCTCGACGGGCACCTTGACGTCGCTGAAGGACAGCTCGGCGGTGTCGGAGGTGCGCAGGCCGATCTTCTGCAGCTTGCGGCCGACGGCGTAGCCCTCGGACGTGGTGTCCACGCAGAGGATCGAGAGGCCCGCCCGACGGTCGGCCGGGTCGTACGGCGCGGTGCGGCAGACCACCAGCACCAGGTCGGCCAGCACGCCGCCGGTGATGAAGGTCTTGGCGCCGTTGAGGACGTAGTGCGTACCGTCCTCGGAGAGCTTGGCGGTGGTGCTGATGCCCGCGAGGTCGGAGCCGGCGCCGGGCTCGGTCATCGCGATGGCCGTCATGATGTCGCCCGAGACGAAGCCGGGCAGCCAGCGCTGCTTCTGCTCCTCGTTGGCGTACTCGAGCAGGTACGGGAGCACCAGGCCGGTGTGCACCCCGGAGGAGCCGAAGGTCACGCCCGCCCGGGCGCACTCCTCGGTGACGACGGCCTGGTACTTGAAGCCGCTCTCGCCCGCGCCGCCGTACTCCTCGGGGACCTCGATGCCGTAGACGCCGAGCGCGCCGAGCTTGCGGTAGAAGTCGCGCGGCGGGTGGCCTGAGGCCTCCCAGCTCTCGTAGACCGGGACGACCTCCTTGGCGATGAAGTCCCGGATGGTCTCCCGGAAGGCCTCGTGGTCCTCGTTGAACACGGTGCGGCGCACGGCGGCGCTCCCTTCGTGGTGCCCGTTGATCGCCTGACAAGTTAATCGCCGGTAGCTTCCGCTGTCCAGCATGTGCGGCGCGTTCTCTCGGGTTGATCACCCCTTGATACGGCCGTGACGGACCGGACAAGTGAATGCTTGCTACCCTGGGCCGGTAGTCGTGGGCAGGCTGACGGCAGGGGACGACAGGTGTCGACAGAGCGGGGTGTGGTGCGGCGGCCACCCGGGCGCAAGGCGCAGATCCTCGCCGCGGCGAGCGGGCAGTTCCATCGGCGGGGCTACCACCAGGTCTCGATGGCGGAGGTCGCGGCCGAGGTGGGCATCACCGCACCCGCCCTCTACCGGCACTTCCGCAGCAAGCCCCAACTTCTGCGGCAGGCCGTCGATTTCGACCTGGCGGCGCTCGGTTCGGCGGTCCGCTCCGGCTCCTTCGGCCCGCCGGCGCTCTGTGCGGCGCTCGCCGCCGTCGCCATCGACCATCGCGCCTTCGGCACGCTCTGGCAGCGCGACGCCCGGCTGCTGCCCGCCGTCCAGCGCGCCGAGTTGCGCCGCGGGCTGCGCGGGGAGGTCCGCGAGATGGCCCGGGTGCTGGTCGCCGCCCGTCCCGAACTCTCCCCGGCCGACGCCGAGTTGCTCTGCTGGTCGCTGCTCTCGGCGTACGGCAGCCTGTCGTACCACACCTTCGCTCCGCCCCGCCGTCGCTTCGAGCGGCTGCTCCAACAGATCGGCGGCGACCTGCTCGCGGCCTCGCTCACCGGCGCTCCGCAGCCGCCGGCCGTACCCCAACTCTCTTACGGGGTCTCGGAGTCGCGGCGGGAGGAGCTGCTGGTCGCGGCCGTCCGGCTGTTCCACGAGCGGGGCTTCGACAACGTCAGCACCGACCAGCTCGGCGCCGCCGTCGGCATCGCCGGGCCCAGTGTGTACAAGCACTTCGACACCAAGGCCGAGCTGCTCGCCGCAGCGCTGGTCCGCAGCCGGGAGCGGCTCTGGCACGAGGTCGAGGCAGCGATCGCGGGCGGTGGCAGCCGGTCGAACGGCGGCCCGGCCGCGGCGTTGGCCGCCGGGCTGCGCGCGTACGTGGACTTCGCGCTGCGCCACAGCCACTACCTGGGCGCGATGCTCAGTGAGACCGAGCGGCTCGCCGAGCCGGACCGCAAGGCCGCCGTCGACTTCCGGCGGGACTTCCTGCGCACCTGGGTCGGGCTGCTCCAGCAGATCCGCCCCGAGTACGAGAACGCCGAGGCCCGGATCCGCGTCCACGCGATGTTCGCGCTGGTGAACGACGGCGTACGGAACCGCCCCGGATGCCACCGGCCCGATCTGACGCAGTGCCTGATCGCACTGAGCCGGGCCGTCCTCGGACTGTCCTGAGGACATGCCCGTGGGGCAGGCCGGAGAGGCCTGCCCCACGGGCGTTCCGGGCGGCGGCTCAGTAGAGCACGAAGGGGTAGTAGACCTTGTCCGAGAGGTTGCCGTTGCCCTGAGCGGTGCCGATGCCACCGGAGTTGCCGGCCACGCCGAGGCTGTTGTTCTGGTTGCTGCCGCCGGAGCCGGTGGCCGTCTGCTGGGAGGCGTTGCCGTTGCCGTGGACGCTGCCGACGATGTTTCCGGAGCCGATGTTGCTCACCAAGCTGCTGTTGGAGTTGTGTTCGGCGCCTGCGCCGTTGTCCGCCTGGGCGGTGCCGATGCCCGCCAGGAGGAAGCCCCCGAGGGCGGTGACGGCGGCGACTGCGCGAATACGGGACACGGTGGTCTCCCTGCTAACTGGTGCGAAAGTGGCGCGCCGAGGGGTGGCCGCCCCGCGCTGCGCCGGTTCCTGACGTCGCATGAGAAGCATTCCCCGGTCGGCCTATTGACTACAATGGATCACCTGCCGGTTCGCTCGAAGGTGTCACCCGGATGGAATAGTCGCCGAACGACGGACGTCACAGGAAGGCACGCGGCAAGGCCGAAATCCCCCCGAACGGCGGCGATTTCCCCCACCCGGCAGCGCAGGTGGGGGCGTCAATCCCTGGTTAACCTATCGCGCCCCTGGGGCTGCCCGCCGCCTCGCCCTTAATTGCTTCTGAAATCGCTGGTCGCCCGATTGTCGTACTGGCACACTGAGGCCTCATGTCTGAAGGTCTCCAGCCCGGCCGGGTACCCGAGCAGAATCTGCGGACGACCGAGGTCGATCTCGGTGGTCTGGTCAGTGTGCTCGCCACCCACCTGTACTCCACCCCCCTGGTCGCGCTGCGCGAACTCGTCCAGAACGCCCACGACTCACACACCCGTCGCAGGCTGGAGGACCCCGGCAGCACAGCCGAGGCGAGCATCCGGGTCCGGGGCGACGCCGCCCGCCGGGCCATCGCCATCGAGGACACCGGCGCGGGGCTGACCGAGCCCGAGATCCATGCCTACCTGGCCACCGTCGGCACCGGCTACACCCGCCTGCTGCGCGAGGTCACCGGCAACCAGGAGCTGATCGGCGCCTTCGGCCTCGGCTTCCTCTCCGCCTTCTCGGTCGCCGACGAGGTCACCGTCACCACCACCTCGCACCGCGAGCCGGCCCTCGGCCACCGCTACCGCAGCCGTGGCGGCGAGCAGTACAGCGTCGAGCCCACCGACCCGCGCCCGACCCCCGGCACCGTGGTCGAGCTGCTGCTCAAGGCCGAACACGCCCACCTCGCCGACGAGTACGCGCTGCGCGAGGTGCTCGCCCGCTACTGCGTCCTGCTGCCGATCCCCGTGTACGTCGGCGACGACGAGAAGCCCGTCAACGACGTCCCGGTGCCGTGGCGCCAGGAGGTGCCCGGGCACCTGTACACCGCCCGGATGAGCTTCGCCGCCGCCTTCGGCCGCCGCTTCGAGCCGCTCACCGCCTTCCCGGTCGACCCCGTCGAAGGCGCGACGGACGCCGTCGGCCTGCTCTGGGTCCAGGACGGCGGCACCTACGGCAGCAGCGACAACCGCGACCTCTCGGTCTACCTACGCGGCATGCTGCTCTCCGAGGACGCCCGGGACCTGCTGCCCAGCTGGGCCGGCTTCATCGGCGGCGTCGTCGAATCCACCCGGCTCACCCCCACCGCCAGCCGCGAGGACCTCCAGCGCGACGACCACTACCGCGCCCTCCAGCAGGCCCTCACGGACGCGATCGTGGACGGCCTGTACGAGACCGCGCGGCTGCACCCCACGGCCTGGCGCCGCATCCTGGCCCGGCACGGCCAGGACCTGCTCGGCGCCGCCCTCTGCGACGACCGGCTCTTCACCCTGCTCGCCGACGACGTCCCCGTCCCCACCTCGCAGGGCGACCTGACGGCCGGTGCGCTGCGCGCCGCGGGCGGCGGAGCCGTGCACGTCGCCCTCGGCAGCGGCGGCGGCTTCGAGGAGATGCTCTACCGGGCCATGCAGGTCCCGATCGCGCGCGGTGACCGCTACGCCGTGCTGCCCTTCCTGCGCCGCTACGCCCAGCTGCGGGACTGCCGGCTGGTGGAACTCGGCAGCGAGAGCGGCAACCGGGAGCTGTTCCGCGACCCCGAACAGCCGCTGTCCGCCGAGGAGACCGCCTGGCTGGGGGCAGCCCTCGCCGACGACGGCGAGCAGCTCGTCCCGGCCCGCTTCGACCCGCCCGGCCTGCCGCTGGTCCTGGTGCCGGACCGCGAGGCCGAGCTCAAGGCCCGGATCGAGGACGACCAGGCCGACGCGCGCATCCCGTCCGCCGCCCTTCGGCTGGCCCGGGCCTTCACCGCCCGTACCGACGGCACGGTCAAGGCGCGGCTCTACCTCAATCTCGCCTCGCCCGCCGTGCGGCAGCTGCTCGCCGCCTACCGCGCCGGGCACACCGGCAGCGCCACGGCCGCCGGGCTGCTGCGCTCGCTGAAGGTGATCATGGCGGCGGCCTCGGGCTCCGCCGCCGGTGACCTGACCGCCGCGCTCGAGGGCGTCGGCACCGCCGTGGCGGCCCTCACCGCGGCCGTCCCGGACGGACTGTCAGCGGTGCCGGACACACTGTCCGCACGCGATCAGCAGGGGGAGCAGGCGAAATGAGTACGGACATCTGGGCCTGGGTGCACGACACCCACGAGACGCTGGCCGAGTCCGGGCAGCACCGGCTGGCCACCGCGCTGGCCGAGATCGCCGGCCACGCCGTCGAGGGCCGCAACGAGCAGCTGGACGCGATGTACCCCGAGGCGCTGGCCTCCGCCCGGGCGCTCGGCCTGCCCTGGGTGGAGGTCTTCCTGCGCCACTGGCGCCTGCAGAACCTGCTGAACAAGCGCCACCAGGGCGAGGCCGCGATGGGCGAGGCGGTCTCGCTGCTGGAGTTCGCGCACCGCGAGGAGACGGCCTCCTGCCCGCAGTCCGTGTGCGCCGTGCAGGACTTCACCATCTGCCACGCCAACATCGACGGCCCCGGCTACGTGCCGGAGCGGCTCGCCGTGCTGGAGGAGACGCTCGCCAGGGTCGAGCCGGCCCGCGCCTGCTTCGACTGCCTCTCCCGCGAGTACGCCGACACTCTGGAGGACGACGGCCGCGCCGAGGCCGCGCTGGCCCACCTCGACCGCGCCCAGTCCCGGATCCAGGCCGCCGGGGAGCAGGTCTCGCTGGCCTTCGGCCACAGCCGGGCCTCCGCCCTGTACCGGCTCGGCCGCTACCAGGACGCCCTGGCCGCCTACGACACCGCCGAGCTGGCGTACGTCACCGCCCGGCACAAGCTGGACGACGACGACCGCCGCAAGCTCGCCGTCGGACGGGCCGTCATGCTGGCCGCCCTCGGCCGCCCCGAACTCGCGCTGGGGCAGCTGCCCGCTGCCGGGGAGGCCGAGGAGTTCCCGGACATCCGCCACCGCTGGGCCACCGCCGTGGAGGCCCTGGTTGCCGCCGGGGCGTACGAGAACGACACCGAGCTGGGCGTCCGGCTCGCGCACTGGGTGGGCTACCTCGACGCGGCCGGCTCCCACCGCCCTTGCCTGGACCTGCTGGTGATCGCCGGGCGGCTCGCCGTCCGGCGCGGAGCCCGTACGGTCGCGCTCACGCTGGCGGCCGCCGGGGAACGCAAGCTCACGCAGCTGCGGCGCACCGACGGCGTGGCCGAGCGGGTCGCCGAGCTGCGTGCCGAGGCCGAGGCCCTGCCCGTACCGGCCCTGCCGGTGCCCGTCGCCGAGCTGCCGGAGTGGCTGGCCGGACAGCAGATCCCGGCGGAGGCTGCGGCCGACCTGTTCGCCGCCGCCCGCGCCGAGGCCCCGTCGACCGCCGTGGTGGTCAACCTGGCCGGTGTGCTCGGCAGCCTCGGCCACACCCGAGCCGCCGCCGACCTGCTCTGGGAGCAGCTGGAGGAGGACGGCCGGCACGAGCACCTGATCGGCATGCTCTCCCAGATGCTGATCGAGGCGGGGGACGGCGAGGGCGTCAAGCGCCTGGCGGACCGGCTGATGCCCACCAACCCCGCCGACGCCCACTGGGCGCGCGCCCGCTGGGCCGCCGCCGAGGGCCGCTGGGCGGAGGTCGGCGAGCACTGCGCCGCCCTGGTCGCGGAGGAGCCCGATCGCATCAACCCGCGCCGACTCGGCGCCGCCGCAGCGACCAGGCTGGGCGACCATGCCACGGCCCAGCAGCTGTACGAGGAACTGCTGGAGCACGCGCTGCCCGTCGAGGGCACGCCCCCGGACCAGCAGTACCGGACGGTCCAGGAGCCCGACCTCTGGCACCTCATCACCGCCGCCACGGCCAACCGGGACTGGGCGGCCGTGCGAGCGGTCGGAGCCAGGATCGGCATCGACTTCGAGACCGACAGCGGGCCGGTGGACGAGGAGTGGCAGCTCATCACCGTCCGCGCCACCCGGACCAACGGCGCCACCGCCGACCTCCCGGCCGTGCGCACCGGCCCGGCCACCGCGCGCATCCTGCCCGTACTCGGGGAGGACGTGCCGCTCAACCACCGGGACACCGTGGTCTTCGGCCCGGCGCTGCTGAACGAGCCGCCGGCCGAGGGCGAGGCGGACGGCTGGCGGCCGGCCTTCGAGCTGCTCACCCTGCTCGACCCGGCCGGGTACACCACCTACTGGCTGGACGGAGCCTGGCCCGGCACCGAGGAGTGGGTGGCGCTGCGGGAGGCGCTCGGCGAGACCGAGTACGGACTCTGGGCCTACAGCGGAGGCGAGTACGCGATCAACGACCCCGCTGAGGAGACCGAATCCCTGCCCGGCGTCTACGCGGCCCTCGGGGTGCCGCCGACGGCCTCCGCCGCCGAGGCCGATGCGCTGCTGCTCCGCCTGACGAAGCACTGGGAGCACCCGCTCAGCTGGCTCGACCTGGCCGAGGCGGCCGGGGCCGACGCCGACCGGCACCGGGGGATCGTCGAGCGCTACGGGCTCTGAGGCGGTCTGCCAGTGGCACGCACCGGAGCCAGTTCCACTGTCCAGGGGCGCGTGGGGGCACCTCCCGGCCGAAGGCTGGGGGAGAACTGCGCGAGATCGGAAGGCACCGGCCCGCAGCCCTCCCGCTTCGCGCAGTTCTCCCCCGCGCCCTTGTGGCGGTGGTCGTACTCGCACGGGGCAGCGACCGCACATGTGCGTTCGGGCGTTCGATCAGGCAAGGTGGGACGCAATATCACCACGGTGGCCGGGCGCCACCAGGGGCGGCGAGGAGTGGCAGTGCCTAAGCGGGGCCGGGGCCGATCGGGCGGCGGCAAGAAGGTCAGGGGCGGCAGGCCCGCCCGGCCCGCGCCCAAACCGGTGCCGCCGCGCGAGGCTTCGCTCACCGAAGGCCTGCTCGGATCCGCCGCGCCGCCGGTCGAGCAGCCCACCGCCATCCCGCTGGCCTCGCCGCCGGTCGAGACCGAGGGCCTGCTCCGGCCCGGCGAGCCGGCCGACGCGGTGCCGTCGGCGTTGGCCTGGCCCACCGGCGTCTCCGAGGACACGCTGAGCCCCGAGGACTGGCGCGCCGTCGGATTCAGCCTCGGCCCGCCCACCGGCACGGCCGACTCGACGCTCAGCCAGGGCGCCCCCGGCGCGGCCCCCTGGCCCGACCGGATGCGTACCCTGCTGCGTACCCCCATGGCCGAGCGGCCGGCGTACGAGCGCACCCAGCGCGAGCAGAAGGCCGAGGCGACGGTCAAGAACGTCCCGCGCGTGCTCGACCTGACGCTCAGGATCGGTGAACTGCTGCTGGCCAGCGGCGAGGCCGCCGAGGACGTCGAGGCCGCGATGCTGGGAATCGCCCACGCGTACCGGCTCGATCACTGCGAGCCCCAGGTCACCTTCACCCTGATCGGGATCTCGTACCAGCCCTCGCTGGTCGAGCCCCCCGTCACCGCGGACCGCGTGGTGCGCCGCCGGACCTCCGACTACACCCGGCTGGCCGCCGTCTACCGGCTGGTGGCCGACATCACCGCGGAGAAGCTCTCCGTCAACGACGCCTACCGCCGCCTCGCCGAGATCCGCCGCAACCGGCACCCGTACCCGACCTGGCTGCTCGCCCTCGCCACCGGCCTGCTGGCGGGAGCCGCCACCTTCCTGGTCGGCGGGCGGCTCGACGCCAAGGCCTGGCTGGTCTTCGCCAACGCCTTCGTCGCCGCGATCCTCGGCGACCGGCTCGCCTCGCTGATCGCCCGGCGGGGGCTGCCCGAGTTCTACCAGTTCGTCATAGCGGCGATGCCGGCCGCCGCCTCCGGCATCATCCTGTCGCTGAACCCGCACCTGGGGCTGCGCGGATCGGTGGTCATCACCGGTGGCCTCTTCGCCCTGCTGCCCGGCCGGGCCCTGGTGGCCGCCGTGCAGGACGGCCTCACCGGCTTCTACATCACCGCTGCCGCCCGGCTGCTGGAGGTGCTGTACCTGGTCGCCGGCATCGTGATCGGCGTGATGCTGATCCTCTACGCCGGGCTGAGCATCCACGCCAAACTCAACCCCGGTGAGAGTCTGATCGGGGTCAGGCACCCGCCCGTCCAGCTGGTCGCCGCGATGGTGCTCACCCTCGCCTTCGCCATGCTGCTGCAGACCGACAGCAGAAAGCTTCCGTTCGTCACCCTCAACAGCGCCATCGGCTGGTCCACCTACGGCGTGCTCACCGACGCCGGGACGTCCGCGGTGGTGTCCACCGGCATCGCCGCCGGTCTGGTCGGCCTGTTCGGCCAGCTGATGGCCCGTTACCGCAACGCCTCCTCGCTGCCGTACGTCACGGCGGCACTCGGTCCGTTGATGCCCGGCTCGGCGATCTACCTCGGCATGCTCGCCTTCACCCAGAACCAGCCCGACGTCGGTCTGATCTCGGTGGGCCGGGCGGCCGCCCTGGCCCTGGCACTGGCGGTCGGGGTGAACCTCGGAGGCGAGGTCGCACGACTCTTCATGAAGCTTCCCGGCACGCTCCGGGGCACCAGGCCCGCCGGGGCCGAGGAACGTCCCGCGCCCTACCTGCTGGCACCGCGCCGCGCGGCCAAGCGCACCCGGGGGTTCTGACCACGCGTTAGCCGGGCGAGGCCCGGAGCACCACGGAACGAAGGTACGACCCATGCACCTCGAGCAGCTGAGTCTGGCCACCCTGCTGGACGGCTACCGCACGCACATCGTCGCTGCTCACAAGCAGCCGCTGTTCCTGCTGCTGGTGGGGTTCATCTGCTCCTTCGTCGGCATCCGCTTCAGCGTCCGGATGATCCGGGCCAAGGTCCGCTGGTGGCCGGGCAACATCACCCCCGGCGGCTTGCACATCCACCACATGGTGTTCGGGCTCGGTTTCCTGCTGGCCGGTGGCATCGGGGTGATCGCTACCAACGGGGGGCACCCGTGGATCGACTGGTGCGGTCTCAGCTTCGGGATCGGCTGCGGGCTGGTCCTGGACGAGTTCGCGCTGATCCTGCACCTGGACGACGTGTACTGGAGCGAACAGGGCCGCAAGTCGGTGGACGCGGTGATCCTCGGCATCCTGTTCACCGCGCTGCTGCTCACCGGCTACGTCCCGCTCGGCGTCGTCCCCGGGCAGACCTCACCCGAGGGCTCCGGCCAGTGGGGGCTGGTGGCGGTGATCGCGGTGAACGCACTGGTCTCGATCGTCGCCCTGGTCAAGGGCAAGGTCTGGACGGGCCTGCTCGGCATCATGGTGCCCGGCCTGTCCTGGATCGGCGCCGTCCGGCTGGCCCGGCCGGGCAGCCCCTGGGCGCGCTGGCGGTACGCCACCCGGCCGCGCCGTCGCGCACGCGCGCTCCGGCGTGAGCGCATGCTGCACCGGCGCGCGGACCGCGCCCGGACCTGGCTCTTCGACCTGATCGCCGGCGCGCCCGACAAGGTACCGGCCCACCACACCGCCACTCACCGGGTCGCCGAACGCATGGCGGCCCGAGCCACCGCCCACCTCGACGCCCACGCCGCCCGCGGGCTGGCCCGCCGCTCCGCCCGGCTCGCCGACCGCCGCGCCGCTTCGTCGGGGCGGGCCGAGGCCCTCGCCCCCGGCCGCACCTCCGGGCAGCCCGCCGGGCCCGATCCCGAGCGGCACGGCCAGGCGCAGCAGCGCCGCCGCACGGTCCAGGCCGGGCGCAGCCGTACCTACGCGGTACGGGCGTCCGTCGGGCCGGCCGCCGTCGCGCCCCCGGCCGGGACCGGCCCCGAGCCCCGCGCCCCGTACCGGCACCCCCGGATCCCGCACCCTCAGCTGCGCCGCTCCGTTCCCCGCTGAGCGGCGCCCTGCGGGGGAGCCGGTGGACCTGACATCTCACCCGCACGGACGCGCGGGGATGGCGCCGGCTAGTTGCCGCGTTTGAGAATATTACGGCGAGTGACTGAATTGTCACCTGATGGGATATTTGGCTGATCGTCAGACCTTGGGAGAGGGCACCCCCCGTGGCACGCAGATTCCTGCCGACGCTCCTGCTGGCTCTCTCCGGAGTGTTCGGGCTGATCCCGGCGGCCGAGGCCGTGCCGCTCCCGTCCCGGCTGACCGCTCCCGCCGACGACCCGTACCCCTCCGCCGAGGACATCGCCCGGGCCCGGGCCGAGAGCGATGCCCGGGCCGTGGACACCAACGCGATCGAGGCCCGGCTGACGGCCGCCCAGGCCGAGCTGGAGCAGAACGGCCGGGCCGCCGAACAGGCGGTGGAGGCCTACAACGGTGCGCAGGCCCGGCTGGCCAAGGCCCGTACCGAGGCGGCCACCGCGGCGCAGCTCTCCGCCGTGGCCGAGGCAGGCCGCGCCGAGGCCGCCGAGCGGGCCGCCCAGCTCGCCGCCGAGACCTACCGCCAGGGCACCAGCCCCGAACTCTCCGCGATCAACGCCCTGTTGGGCGCCAAGGGCCCGCGCGCGGTCGGCGAGCAGGCCAACGCCGTCGGCGTGGTCGGCGCGCGCACCAAGGACATCCTGGACGCGGCCACCTCCACCGCGGCCGCGGCCTCCCGTGCCGCGGGCGCCGCCCGGGCCGCCGAGCAGGAGGCGCAGCGGGCCGCCGAAGCCGTACGCGTGGCCAAGGAGCAGGCACAGACCCGGCTCGCGGCCCAGCAGACGCAGGTCGCCGAGATCGGCAGGCGCCGCGAGCAGCTGTTGGCGGAGCTGGCCGCAGCGCGTAACACCACCCTTGAACTGGAGCGGCAGCGGCGCGAGGCGCTGGAGGCGATCGCGGCCCGGGAGGCCGAGGAGGCGGCCCGTGCCGCAGCTGCTGCGGCGGCGGCAGCGCCCAGCGCCTCCGACGTGTCCGCGGACAGCTCCTGGTCCGCGAGTGGCGCGGAGGCCGCGCTCGCCTTCGCCCGCTCCAAGATCGGCCTGCCCTACATCTGGGGCGGCGAGGGCCCGGAAGGCTACGACTGCTCGGGCCTGACCATGATGGCCTGGCGCAAGGCCGGCAAGAACCTCACCCACTTCGCCGCCGACCAGTACACCGAGTCCACCCCCATCTCCTACCGCCAGCTGCGCCCCGGAGACCTGATCTTCTGGACCCACACTCCCGGCCGCGCCGCCGACATCTACCACGTGGCCATCTACCTCGGCGACGACCAGATGATCGAGGCCCCCCGCCCCGGCACGGACATCAAAGAGGCCAGCCTCTGGATCATGGGCCGCCCCGACTTCTACGCCCGGCCGTAGGCGTGCTTCGCGGGCACCCCCTGCCCGGTGGAAAACCGGGTGCCGTGGCGGGAGGGGCCGTCGTACCGTGGCTGGATGGGCAAGGACGTACATGGTCGGACCGGCCAGGACATCGATATCCGGTACATCACCGAGGATGAGATCCCCCTCTGGGACCGCGCCGTCGCGCGTGGTTTCATGCGGCCGCACGTCGCGGACGGCAGTGAGTTCCGCCGCCTGCAGTTCGAGCCGGGGCGGTGGTTCGGCGCCTTCGACGAGTCCGACGGCGGGCGCTGCGTCGCGACCTTCCGCAGCTTCGACACGGAGCTGACGGTGCCCGGCGGTGCGACCTTCCAGGTGGATGCCATCACCGGTGTGACCGTCAACGCCACCCACCGCCGCCGCGGTCTGCTCACCACGATGATGAGCCGGGACCTCGAGGCCGCCCGCGAGCGGGGCAGTGCCGCCGCCATCCTGATCGCCGCCGAGTACAACATCTACGGCCGGTACGGCTTCGGCCCGGCGACCCGGGGGAACGGCTGGAACATCGACCTGGCGCGGGCGGGCGGTCTTCGCGCCGGCCTGCCCGAGACGCCCGGCGGCCGGATCGACTTCGTCACCATGGAAGAGGTCCGCAAGTTCGGCCCGGAGCTGCACGAGCGCTGGCGGCTGACCCAGCCGGGTGCGATCGGGCGCACGCCGCTCTGGTGGAGGTTGCAGACGGGCGAGGTCACGCTGCCCGGCTTCGACTGGAAGGAGCCCTTCGCCGCCCTGCACCGGGACGCCGAGGGCGACGTCACCGGCCTGATCGTCTACCGCGTCGACGACAACTGGGACGGCGGCTACCCCAACTGCACCCTCACCGTGGCGAGCTTCCTCGCCCTCGACCGGGCCACCGCCACCGCGCTCTGGCGGTTCGCCTTGTCGGTGGACTGGGTGCGCAAGGTCGTCGTCGAGTACCTCGGCCAGGACGACCCGCTGCCGCTGCTGCTGAACGACCCGCGCGGTGCGACACCGCACGCGGAGGACTACGACTTCATGTGGCTGCGGCTGCTCGACGTGCCCGCCGCCTTCGGCGCCCGTACGTACGGCGCGCCCGGGCGCGTGGTGCTGCAGGTCAGCGACCCGGCCGGGTACGCCGAGGGCCGCTGGGCGCTGGAGGCGGCGGCCGACGGCACCGGCCGTTGCACCGCCACCGACGACGCGCCCGACCTCGAGCTCGGCGTCTCCGAGCTCGGCTCGCTGTACCTGGGCGCCGAGACGGTCTCCAGGTTGGCCGCTGCCTCGCTGGTCACCGAGCTGCGGCCGGGAGCGGCCGCCGATGCCGACCTGCTGCTGCGGACTCCGCTGAGGGCGTTCAACCCTGACGGCTTCTGAGCCGAAGGGCCGGGTGCTCCCGGCCGTCGGGCCCTACGGCTTCGCCGTGCGCCCTATGGTCGGGAGCACGAAGTCCTGGATCAGCCCCTTCGCGTCCCGGACCAGCGGCCGGAAGATCCGGTAGCGCGACAGGTTGACCACCTTCGCCACCAGCGGGGTGCAGCGCTCCACGAAGGCGCGTGTGCGCTCGGTGTCCTCGGTGCGGTCGAAGACCCAGTACAGGACGACGACCATCAGGTGGAGCCAGAGCAGATCGGGCAGCAGCTCGACCAGCTCGGCGTCCAGCTTGGGCGCCAACTCCGAGCCGCTCAGCACCTCGTGGAAGAGCTGGACGGCCGTCGCGCGGGCCGGGTGGGACTCGTTGGAGAACGGGCTGAGCGGGCTGTCCGGGTCGGCCGCCGTGCGGAAGAACTGCGAGGCGAACTCGTGGTACGGCGCCGCGCAGTCGACCCAGGAGGTCAGCGCGATCTCCAGGCGTTCGGCGAAGTCCCGCTTCCCGGCCATCCTGGCCCGGGCGTCGACGGCGTGCTCGTACGTCATCCGGTCGTAGAAGCCCTGGATCAGGTACTCCTTGGACGCGAAGTAGTAGTACGCGTTGCCGACCGAGACGCCGGCCTCGGTCGCGATCGCCCGCATCGTCGTCTTGTCGTACCCGCGCTCCTGGAAGAGGCGCATCGCCGTCTCCAGGATCAGCGCGCGGGTCTGCTCGCTCTTGTCGGTCTTGGGCAGCGCGCGGCCGCCGCGGACCTCACCGGCCAGGGGTACGAGCTGCTTGGCGCCCGTATCCCCGGTACCGGTCAGTTCCGCGGCGGCCTGCTCGAGAGAGCTCGGCTGCTCGTCGGTCGGGTTGTTCTCGCCGTTCGTCGTTGCCACGTCTTCCACGGTCCTTGAGCCTAGCCGGAGACGGAGCAGGTCCCGCCGTCACAGCCGAGGTCCGGCCAACCGCCGTCGGCCTCGCCGTCCGCCGCGGGCCACGCCGGACCGGGTGCCCCCTCCGCACCCGGTACGACGCGCCCGGCCCCCGTGACCGCGCGGTACTTGCTGGCGGCGAAGGCCGCCGCCCTGGCGAGCGGCAGACCCGCCGGTGTGCCCAGCCGGTGCGCCAGCGGCCGGTGTTCGGCCAGGGCCCACAGGCAGGTGACGAAGGCGGGCGCGCCTCGCCACACCTCGCCGGTGTCGGCGACCACCGTGATCTCGCCGAGCGAGGCGTCATGGTCCAGGCCGGGGAAGCGTTCGCGGGCCTCGGGAGAGGCGACCGCGACGAACTCCAGCGGTACCAGCTGGCGCTGTCCGCGCAGCCAGGCGGTGAGGTGCCGGCAGAGCAGGCAGGCCGGGTCGTGCAGCACCGTGAGCAGCCGGACGGCGGGTGCCGCCGCCTCGTCGGCGTGATGGTCGGACCTCACGGCCGGCGCTCTCAGGCCTGGCTCGGGCTGATCCGGGCCTGCGGCCCGACCGGCGGCCGGTGCTGCTTGTCCAGCGCCCCCCGGCGGCGGATCTTGTTGAGCACGTACACGTTGCCGAGGTGCATCACGCCGAGCAGCAGGAGCACCGTGCCGAGCTTGTACGAGAGGGCGTTGAAGACCCCCTGGATCCCCTCGACCTGGGTGTCGCTGCGCATCCACAGGGCGACGAAACCGAGGTTGATCAGGTAGAAGCCGACCACCAGCAGGTGGTTGACGGCATCGGCGAGCTTCTCGTCCCCGGCGAAGACGTCGGCCAGGAATATCCGGCCGTTCTTGCTCAGGGTGCGGGCCACCCAGACCGTGACGCCGGTGGCGATCGGCAGGTAGAAGGCGTAGCTGACGACTGTGTAGTCCATCGGACCACTCCGTTTCGAACGTGTTCAAAACCTTGTGGGCATGACTGTAGGGGTACTTTTGAACGCGTTCAAGTCGCGGGTGTGGGACGCTCGTCACATGGACCGACAGATCGTCATCAGGACCGGCGCCGCCGCCGATGCGGAGGCCGTCGCAGCCCTGCACGCCGTGAGCTGGCGGACGGCGTACGAAGGGATCGTCCCGGCCGAGGCGCTCGGTGACGGCCTGTCGGAGGAGCGCCGCGAGCTCTGGGCGATCCGGCTCACCGCCGACTACGGCGAGCCCGCCAACACCCCCGTCCTGCTGATCGCGGAGACGGAGGGGGAGGAGGGACCGGTGGGCTTCGCCTATCTGGTCCCCGAGCCGGACGGGCGGGTCCTGCTGGACAACCTGCACGTCCGCCCCGGCCTCACCGGTGCAGGCATCGGCGGGCTGCTGCTCCGGGCCGCCCTGGAGCGTACGCGTGAGGCCCCGCTGTACCTGGAGGTGCTGTGTGCCAACACCCGGGCGGTCGCCTTCTACGAGCGCGAGGGCGGCGTGCGCACCGATGAGCGCGAGGGCGTCTTCCCGGGCGGGTTCACCCTGCCCGAGTACGAGTACACCTGGCCCCCGGCGGCTACCGGTGGTCGTACACCGTCACCGGCACCCCACGGGCCGTCAGCCGCGCAGTGACCAGCGGCTCCACTGCCGGCCGCCGGTGGGCCGTGGGCAGCCGATCGGGATCGGGTAACCACAGGGGCGCGTGGGGGTACCTCCCGGCCGAAGGCTGGGGGAGAACTGCGCGAGATCGGAAGACGACGACCTGTGCCCTACCGCCTCGAGCAGTCCCCACGCGCCCCTGTGGTTGGCCCGCTGCTTCTAGGCGGCAACGCTGGAAGGTGCCGCGACAACTGCTGTCCGTGCCTGCGTCCGCAGGCGGCCGATGCCCGCCGCCGTGATCAGCAGGGCCAGTCCGGCCGCGCCGGCGGGGACCAGGTAGCCCGTGCCCGGGGTGGCGTGCTGGGCGATGGTGCCGCCGAGGGCGGAACCGGTCGAGATGCCGATCAGGATGGCCGAGATCGCGACGGACATGCCCTCGTTCAACTGCCGGGCGGGAAGCAGCTCCTGGATCATGGTCATCCCGGTCACCATGGTCGGAGCAGTCCCCGAACCGGCGACCAGGAGCGCAACGGCCAGGACGGCCGGGCCCGCGCCCGACAGCCCGGCGGCCAGCGGGAGCAGCAGCAGCCCCGCCATCGCGGCCGCCGCGGCCAGCAGCCGGACGGCCGGGGAGCGGCGTGCCCGTACCAGCCCGAAGACCAGCCCGGAACCGCACGAACCCGCCGCCACCAGCGCCAACAGCGCACCGGCCAGCGGCTTCTGGCCGAGCGAGTCGGTGTACGCGATGGTGGTGACCTCCATCGACCCGAAGGTCACGCCGGTCGCCAGGAAGGCCAGCACCATCACCCGCAGCCCGCCGGACCGAAGCGCCCCGCCGGTGCCCGGGACGGCGGGCAGGACCGGCGGTTCGGTACGGCGCTGCGCGGCGAACAGCAGCACGCCGACGGAGGCGAGCAGCCCGGCGACCAGCAGTGCGGCCTCCGGGAAGAGCGCGGTGCAGAGCAGCATCGCCAGCACCGGGCCGGCCATGAAGCAGAGCTCGTCCAGCGCCTGTTCGAAGGAGGTGGCCAGCTGCCGGGACTCCGGGTCGTCCCGGTAGAGGTGTGCCCAGCGGGCCCGGGCCATGCCGCCGACGTTGGGAAGCACGGAGGAGGCCGCACAGCAGACGAAGAGCGTCCAGGTGGGCGCGCCGTAACGGGTGCAGAGCAGCAGCGCGGCGAACGGGACGGCGAAGAAGGGCACGCTCGGTATCGCCACCCTGGCCTGCCCGTACCGGTCCACCAGCCGTCCGAGCAGCGGCATGCCGAGCGCGACCGCCACCACCCCGGCGGCGGAGACGGCCCCGGCCAGGGCGTACGAGTCCCGGCGGGTGGCGATCATCACCACGGTGCCCACACCGGTCATCGAGAAGGCGAGGCGGCTGAGCAGCCCGGCCAGGGTGAAGGCGATGGTGCCGGGGGCGGTGAAGATGCGGCGGTACGAGGCGAACACGGGGCTCCAGAACGGGCGAGGGGTGGATGCCCCCAGCCTCGTGGTGGCGGGCCCGACTGGTCCAACACCTGTTCGGGAGGATTGACGCGGTTGTGTTGTTAGTCTGCTCGTTATGCCCCGTGACCTGCACCCGCGCCTGCTGCGCGGCTTCGTGGCGACCGCCGAGACCCTGCACTTCGGCCGGGCGGCCGAGCGGCTGCACGTGGCCCAACAGGCGCTGAGCCGCGACATCCAGGCGCTGGAGCGGACGCTCGGCAGCGCGTTGTTCGCCCGGACCACCCGCAGCGTCACCCTCACCCCGGCCGGGGAGCGGCTGCTGTCCAAGGCGCGACGGCTGCTTGCCCTGCATGACGAGATCGTGGCGGGCGTGGACGGCCGGGCGCTGCTGCTGGATCTGAACAGTGATGTCACCGGCCCGGATCTGACCGCCGTCCGAATTCTGTCGGCCGCCCGTGAGGCCTTTCCCGAGGGGGAGTTGCTGGCGCGGTTCCACGGGGGCCTGGCGGCCGCGGCCGTGGAGCTGCTGGCGCATCGGCTGGATGTCTCGTTCGGGCGCTTCGCCGGCCTGCCGGCCCGGGTGCAGTCCCAACTCGTGCATCTGCCACTTCGGTTGGAGCCGATGGCGGTGATCGTGCCGCTCGGGCACCCGCTGGCGGGCCGGCCGGCGATTCCGCTCGCCGAACTGGGGGGCCACCCCGTCGACATCTGCGCGGGCAATCCGGCGACCACGGAGTGGGCCGACCTCGGGGCGAGGCTCCTACGGGCCCACGGGCTGTCGGCCGCACCGCCGTTCAGCCCGCCGGTGGGCGTGGACGAGACGGCGCACTACATCGCGCGGCACGGCGACCCGATGCTGACCACCACGGGCGGTCCCGCCATCCCCGGCACCGTCACCGTGCCGCTGGTCGAGCCGGTGCCGGTCAGCCTGCTGGGGCTGGTGCACCGGCCGGGGCTACGGCATCCGGGCCTGACGGCGCTGCGGAGTGCGGCGGCCGAACTCGGCGCACGGGAAGGCTGGTTGAGGCGCCCTGCGGGCAGCTGGCTGCCGGACGAGGACGCTTCCCTGCTGGGCGGTTAGGTGGGGTGGGTGCCCCGGGCGCGCGAGCGCCCCTGCCGTCGGGGGGTCGGCAGGGGCAGCGCGCGTTCCAGCGGGTTCTACGGGGTGGAACCCGGGTTGACCGGGTGGAGCGGGGTCAGGCGCTCTTGACGGCGGAGATGTCGAAGCTGAGCCGGACCTTCTCGCCGATCAGCACGCCGCCGGTCTCCAGCGCGGCGTTGTAGGTCAGGCCCCAGGCGGTGCGGTCGATGGTGGCCGAGCCCTCGAAGCCGACCCGCTCGGCGCCGTACACGTCGGTCGCGCTGCCGGTGAAGTCCAGGTCGAGGATGACCTGGCGGGTGGTGCCCTTGATGGTCAGGTCGCCCGTCATCCGGTACGAGTCGCCGCGCAGGCGCTCGGCGGAGGTGCTGCGGAAGGTGATCTCCGGGTAGGTCTCGGCGGCGAAGAAGTCGCCGGTCCGCAGGTGCTCGTCGCGCTGGGCCTGGTTGGTGTCGATGCTGGCGACCTTGATGACCAGCTCGGCGGAGGACTCGGCCGGGTTGGTGCCGTCCAGCTGCAGCTTGCCCTCGTACTCGGTGAACTCGCCGCGGACGTTGGTCACCATCGCGTGGCGTACGGCGAACCCGATCTGGCTGTGGGTCGGGTCGATCGAGTAGACGCCGCTGAGGTGTGCCAGGTCGGCGCCCGTGGGGGCGACGGCGACGGCGGTGGTGTCGGTGGACTTGCTGCGGTTGAAGATACCCATGGCTCCTCCTGAGGGTTCGAAGCCGTTTGTTTAGGCTTCAACTTGATGGCTCCACCATAACTCCGTTTCGTTCAATGTTCAACCAAGAGCCTCTGTGCAATCTGCTTCGGGTCCGGTGGGGGCTGCCCCGGGAGCGCGGGGCAGCCCCCACCGGACCCCGGCGGCTCAGCCCTGGGTGGCGGCGATCAGCTCGTAGGAGGTCCGGCCGTCGAGGGTCTCCCGGATGATGTCCGCATGCCCGGCGTGGCGTGCCACCTCCTCGATCAGGTGCAGCAGGATCCAGCGCGCCGTACGCCGGCTGTTCGGCGGGAACCAGGGCTGGTCCGGCAGCGGGGCGTCGACCTCCAGGCTCGGCAGGCCGCGGACGATCTCCTCGGTCTCGGCCGCGATGGCCTCGTACTCCTTGAGCCAGCCGGCCAGCGACTCGCCCTCCAGCAGTCGGTGCTCGTCCGCCCACGCACTCGCGTCCGCGGGGCCGCCGGCGGCCCGGCCCATCAGCGTGTCGACGATCCAGAAGCGCTCGCACCGCGCCACGTGCTTGACCAGCCCGGCCAGGGTCAGGCTGCTCGCGCTGGGGGTGGCGACCGCCTGCTCCTCCGTGAGGCCGAACGCCGCTCGACGGATCGAGGCGCGCTGCGCCTCCAGGAAGGCCAGCAGGCCGTCGCGCTCGCCGCTCTCCGCGCGCACCAGGGTCGGCATGTCAGTCACCTCTCGTTGGGGTTTCCCGCTTCGGTACGACCGACGCTATCCAGCAATTAGGTCAGGTTCGTTCCTCAATCAGCGCCCTCGATAGGGTGAATCGAGTCGGCGCCGCTCAGGCACCGCGCTCCGGGAGGCCCACCTCATGTACGCCCTGCACGCCCTCTGGCGGGCCGACGGCCGCCTGGCGCTGTGGGCCGAGGACGCGCAGGCGTACGGCACCGCCCGCGCGCCCGGCGCGCGCCCCGAGGGCCGGGCGGCTGCGCACCCGTACGCCTGCAGTGCCGGTATCGTCGCGCGTCTGCTGGCCGGGATCGGCCCCGGCCTCGGCTGGCTGGCGGAGCAGGCGCCCGAGCGGTGGAGCACCCTGGTGCTCCCCAGTCGCGACGCAGCGCCGGCGCCGTCCCCGCAACTGCCCGTTGGCGCGACCGGCCGGGGTGTCGCGCTCGCCCCCTGGCGGGTGCCCGTGCTGCTCTTCGCCCCGGCCGAGGCCGCCCAACTGCTCGGTGAACTCTTCGACCCGCACTGGTCGGTGGCCACCGTCGAGCTCCCCGGCACCGGCCCCGCCGAGGTCGCTTACGGCGCCTCGCTGCGCTGGCTGACCGCCGTCCACGACCTCGCCTGGCGGCTCGTCGACCAGGGGCGGGTGCTGCCCGTGGTGCGGGACGAGGACGGCGTCCCGTACGCCCGCTGGCAGCCCGCGCCGGACCCGGCCGCCCGCCGGGAGGCCGCGGCGCTCGCCGCCGGCTGCCCGCCGGTCTGCCGCGCCGAGCAACGGCCGGGGGCGGGCGCCCGTAGTGCGGACGCCCTGCTCGCCGAGCTGCTGGACGTCCTGGTCGACTGCGAGACCCGCACCGCTCTCGACGGCACGCCGTCACCCCTGCGTACGGAGCCGGCGAACGCCGCCGAGGCCTGGCTGGCAGCCCTCCACTCAGCCGACGGGCGGGTAGCGACCGGCCATGCCTCGATCGGGGCCCTCACCGAACTCCAGGAGCAGCTCGCTGCCTGGTACGCCGGCGCACCCGATCCCGACAGCCCGCTCCGGCTCTGCTTCCGGCTCTCCGAGCCGCTCGGTCCCTCCGCAGACGACCCCGAGGGCGGGGTGTCCGACGACGGCTGGCGCCTGGACTTCCTGCTCCAGGCCGTCGACCAGCCGTCCCTCCTGGTCGCCGCCGAAGACCTCTGGGCGGGCGGCGCGGCACTCGCCGCGCTCAGCCGCAAAGCCGGAGACCCCATCGAGTGGTACACCGCCGAACTGGCCCGCGCCGCCCTGCGCCGCCCCGAACTGAGGCCCGCCCTCCGCAGCTCCCACCCCGCCGGCCTCGACCTCGACCGCGCCGGAGCGCTCTCCTTCCTCCGGGAGGCCGCGCCGGCCCTCGCCGAAGCGGGCTTCGGCGTGCTGCTCCCCGCCTGGTGGCAGCGCCGGCCGCGTCTCGGCCTTGCGCTGACGGTCGCCCGCACGCCCGCCCCCGGTGCGGTCGAACGGGCCGCTCAGGTCGACCGGGATGCGATCGTGGCCTTCCACTGGCAGGCCGCACTGGGCGAGCTGACGCTCACTCTGCAGGAACTGGCCGACCTCGGCGCCGCCCAGCAGGGACTGGTCCGGCTGCGCGGCCGGTGGGTCGAGGTGGACGCCGCGCAGATCGCCGCCGCACTGGCCTTCCTGGCCCGTCAGGGCACCGGGTCGATGCCGACGACGGACGTGCTGCGCCTAGCGCTCGACCCCGGTGCGCGCGTCGCCGGCCTGCCCGTCAGAGGCGTGAGCGCGGCCGGCCCGCTCGGTGACCTGCTGGCGGGCCGGGCGGGCGAACGTACCCCGCCGCCTGCCCTGCCCGAGGGCTTCGGGACCACCCTGCGCCCGTACCAGGAGGGGGGGTTGGCCTGGCTGCACGCCCTCTCCCGGCTCGGCCTCGGCGCCGTGCTGGCGGATGACATGGGCCTGGGCAAGACCGTACAGGCGCTCGCCCTGATCGCCGCGGAACAGGCCGCGGCTGCTGCCGGCCAGGCTGAAGGCGGGCCCACCCTGCTGGTCTGCCCGATGTCGCTGGTCGGCAACTGGCAGCGGGAGGCGGAGAGGTTCGCCCCGATGCTGCGGGTGCACGTCCACCACGGCGCGGAGCGCGAGCCGCTGGCCGACGGCGCCGATCTGGTGATCACGACCTACGGGCTGGTCCAGCGGGACGTCGAGGAGCTGCGCCGGATCTCCTGGCGGCGGGTGATCGCCGACGAGGCGCAGTTCATCAAGAACACCGCCACCGCCCAGTCGAGGGCCGTCCGTTCACTCCCCGCCACCCACCGCATCGCCCTCACCGGCACCCCCGTCGAGAACCGCCTCTCCGAGCTGCATGCCGTCCTGGACTTCGCCAACCCCGGGCTCTTCGGCTCGGCGGAGTCCTTCAAGGAGCGCTACGGCATCCCGGTGGAGCAGAACGGGAGCTCCTCGGCGACCTCCCGACTCCGCAGGCTCACCGGCCCGTTCATCCTGCGGCGACTGAAGAGCGATCCGGCGATCGCGGCCGAGTTGCCCGCCAAGCAGGAGATCACCGTCTGGTGCAACCTCACCGCCGAGCAGGCCGGTCTCTACCAGGCCGTGGTGGCCGATCTGCTCCAGCGCGTCCAGGGCATCCGCGGGGTCGAACGCAAGGGGACGGTGCTGGCCGCGATCGGCAAGCTCAAGCAGGTGTGCAACCATCCCGCCCAACTGCTTCACGACCGCTCGGAGTTGGCGGACCGTTCGGGCAAGGTCGCCCGCCTGGAGGAGATCCTGGCGGAGGCGCTGGCGGAGGGCGACCGGACCTTGGTCTTCACCCAGTACGCCGAGTTCGGTGCGATGCTCCAACCTCACCTGACCGAGCGGCTCGGGGAGGAGGTGCTCTACCTGCACGGGGGCGTGCCGAAGCGCCGGCGCGAGGAGTTGGTGGCCCGCTTCCAGGCGCCCGGCGGCCCCCGGGTCTTCCTGCTCTCGCTCAAGGCAGGCGGCACCGGGCTCAACCTCACCGCGGCCAACCAGGTGATCCACCTGGACCGTTGGTGGAACCCGGCCGTCGAGGACCAGGCCACCGACCGCGCCTTCCGGATCGGGCAGCGTCGGGACGTCCAGGTGCGGCGATTCGTGTGCGTCGGCACCGTGGAGGAACGGATCGCGCAGCTGATCGAGTCGAAGCGGGCGCTCGCGGAGGCCGTCGTGGGGGAGGGTGAGCAGTGGCTCGGCGAGCTCACCGGCGATTCACTGCGGGAGCTGGTGGCGCTCTCGGCCGACGCGGTCGGGGAGGACGAGGGAGAGTGAACCCCATGACCGACGAACGACCGCTCGCCGACCGCCTGGAGGACTTCTGGGACGGTGAGTTCACTCTCCAGGCCGACCCGGCTGCCGCCGCGGCGCCGGCCTCCGCCACGGCACTCGATGAACTCGGCCCCGCCGGTATCCGGATCGGCGGGCGAGACCTTGCCGTCCTGCTGGCGCCCGCCTATCGGAGACCGGCCGGGCCGGCCGACTGACCGGGCCGGCCGACTGACCGGTGGAGCTCCGTCCTGACCGGTCAGGGCTGCGCCCGGTGGTGACGGCAGGGCCGGGGTCAGTGGCCGAGGAGTCCGGCGAGGTCGTGTCCCAGGTTTCCGATCTTGGTGAGGTCCCCGAGGTCGGTGATGGCCCCGACGGGGATGCTGTAGGTGTGGTCCTGGCGGGAGGGGGCCGGGTCTGCGGGGGTGTCGGCCGCAGCAGCCGTCGTGGTGGCCGCCAGCGCGGCGGTGGCGAGCAGGGCGCCGGTGAGGGCGATTCGGATGGCGGTGCGCATCGGGGCCTCCGTGGGTAGGGGTGCTGCCCTGATCAACCGTTGGTGGCAGGTCCGGTCACGGGTGGCTGCCCGCCGACACGCGGTTGCTGCTGCTAGCAAGCTGCTTGCAATTGCAAGCAGACCTGGTGCAGACTGCTGATATGGCCTCACTGAACGTCGGCTCGCTCGGCGAGTACATCCGCGAGCAGCGGCGGAATGCACAGTTCTCGCTGCGGCAGCTGGCGGAGGCCGCTGGTGTGTCCAACCCGTACCTGAGCCAGATCGAGCGCGGGCTGCGCAAGCCGAGCGCGGAGATCCTGCAGCAGATCGCGAAGGCGCTGCGGATCTCGGCCGAGACGCTGTACGTGCAGGCCGGGATTCTCGAGGAGCGGCGGGGCGAGGGGCTCGAACTGCGGGCCTCGATCCTGGCTGATCCACTGATCAACGAGCAGCAGAAGCAGGCGCTGCTCGCGGTGTACGACGCGTTCCTCAAGGAGAACAAGGAGAGCGCGTCGGCGGACCGGACGACGGCCGCACCTGCCGACAACGACTGAACACCTGGTGCCCGCCCGCCCGGGCGAGCACCGGCCAGACTCACGACAGGCCCGTCGCCGGGCTGTTGACGCATAGGGAGGACCGGTCATGCCGATCACCGACGAGATCAAGAAGACCCTCAGCGACCCGACCCCGCTGTACGCCCTCGCGGGTGCCGGTGACCTCGCGTACGAGAAGCTGCGCGAGGTGCCGGGCAAGGTCGAGGCGCTCGCGGGTGACCGCAAGGGCACCCAGGAGAAGGCCGCGGCCCGGCTGCAGGAGGCGCAGGCCCGCCTGGTCGAGGCGCAGGCGAAGGTGACCGAGTCGGTCACCACGCTGCCGACCGACTTCAAGGTGCTCCAGGAGAAGGCGCAGGGCTTCGCGCTGCAGCAGGTGGGCCGGGCCGCTGAGCTCGCGGTCAAGGCGAAGGAGGTCTACGACGAGCTGGCCGTGCGCGGCAAGGCGGTCGTGGACAAGGCCTCCGGCGCGGACGAGCCGTCCGCCGACGTCTCCGTGGTTCCGGTCTTCACCGAGCAGGCCGTGGAGGCGGAGATCGTTGAGATCGTGGCGATCGAGGACGAGCCCGCTGCTGAGAAGTCCGCCGTCGGGGAGCCTGCTGCCGAGGCCTCTCCCGCGCCGGCGAAGAAGACCACGCGGGCGCGGAAGACCACGACCGCGAAGTAGCCCACGGCCGCGAAGTAGTCCACGGCCGCGAACTGGCCCACGGCTGCCAAGTAGCCCGGGCACAACCGCACAAGCCGGTACGTTGTCCGGTGTGTCGGTGGTCGGCCGTGCCACGAGGGGCAACCGTGTTGCCGAAGCCGTAGTAAGGAGACAGCAGTGGTGCAGATCCTGCTCTTCGACGTCCTGAACCCCCTCTGGTGGTTGGCCATGGCGATGGTGGGCTTCAAGCTGTTCGCCTTCGTCGACGCCGCGACCCGCCGCGAGGACGCCTACCGGGCGGCGGACAAGAAGACGAAGCAGTTCTGGCTGATCGTCCTCGGGCTCGCGCTCGGGCTCGATCTTCTCCTCGGGGCGAGCGTCTTCGGCATACTGGCGCTGGTCGGCCTGGTGGCCGCGATCGTCTACATGGTGGACGTCCGGCCCGCGATCAAGCAGCTGACGGACGGCCGTGGCGGCGGCAACAAGCGGAACATGGGGCCGTACGGCCCCTGGTGACAGCTGGCGCTCAGCGCGAGCGGCGATGACAGGAGCGGCATCCCCGAAAGGGGTGCCGCTCCTGTCGCGCATTCGGGGTGGAGCCCCGGGGCTCACCCCATGATGAGCGGAGCGGGATTGCGCTCCAGCAGCAGCACGGCGACGTCGTCCGTCAGCGCACCGCCGTTCAGCTCCTCGACCTCGGCGATGGCGCTGTCCACCAGCCGCCCCCGGGTGAGGCCGGTGGCCTGGTGGTCGCCGATCAGTTCGACCAGCCCGTCCTGGCCGAGGCGGCGCGACCCGGCGCCGACCCGCCCTTCGACCAGGCCGTCCGTGTAGAGGAGCAGGCTCCAGCCCGGCTGGAGCTCCAGCCGCTGGGGCGGCCAGACGGCCTGGCCGTCGTCACACGGGAGCAGCCCGAGTGCCGGGCCGGCCTGCTCGGCGGGGATCAGGACGGGCGGACCCTCCGGCCGGAGCAGCAACGGCGCCGGATGGCCGGCCAGGTAGACCTCGGCGTACTCGACCGGCCTCCTTCCCGGTGCCGCCGGACCGTCGACGGCTGAGGCCTCGACGGCAGGTCCCGCAGCCCCTGCAGGGTCGGAGGAGAGGACGAGCATGCAGAGCGTGGCGAAGATCTCGTCGCTGCGCCGCTCGTGCTCCAGAACGTGCTGCAGGGTGGTGAGCAGCGCCTGGCCGGTGAGCCCGGCGAAGACCAGGGTGCGCCACGCTATCCGCAGCGCCACGCCGAGGGCGGCCTCGTCGGGGCCGTGGCCGCAGACGTCGCCGATCACCACGTGCACGGTGCCGTCGTCGGTCCGGACGGCGTCGTAGAAGTCTCCGCCGAGCAGCGCCCGGCGGCGGCCGGGGCGGTAGCGGCGGGTGAAGGCCAGCCCGGCACCGTCGAGGAGCGGGGTGGGGAGCAGATGGCGCTGCAGGCGGGCGTTCTCCTGGCCGCGGAGTTCGGCCTCGACCAGGCGGCGCTGTGACTCGTCGGCCCGCTTGCGCTCGACCGCGTAGCGCAGGGCCCGGGCCAGCAGCGGCCCGTCCGTCTCGTGCTTGACCAGGAAGTCCTGGGCGCCCGCGGCGACGGCGGCTGCGCCGAGCTCGGCGCCGGCGGCGTCGGTGAGGACCACGACGGCGGTGTGCGGGGCGCGGCGCAGCAGCTCGCGGAGCCCGTCCAGTCCGTCCGGCCCGTCGGCGCCGTTGGAACCGCCTGCGCCGCCGGCGCCGTTGGATTCTCCAGCGGCCTGGGCGGCCGGGAGGTGCCCCCATTCGGGCTGCGACAGGTCGCTCGGAGCCGCGAGGTCGAGGAGCACGCAGCTGAAGTCGACACCGCGCGGGCGGCCCCGTCGCGCGGCCGGCAGTGCGGGGGAGAGCTGGGCGGCGGCCTGTTCGATGCCGCCGGCCCAGTGAAGTTCGACGGGGGCGCCGCTGTCGGCGACCAAGCGCTCGATCAACGCGGCGTCGGAGATGTCGTTCTCGATCACCAGCAGGCGGAACGGCGTCTCGGCGGCAGGGACGGCCCGTCCGCTCGCGGTCGTCCTCGGGTGCGGTATCGGGCTGGACTCCGTGCCCGCCCGGTCGGTGCTGCTTCGCCCGGCGGCCTCCCGGACGGAGCGGGCTGCGCGGTCTGTTCGGTCGGCCGGGAACTCGGACGTGCGGTCGCCGGAGGGGCCGACGGCGCTCACGGCGCGGTCGGCGAGCACTCCGGCTGCAGCGCCGGGCCGGTACGCGGCACCCGGTGCCCGCCCGTCTCCCGTTGCGGGCATTGGTCGATCCTTCCTTTCCCCGACTGGGCAACGGCCGAGGTCCGCGCGCAGTGCCCGCCTGGCCCCGTGTGTCGGGGAGCTTCTCGCGACCATAACGTGATCTCCGGGGATTTCTCTGACTGACCGGCGCCGGTGTGGTTTTTGCCACGCTCCCGGCGGGCCGGGTGGTTATGGTGAGCGCCTGGTGGACGGTATGTGACGGGAGCGCAGTTTCGGTGACGCGGATCACGCTGGTCGAGGGTGACATCACGGAGCAGCGGGTGGACGTGGTGGTGAACGCCGCCAATTCGTCACTTCTGGGCGGCGGTGGGGTGGATGGTGCCATCCACCGCAAGGGCGGCCCGGAGATCCTCGCGGACTGCCGCAGGCTGCGCGCCTCGCGTTACGGCAAGGGCCTGCCGACCGGTCAGGCCGTCGCCACGACGGCCGGCCGGCTGCCGGCCCGTTGGGTGGTTCACACGGTGGGGCCGGTCTACCTGGCGGAGGAGTACGAGCAGCGCGCTGAGCTGATGGCCTCCTGTTATCGGGAATCCCTGCGCGTGGCAGGCGAGTTGGGGGCGCGGACAGTGGCGTTCCCGGCGATCTCGACAGGGGTGTACGGGTGGCCGTTGGAGGACGCGGCGCGGATCGCCCTCACGACCGTCGCCGAGGCCGGCGGCGCGGGTGCTGGTGCGAAGGGTGCTGGTGCGACAGGAGCGGGTGTCGAGGAGGTCCGGTTCGTGCTGTTCGGTGCGGAGGCGTACGAGGTGTTCGAACGGGTGCAGCGCTCACTGGGGCAGAGGAGCTGACGGTGGCTCAGGTGCCGTCCAGTTCGTGCGACCGACCCTATGGTGGCGTGACGGGGCGTCAACGCGCCAGAGATATTCGATAACTCGTTCGAGTGAATCTGGAGACTCGCTCACCGGGAGCCCTACGGCGCGAGCGCACTCCACGGCACCGTGACCTCACCCTGACGCCAGCGCCCCCTGGCGTCGACCAGCGGCCAACTCGCCGCCAGCGCCGTGCACGCCGCCACCCACCGCTGCCGCGCCCCGAACGCTCCGTACGGCGCCGCGGCCGACCAGGCCCGGTCGAAGTCGGTCAGGAAGGCGTGCACCGCCCGCCCCGGCACGTTGTGGTGGATGAGCGCCTTCGGCAGCCGTTCCGCCAGGTCGGAGGGCTGGCCAAGGCCGCCCAGCCGCGCCGCGAAGGTCACCGTCCGCGGCCCCTCGGGGCCGAGCGCGACCCACACGTGCCGTCGCCCGATCTCGTCACAGGTGCCCTCGACCAGCAGCCCGTCCGGCGCCAGCCGCCCGCAGAGCCGCTCCCAGACCGCGGCCACCGCCGCCTCCTCGTACTGCCGCAGCACGTTCGCCGCCCTGATCAGCAGGGGCGCGGCCCCGCCGTCCAGCGGCACCTCGAATCCTCCGCGCCGGAACGTCAGCAGCGGCGGTTCGGCGTACGGCAGCGCCGCCGTGACCCGCTCGGGCTCGATCTCGATACCCACCACCCGTACGTCCGCCCGCACCTCGCGCAGCCGGGTGGACAGTTCGACCGCCGTCCACGGCGCGGCCCCGTAGCCGAGGTCCACGGCCACCGGCGCATGCTCGGGCGAGCGAAGAGCCGGACCGAGGGTGTGCGCGATCCAGCGGTCCATCCGGCGCAGCCGGTTGGTGTTGGTGGTGCCGCGGGTGACCGTTCCGACCGGACGGGCGGACCGCCCGCGGGCAGGTGAGGGGTCGAACGAGGCGGCCATGCCCCGCAGCCTACGTGGCCCGGACCGCCTCATCTCATGCACTGAGACGGGAATACCGGCCTCCGGCCCATGGGTTGTCACACTGGACGAATGCCCATCCGGAGCCGGTGCTTCCGGCGGGGCAGGCGCAGCAAGGCGTAACAAAGCAAGGCGTAACACAGCAGTCGGGGAGCAAGAGGAGGCTTCAGCCAGGTGACCCAGCACCCCGTACGGACGGCTCGCCGTGCTCAGATCACTCTCACGCCCGCCCGCGGGCGTCTGCAGGCCATCGTCGGCGGCCGGGCCCGCCGTCCCCGCCGGATCGCCATGCTGAGCGTCCACACCTCCCCGTTGCACCAGCCGGGCACGGGCGACGCCGGCGGTATGAACGTCTACATCGTCGAGCTCGCCAAGCGCCTGGCCGAGCTCAACGTCGAGGTCGAGGTCTTCACCCGGGCCGTCACCTCCGACGACGCCCCCGTGGTCGAGCTCGCCCCCGGTGTGCTGGTCCGCCACGTCACGGCCGGGCCGTACGAGGGCCTGCTCAAGGAGGACCTGCCGGCCCAGCTGTGCGCCTTCACGCACGGAGTGCTGCGCACCGAGGCCGGGCACCGCCCGGGCCACTACGACCTGGTCCACTCGCACTACTGGCTCTCCGGCCAGGTCGGCTGGCTGGCCGCCCAGCGCTGGGGCGTCCCGCTGGTGCACACCATGCACACCATGGCCAAGGTCAAGAACGCCGCACTGGCCGAGGGCGACACCCCTGAGCCGGCCGCCCGGGTGATCGGCGAGAGCCAGGTGGTCGAGGCCGCAGACCGGCTGATCGCCAACACCGCCGAGGAGGCGGGCGAGCTCTCGCACCACTACTCCGCGCGCCAGGATCAGCTCGCCGTCGTCCACCCGGGCGTCAACCTCGACGTCTTCCGGCCGGGGGACCAGGCGGCCGCCCGGGCGAGGCTCGGCCTGCCCCAGGACGCCGCAGTGCTGCTCTTCGCCGGCCGGATACAGCCGCTCAAGGCGCCCGACGTGCTGCTCAGGGCCGTCGCCGTGCTGCTGGAGCGCGAGCCCGGCCTGCGCGACCGGCTGGTGGTCCCGATCGTGGGCGGCCCCTCCGGCACCGGCCTGGCCAAGCCGGAGAGCCTGCACAAGCTCTCCGCCCAGCTCGGCATCTCGGACGTGGTCCGCTTCCACCCGCCGGTCGGCCAGGCAGAGCTCGCCGAGTGGTACCGGGCCGCGACGGCGCTGGTCATGCCCTCGTACAGCGAGTCGTTCGGGCTGGTGGCACTGGAGGCGCAGGCCTGCGGCACACCGGTGGTCGCGGCAGCGGTCGGCGGCCTCCCGGTGGCCGTCCGGGACGGTGTCACCGGCACCCTGGTCCACGGTCACGACCCGTACGACTGGGCGCACGCCCTGCACCCCTACGCCACCGAGCCCACCCTGGTGCGCCGCCAGGGCGAGGCGGCGGCGCTGCACGCTACCGGCTTCGGCTGGGGCACGGCCGCCGCCGCGACGGCCGACGTGTACGCGGGCGCGCTCCACCAGCCCGTCGGCCGGCTGAGCGCCTCACGGCTGAGGCTCGCCTGACGCGGTCACCGTATGAGGACTGGACGACTCGCGCGGTAGCCCGGCTGCGAAGCCGCACTACCGCCGAGTAACGTCTCCCCCATGGCAACCCGTACGAAGGACGACGCCCTCGGCCTCCTGCGCAGCGCGCTCGACGAGGCCGGCGTGGCCTGGGAGCCCGCCGTGACCGACCCGTACACGCTGGTCGCGACGCTGCCGGGCACCCGAAAGCTCGCCACCAACTGCGCGCTACGGGTCGGCGACCACACCCTCTCGGTGAACGCCTTCGTGATCCGGCGCCCGGACGAGAACCACGAGGGCGTCTACCGCTGGCTGCTGGAGCGCAACACCCGCCTGTTCGGCGTCGCGTACGCGATCGACTCGCTCGGCGACGTCTATTTGGCGGGCCGCCTGCCGCTGGAGGCGCTGACCCCCGACGCCGTCGACCGGCTGCTCGGCACCGTGCTAGAGGGAGCCGACGAGCCCTTCAACACCCTGCTCGAACTCGGCTTCGCCTCGGCGATCCGCCGGGAGTGGGAGTGGCGCACCAAGCGCGGCGAGTCCACCCGCAACCTCGAAGCCTTCGGCCACCTGGCCGGGCCCGGGCCCCAGGCGCCTTAGCCTCAGGACTCCACGGCCCCGGGACTCCAGCCTCAGGACTCCACCGCCACCCGATCCTCCGGGGCAACGGGCTCCGTCGTTGCCGGCCGACGCCCGAGCAGCAGGAATCCCGCACCCGCCGCCGTCCCGCACACCGCGCAGGCGCCCCACACGACTCCTCCGCCGGCGTACTGCAGCAGGAAGCCGCCCGCCGCCGGGCCGAGGAAGGACGCCAGCGACCAGGAGAGCGAGTACACGCCCTGGTACCGCCCGCGTGCGTGGGTCGGCGACAGTTCGGCGATCAGGCCCATCATGGTGGGCGCGTTCATGATCTCGCCGATCGTCCAGACCGCCACCGTGACGGCGTAGAGGAGCGCGGAGGAGCCCGCCAGCGCGGTCAGCCCGAACCCCCAGCCGGTCAGCAGGGCACTCGCGACCAGCAGCGACGTCCGGCTGCGCCGCTGCATCAGCCGGGTCAGCGGCAGCTGGAGCAGCACGATCAGCACGCCGTTCACGCTGGCCACGAGGCCGAACTGGGTGGCGGAGATGCCCGCCTGCCCCATGTCGACGGCCAGCGTGGTGTTGCCCTGCTGGTAGACCAGGGCCAGCAGCAGATTGAGCGCGACCACGGCCATGAAGCGGCTGTCCCGGAAGACCGTGCCCAGGCCGACCTCGGGCTCGTCCCCTTCGGGAACGCCGGGCGCGCCGGGCGCGCTGCCGGTCGGCTTGGTCTCCGGGATCGTGACGAAGACCACTGCCGCGCAGAGCAGCGTGCTCAGCGCGTCCAGCAGGAAGAGCGTCAGATAGCCGTGGGTGGCGATCAGCCCGGCGGCCGCCGCCGAGACGCCGAAGCCGATGTTGATCGCCCAGTAGTTCAGGGAGAAGGCCCGTACCCGGTTCTCGGCCGGCACGATGTCCGCGATGATCGCGGAGATGGCGGGCCGGGACGCGTTGTTCGTCAGCCCGACCAGGAAGGCGACCGCGGCGATGGCCACCGGCCCGTCCGTGAAGCCGAGCACCGCGGTGAAGACGGCTGTGGACAGCTGGGCGGCCACCAGCGTCGGTCGCCGCCCGATCCGGTCGGTCAGCACGCCCGCACCGACGGCCGCAATGGCCGCCCCCAGGCCGAAAAGGGCCGCGACCAGGCCCGCGTACGAGGCGGAGTAGCCGCGGTCGGCGGTCAGATAGAGGGCCAGGAAAGTGACCACGAAGCCCCCGAGCCGGTTCACCAGCGTCGAGGTCCAGAGCCACCAGAACTCACGCGGGAGGCCGCCGACCGTCTCCGAGAGAGTCGAGCGGAGGCGGTCGCGGACGGGCGCGGGCATGGGGGCTCCGGGGTGGCAGAGGTCCGCGGAGCGGGGCAGGGGAGACCGCTCAGCGAGACGGTAAGAGGCTCAAATGACGAGCACACATTACCGACGCCCTATCGGCCCGGCCAGCGGTTATTCGCCTCGATTAAGCTGTGGGCCATGGCTGACACGACCTACCGACTCATCCTGCTCCGTCACGGCGAGAGCCAGTGGAACCAGAAGAACCTCTTCACCGGCTGGGTCGACGTCGACCTCAACGAGAAGGGCGAGAAGGAAGCCGCACGCGGTGGCGAACTGCTCGCCGCCGAGGGCCTCTTCCCCGACGTGGTGCACACCTCCCTGCTGCGCCGTGCGATCCGCACCTCCCAGATCGCCCTGGACAAGGCCGACCGGCACTGGATCCCGGTCAGCCGCAGCTGGCGGCTGAACGAGCGCCACTACGGCGCCCTGCAGGGCAAGGACAAGGCCCAGACCCTCGCCGAGTTCGGTGAGGAGCAGTTCCAGCTCTGGCGCCGCTCGTACGACACCCCGCCGCCGGTGCTCGCCGACGACAACGAGTACTCGCAGGCCGGTGACGCCCGCTACGCCGACATCCCGAGCGAGCTGCGTCCGCGCACCGAGTGCCTCAAGGACGTCGTCGACCGCATGCTGCCGTACTGGTACGACGCGATCGTCCCGGACCTGGCCGCCGGCAAGACCGTCCTGGTCACCGCGCACGGCAACAGCCTGCGCGCCCTGGTCAAGCACCTGGACGGCATCTCCGACGAGGACATCGCCGGCCTGAACATCCCCACCGGCATCCCGCTGGTGTACGAGCTGGACGCGGACTTCAAGCCGCTCGCCAAGGGCGGCCGCTACCTGGACGCCGAGGCGGCCGCGGCCGCGATCGAGGCCGTCAAGAATCAGGGCAAGAAGTAAGGCTCCGAGAGCCTGGAGGTCCCGCTCCCTCGCGTGGGGGAGCGGGACCTTTTCTGTGTCAACTAGCTTGGCCCGCATAGTGGTTCAGACCATTGACGCGCGCACCCGACGCTCCTAGCGTATGAGGCCGGACCTGGCGCGGGCACGCCAAGAAACCCCCACCGGCCCGTGCTCTGCGTACTCCGACCACCCCCCATGCGCTCGCCCGTGGGCGAGCGGCGGAAGGAGCACCATGCGCAAGCGTCGTATCCTCGCGGCGGTCGCGGCGGCCCTGGCCGTCCCGCTCGCCACCGCGCTTCCCGCCCAGTCGCACGGCTGGATCTCCACCCCGCCGAGCCGCGCCGCCCTGTGTGCGGCCGGGACGGTCGCCGACTGCGGCGACATCCAGTGGGAGCCGCAGAGCGTCGAGGGCCCCAAGGGCTTCCCGGCGCTCGGCCCTGCCGACGGCACCCTCTGCGCCGGCGGGAACAGCAGGTTCGCCCAGCTCGACGACCCGCGCGGCGGGAACTGGCCGGCCACCAAGGTGACGGAAGGTCAGAGGCTCACCTTCACCTGGAAGTTCACGGCGCGGCACGCGACCACGTCGTTCCGCTACTTCCTCACCAAGCCCGGCTACAACGCCGCCACCAAGCTGACCCGCAGCAACCTGGACACCACGCCGTTCCTCACCGTTCCCTACAACGGAGCCCGGCCGCCGAGCACCCTCAGCCACACCGCGACCCTCCCGGCCGGCCGGAGCGGGCACCAGCTGGTGCTTGCGGTCTGGGAGATCGCCGACACCGGGAACGCCTTCTACTCCTGCATCGACGTGACCTTCTGACCGGTCGGCCGGACCGGCGGGAAACAACCGTCGGCCGGGCGCCCCTGCCAGGAACAGGGGCGCCCGGCCGACGGCGGTTGCCGGTGGATCAGTGGCCGCCGCAGCAGCCTCCGCTGGCGCCGCCGCACTGGCACGGCGCGCCGGCCTGGCAGCCACAGCCGCAGCCGGGGCCGCACCCGCAGCCTGCGGCGAGGATCGGCAGCAGCGCAGGTGCGGGTGGCTCGGTGGCGCTCGCGGGTGGGTTGGTCGGGGTCAGGGTTGCCTTCATGGTGCTGGGCCCTCCTCGTTCCGGGCACACGTCGGTGTGCCTACCCCTTGAGTGAAGCCCCGCCGATGACGGGGCGTCAACGGGCGCGCGGGTGCGGGCGCACGACACCTCGTGCGCCCCCGACCCCGCTCCGAACCCCCAGCCCGCTCCGCCGCCCGCCTACTCGGCCGAGGCGGACTCCGCCGCGGCGACAAAGTCGCCCGCGTGCTCACCGGTCACCAGGAACACCACGCGCTTGGCCACCGACACCGCGTGGTCGGCGAAACGCTCGTAGTACCGGCCGACCAGGGTCACGTCCACGGCCGTCTCGATGCCGTGCTGCCAGCGGTCGTCCAGCAGGTGCGAGAACAGCTCGCGGTGCAGCGCGTCGATCGCGTCGTCGTCCCGCTCCAGCTCCAGCGCGGCGTCCACGTCCTTGGTGGCGATCACCTGGCCGGCCTTGGACACCAGGCGCTGGGCGAGCTGTCCCATCTCCAGGACGATCGGGTGCAGGTCGTTCGGCACCGCGGTCTCGGGGAAGCGCAGTCTGGCCACCTTGGCGACGTGCCGGGCCAGGTCGCCACAGCGCTCCAGGTCGGCGCTCATCCGCAGCGAGGTGACCACGATCCGCAGGTCGGTCGCGACCGGCTGCTGGCGGGCCAGCAGGTCGATCGCCCGGTTCTCCAGGTCGTGGTGCAGGGCGTTGACCTTGTCGTCCGCGGCGATCACGCTCTCCGCCAGCGCCAGGTCGGCGTCGAGCAGCGCGGTGGTGGCCCGGCCCATGGCCGAACCGACCAGCCGGGCCATCTCGACCAGGCCGTCGCTGATCGAGTCGAGTTCCTCGTGGTACGCGTCGCGCATGCTGCTCTCTCTCCTCAGTAGCTGTGTCGGTGGCGGTGCCGACCGGCCCCTCCGCACTCCCGTGCGGACGGCCGCTGCTGGTGGCGCGAATCGTACGCGCGCCCAGGAGCCCACGGCAGGTGTACGCCGCCGGCCCCAACCCCACACGGGCTGCACCAGCCACACTGGGCCGTCCGAGCGACCACGCACGACCCCTGCAGTGAACCGGTGGAAACCTGAAGGTGAATTCTCGGCAACGCGCGGCCGATCCCTTGATCGCACCCTGGGGGCAGGCCGACGCGATGCGCTTACGCTGGCCACATGGACGTGAATGTGGCCGCCGCCGCTGCCTGCGCCATAGCCGGGCTCGGCGTCGGTCTCACGGCCGCCATCGCCTTCCGCTGGAGCGAGCGCGAGCAGGCCAGGGGTAGCAGCGGCAGCAAGACGGGTAAGAACGGCAAGGGCAGCAGGACTGCCGCCAGCAGCGTGCCGGCGCAGGAGCCTCCGCTCCCGCCCGGCGTGGACACCGTGCTCTCGGTGCTCCGCTCCTGCGCGATCGTGCTGGGCGAGGGCGACGAGGTGGTCAAGGCCAGCTCCGCCGCGTACGCGATGGGCCTGGTCAGGGGTGGTGCGATGGCCGTCGAGCAGATGCTCTCGCTGGCTCGGGCCACCCGCCGCGACGGCGAGATCCGCCAGGTCGAGCTGGAGGTGCCCCGGCCGGGTGTCGCCCGTGCCGCCGAGCCGCTCGCGGTCTCGGTACGCGTCGCCCCACTGGGCTCCCGTCTGGTCCTCGTCCTGGTCGAGGACCTCACCGAGCGCCGCCGGGTCGAGGCCGTCCGCCGGGACTTCGTGGCCAACGTCAGCCACGAGCTCAAGACCCCGGTCGGTGCGCTCTCCCTTCTCTCGGAGGCCGTCGCCGACGCCTCCGACGACCCCGAGGCCGTTCAGCGCTTCGCGGGCCGGATGCAGATCGAGGCCACCCGCCTCGCCAGCCTGGTCCAGGAGATCATCGACCTGTCCCGGGTCCAGGACGACCAGCTGATGATCGACCCGGAGCCCGTCCCGGTCGACGAGCTGATCGCCGAGGCCATCGACCGCTGCCGCCAGCCGGCCGCCGCCAAGCAGATCCACATCGCCGCGGGCGGCATCGGCGGCCTCTACCTGCACGGCAACCGGGGCCAGCTGGCCGCCGCGCTCGGTAACCTGGTCGAGAACGCCGTCAACTACAGCCCGCCCCGGACCAGGGTGGCCATCGCCACCCGCCGGATCTCCAGCGCCGCCGCCCTCGGCGAGGCCGACGGCGAGCTGATCGAGATCTCGGTGACGGACCAGGGCATCGGCATCTCCGAGAAGGACCGCGAGCGGATCTTCGAGCGCTTCTACCGCGTGGACCCGGCCCGCTCCCGGGCCACCGGCGGAACCGGCCTCGGCCTCTCCATCGTCAAACACGTGGCCGCCTCGCACGGCGGCACCGTGTCGGTATGGAGCGTCGAGGGCCAGGGCTCCACCTTCACCGTACGGCTCCCCGCCGGGCAGGCCCCGACGGAACGTCAGCCGGAACTCCCCCTGACCGCATCCACATCAGCCGCAAACCCCCATCCTGCCCCGGAGGCCCGATCGTGACCCGAGTACTGGTGGTCGAGGACGAGGAGTCGTTCAGCGACGCCCTCTCGTACATGCTCCGCAAGGAGGGCTTCGAGGTGGCGATCGCCGCCACCGGCCCCGACGCGCTGGAGCAGTTCGAACGCAATGGCGCCGACCTGGTGCTGCTCGACCTGATGCTCCCCGGCCTGCCCGGCACCGAGGTCTGCCGCCAGCTCCGGGTCCGGTCCAACGTCCCGGTGATCATGGTCACGGCCAAGGACAGCGAGATCGACAAGGTGGTCGGCCTGGAGATAGGGGCGGACGACTACGTCACCAAGCCCTACTCCACCCGCGAGCTGGTCGCCCGGATCCGGGCGGTGCTGCGCCGCCGGGGCGAGGACGGCAACGGCAACGCGGACGGCGGCGGCCCCGGCGCGCTCGAGGCCGGCCCGGTCCGGATGGACGTCGACCGGCACGTGGTCACGGTGGACGGCGCCAAGGTCGACCTGCCGCTCAAGGAGTTCGACCTGCTCGAGATGCTGCTGCGCAACGCGGGCCGGGTGCTGACCCGGATGCAGCTGATCGACCGGGTCTGGGGCGCCGACTACGTCGGTGACACCAAGACCCTGGACGTCCACGTCAAGCGCCTGCGGGCGAAGATCGAGCCGGACCCGGGCGCGCCGCGCTACCTGGTCACCGTGCGTGGCCTCGGCTACAAGTTCGAGCCGTAAACCGCCGGCGGTAAGCGGCGGAGCGTGCGAAGGGCCCCTGCCGGGCAGGGGCCCTTCGCACATCCACGTCAGTGCGTGGCCGTGGCGGAGGCGCTCGCCGAGCCGCTCGCGGTAGCACCGGCCGAGGCCGAGGTGGAAGCCGAGGCCGTGGCGGACGCCGAGGCGGAGGCCGACGGCGCGACCGAGGCCGTGGCCGACGGCAGAGCCGTCACCTCGGAGCCGCCCGGGCCGTAGGCCGCGTAAGGACCCTTGGCCGGAAGGACCTGGGCCTGGGTGCCGACCTTGCCGGCCTTGGCGAAGGAGAAGGAGGTCGGAGCGAAACCGCCGACCGTCAGGGCCGCCGAGCTCAGGTGCGCGACCGGCTGGCCCTCACCGCCGAGCAGCACCGAGCCGCCCGCCGGGATGACGATCTCCGACAGCGGAGCGCCCTTGTCGGTGGTGAAGGTCGCGGTGGAGCCCTCGCCCACGGTGATGGACTGCAGGGTCTCGGGCGAGGTGCCCGAGTTGCTGATGTTGACCGTGACGTTCGCCGGGCCGGTCTGTTCGGCGGCGGTGTCGGCCTTGGTCACCACCACGATGTTGTTGAGCTTGAGGTCGTTACCGATCGACGTCGACGCGTTGTCCGGCGTGACCGCCAGCGTGTCGGGAGTGTTCCCGGCGGCGCAGGCGGACAGCGGGACGATCGCGGCGAGGACGAGGGCGGCGATGGCGCCGCGTCGAAGGCTGCGGCTCACGGCGGCGGCTTCTCCTTGGATCACGTGTCGGGTGGTCAGGGCTCAGATTACCGACCGCACTTATCCGCTTCTCACGGGGTGGCCCCGTGTCGCGTACCGACTGAAACTGCCGAGCCTTGCCGCCCACGAACGACACACCCGGCGGACCCCGTGCCGTGCGAGGTTCCGGAGTGGGACCGGAGCCGGGCCGGGCGCGGGAACGGACCAAGATCGGATCACGAACCGGTCACGGCCGGATATGCGGCGAAAACTCAAGATCCAATCATGGTTTCGGCAGTGTTGCCACAGGTTTCGTCGGGTGCACGCACCGCCTCCGACCTGCGAGAAGCCTTCGTCGAACACCGGTCGCAGCACGTCATGGGGGTGCTTGTCAAGCCCCGAGACCCGCCCTGACCTGCGAAAACGCCCTTCGGGTGCGCCGAAAAGCGTGTTATTCTGGAAAGCCACGGAAGGGGTCCTGTCACATGACGTTCAAGGTTGGCGACACGGTGGTCTACCCCCATCACGGGGCCGCGCTGATCGAGGCCATCGAAATTCGCCAGATCAAAGGTGTGGACAAGACCTACCTGGTGCTGAAGGTGCAGCAGGGAGACTTGACGCTGCGCGTGCCCGCCGAGAACGCAGAGTTCGTCGGCGTGCGTGACGTAGTCGGCCAGGAGGGTCTGGACCGGGTCTTCGAGGTGCTGCGTGCACCGTACACCGAGGAGCCCACCAACTGGTCCCGCCGCTACAAGGCGAACCTCGAGAAGCTCGCTTCTGGTGACGTTATCAAGGTCGCCGAGGTTGTGCGCGACCTTTGGCGTCGCGAGCGTGAGCGCGGTCTGTCGGCCGGTGAGAAGCGGATGCTCGCCAAGGCGCGGCAGATCCTGGTCAGCGAACTCGCGCTGGCCGAGAACACCAACGAGGACAAGGCGGAGACGCTGCTCGACGAGGTCCTGGCCTCCTAGGCCCGATCCTCCCGGTCAGTCCGCAATGCCACAGCGCCCGATGTTGGTGCGTCATCACGGTCACGTACGTGCCCGGGTGATGCAGCAGCACCTCGGGCGCTTCGGCGTGTCCGGACGGTTCGGCATGTCCGGGTGCTTCGCCGCCTCGGCACGGCGCTTCGCCGTCTCGGCTCGGTTCGGCATGTCTGCACGGCAGGCGTCGCCGTACCGAGGATCGTGGACGGCGGCCGGTCCGGCGGGGTCGGTGCCTGGCCGTGCCTGGTCCACGCGGTTCACAGCAGGGTTGCAGAGGTCCACGGGCTAGCAGTTGGAAGGGATCCGTGCCGTGCACCCGTCGTGCACGCCATGGCCATACCCACTTCGCCGAAGGAGCGAAACCTGAACGCCACAGCAGCAGTCGCAGCAGCCGTCGTCCCCGCCGCCGGGCGGGGCGAGCGGCTCGGGCCGGGAGCCCCGAAGGCCCTGCGCGAACTCGGCGGGGTGCCCCTGCTGGTGCACGCCGTACGGGCGTTGGCGCGCAGCCGGGCCGTGGGCCTGGTGGTCGTCGCGGCTCCGCCGGACGGCGTGGCCGAGGTGGCCGCGCTGCTCGACAACCACGGGCTGGACGGCAAGGACATCCGGGTGGTGGCCGGCGGGGCGACCAGGCAGGAGTCGGTGCGCCTGGGCCTGGCGGCGATCCCGGCCGAGGTCGAGATCGTCCTGGTGCACGACGCGGCCCGCCCGCTGGTCCCGGTGGAGGTGGTGGACGCCGTCGCCGCGGCCGTCCGCGCCGGCGCCGAGGCCGTGGTGCCCGCCGTGCCGCTGGCCGACACGGTGAAGCGGGTCGAGCCGCAGGCCGGCGGCGGGCCCGAGCCAGTGGTGGACACGCCCGACCGGGCCACGCTGCGTGCAGTGCAGACCCCGCAGGGGTTCCGCCGCGAGGTCCTGCACGAGGTGCACGAGAAGGCCCTCGCCGAGGAGGCCTCCGGCGGTCTTCCGCCGGTCACCGACGATGCCGGGCTGGTCGAGCGATTCGGCGGCCGGGTGGTCGTGGTGCCCGGTCACGAGGAGGCTTTCAAGGTGACCCGCCCGCTGGACCTCGTCCTCGCCGAGGCCGTACTCGCCCGACGGAGGGCCTCCGATGGTTTCTGACCCGCTGGTCCCCCGCATCGGCATCGGCACCGATGTGCACGCCTTCGAGGCCGGCCGACCGCTCTGGGTCGCCGGTCTGGAGTGGCCGGACTCCGAGTTCGGCCTGGCCGGGCACTCGGACGCCGACGTCGCGGCGCACGCGGCCTGTGATGCGCTGTTCTCCGCCGCCGGGGTCGGTGACCTGGGCGCACACTTCGGCACCGACCGGCCCGAGTGGTCCGGCGCGTCCGGCGTGAAGCTGCTCACCGAGGCGGCCCGGATCGTCCGGGAGGCGGGTTTCGAGATCGGAAACGTCTCCGTTCAGGTGATTGGGGTGCGCCCGAAGGTCGGCAAGCGCCGGGCCGAGGCGCAGGCGGTGCTCTCCGCGGCGGTCGGTGCCCCGGTCTCCGTCTCGGGCACCACCACCGACGGACTGGGCCTGACCGGCCGGGGCGAGGGGCTGGCCGCGCTCGCGACGGCGCTGGTGTACGAACGGCGTTAGCCGAAGCGGAACATCCGGCGGGCGTCGGCCGTGGATATGGCCAAAGATGTGACGGCCCCCGTCCCCGAAAGGTGGCGGGGCACCCCCTGCCGCCCACTACGCTTGACGCTGTGAGCCTTCGCCTGTACGACACCAGCACCCGCCAGGTACGCGACTTCGTCCCGCTTGTACCGGGCTGTGTCTCGATGTACCTGTGTGGCGCGACCGTCCAGGCGGCCCCGCACATCGGACACATCCGGTCCAACCTCAACTTCGACGTGATGCGCCGGTGGTTCCTCTACCGCGGCTACAACGTCACCTTCGTCCGCAACGTCACCGACATCGACGACAAGGTGATCGCCAAGGAGCGCGAGCTCGGCACCCCGTGGTGGCAGATCGCGTACGAGAACGAGCGCGCCTTCAACGACGGCTACTCGGCGCTCGGCTGCCTGCCGCCGTCGGTGGAGCCGCGGGCCACCGGGCACATCCCCGAGATGATCGAGATGATGCAGCACCTCATCTCGAAGGGGCACGCCTACGAGTCCGAGGGCAACGTCTACTTCGCCGTCACCACGTTCCCGCAGTATCTCGGGCTCTCCAACCAGCGGTTGGAGAACCTCCTGCAGCCGGAGAGCGCCGGCGAGACCGGCAAGCGCGACAAGCGCGACTTCGCGATGTGGAAGCGGGCCAAGGAGGGTGAGCCCAGCTGGGACACCCCGTGGGGCCGAGGCCGTCCGGGCTGGCACCTGGAGTGCTCGGCGATGGCGCACAAGTACCTGGGCAAGGCCTTCGACATCCACGGCGGCGGGCTCGACCTGATCTTCCCGCACCACGAGAACGAGATCGCCCAGTCCAAGGCCTTCGGCGACGACTTCGCGAACTTCTGGGTGCACAACGCCTGGGTCACCATGAGCGGCGAGAAGATGAGCAAGTCGCTCGGCAACTCGGTGCTGATCTCCGAGATGGTGCAGCGCTGGCGCCCGATCGTGCTCCGCTACTACCTGGCCGCCCCGCACTACCGCTCGATGATCGAGTACAGCGAGGAGTCGCTGCGCGAGGCCGAGACCGGGTTCGCCCGGATCGAGGGCTTCATCCAGCGCGTGGTCGAACGCTGCGGCGCGGTCGACGCGGCGCCCGAGGTGCCGCTCGCCTTCGCCGAGGCGATGGACGACGACCTGGGTGTGCCGCAGGCGCTCGCGGTCGTGCACACCGCCGTCCGGCAGGGCAACAGCGCGCTGACGGCGGACGACAAGGAGAACGCGGTAGCGCGTCTGGCCGAGGTCCGTGCGATGCTCGGAGTACTGGGTCTCGACCCGCTCGACGAGCAGTGGGCCGGCGCCGACCGTGGTGACGACCTCCACGGCGTGGTCGACTCACTGGTCCAGCTGGTGCTGGAGCAGCGGCAGGCGGCTCGGGCCCGCAAGGACTTCGCCACCTCGGACGCCATCCGCGACCAGCTCACCCTGGCCGGACTGTCGATCGAGGACACCCCGTCCGGCTCCCGCTGGACGATCAACAAGTAGCGAGCAACCAACCAGTAACCCCTTGTGGTGAGGGGTGAGGGTGGGCCGTACCGGACCCGGTGCGGCCCTCCCGCATGACGCAGAGCATGTCGAAGACGGAATCGCCGTCGGGCGTGCGAGACAGAAGGAAGTACAGCCATGGCCGGCAACAGCGCACGCAGGAACCGACGCAACCCCGGATCGAAGAAGGGCGCGAGTGTCGGGACCGGCGGCCACAGCCGGAAGGCACTCCAGGGCAAGGGCCCGACCCCGCCCGGCGAGGCCCGCAAGGGTCACCCCAAGCAGCGCCAGGCGAACGCCGCGCTGAAGCGCGAGCGGGACGCCAAGGCCCGGGCCGGCATGCGCCGGGCCGGTGGCGGCGGCCGTGGCGGGCGCGGTGGCGCCGGCGCGGCCGAGCTGGTCTTCGGCCGCAACTCGACGGTGGAGGCGCTGCGCGGCGGCGTGCCCGCCACCGCGCTGTACGTCCAGCAGTTCATCGACATGGACGACCGCGTGCGCGAGGCCCTCCAGGCGGCGAACGAGCGGGCCATCCCGCTGATGGAGGCCCCGCGCCAGCAGCTGGACAACATGACCGGCCAGATGAACCACCAGGGCCTGGTGCTCCAGGTCCCGCCGTACGAGTACGCGCACCCCGAGGACCTGCTGGCGGACGCCGCGGACAACGCCGAGGACGCGCTGGTGATCGCGCTGGACGGGGTCACCGACTCCCGGAACCTGGGTGCCGTGGTCCGCTCCGCCGCCGCCTTCGGCGCACACGGCGTGGTGATCCCCGAGCGCCGGGCGGCCGGGATGACCGCGGGTGCCTGGAAGACCTCCTCCGGCGCGGCGGCCCGGCTGCCCGTGGCCCGTGCCACCAACATGACCCGCGCGCTGGAGGCGTACCAGAAGGCGGGCCTGACCGTGGTCGGCCTGGCCGCCGACGGCGAGGCCGAGATCGGCGACCTGGAGGCGCTGGCCGGTCCGGTCGTCATCGTGGCC